>JAUNCS010000067.1 GCA_030526485.1 Erysipelotrichaceae bacterium | reverse complement strand
ATCCCTCAATTTATTTGGTGCTAATTCTAAATTTATTATTCAAATTAATTAAAAACCCATCTTCATATATAAGATTAACTGCTAGTCAAATAATATGAGGATGGGTTTTAATATAGTTAAGAAAGAAAAAAGAGATTAAAGTCTGTACCCTGGAAAAGTCTTACTTTAATCTCCACCATAAAGGCAAAATAATGATAACCATTTATGTCGATGATTTCAATGGTGAAATAGACCAAAAATCATACGACTCTATAATTAATAATTTAAGTCTCAACACTTTACAATGCCCCATTTGTAAGCATTTTGGAATGAAGATACACGGATATTATGACAGACCTGTAAAAACCGTTGCAGGAATTATCAAAATAGTCATTTTAAGAGTTAAATGTTTACATTGCGGCAAGACTCATGCGATTTTACTTTCAACACTTGTCCCCTATCAATCAATACAATTAAAAGATCAAATAAAAATAATCAAAGACGATAATATCAAAGAACTTTTAGAATCAAACTTATACATTGATGAAAATGACATTTCCAGGGTTAAGAGGAACTATAATAATCGTTTCAAGGAAATGTTGGCATCAGAGAAATTGACGCTGGAGGAAGATATCATAATTAATTTCTTCAAAAGATTTAATAGACAATTTCTTCAAATTAAACGAGGCTTCAATATCTTATGTGTTTAAAACCACATTACCTAAATAAAATTACAAATTATTTTCTTCTATTCTTAAACCAGGAAAGGAAGAAATATAAAAATATGGATGAAGATAAAAGAAATAAAATAGCTTTATTTAGATATGGAACCATCGCTCCAGTTATTCTTGGCCAAATTGAAAATGGCTTACCATGGACATACTTTCGTAGTGTTCAAGAAAAAGAATTTGAATATATTGATGGAAGTTTTATAAGGGTTTCTCCAGCTACACTTGATAGATGGTATAAGTCCTACAAGAAGAATGGTTTAGACGGATTAAAACCAAACGGAAGGTCTGATTTAGGATCTACTAGAAAACTTGATTGTGAGATTAAAAAAGAGATTGAGTATTACGTTGACGAATTCCCAAGGTTACCAGCTATTCAAATATATGAGAAATTGAAAAGTCATAACCTTATCGTTAATGGTTCTCCTTCTTTATCAACCGTAAATAGATTTGTTCAATATTACAGATCGAAAGTCGGAAAGAAAAACATTATTGAGAAAAGAAGATATGAAAAAGAACACATTAATGAAGTGTGGTATGGCGACACCACTTATGGCCCATACATGTTAGATGTTGGGATTAAGAAAAGAATATACATCATTGCCCTGATAGATGATGCCTCAAGAATGGTTGTGGGATGCAAAGCTTATTTCGAAGACAATTTTATAAACTTGATGGACACAATTAAATCAGCAGTAACTAAATATGGCGTTCCAAAACTATTGTCATTTGATAATGGTGCAAATTATAGATCTAATCAAATGAATTTATTGGCTGCCAGGATTGGTGTGGCGATTAATTATTGTCCTGTTAAAACACCAACTAGTAAAGCGAAGATTGAAAGATGGTTTAAAACTCTAAGGGATCAATTTCTATCGTCGATTAAAAGTGGTGATTACAAATCACTAGATGATTTTAATAATGATTTATTAGCCTATGTTCAAAAATATAATTCAACAGTTCATTCATCTTTAGATGGGGTGTGTCCAATAGATAGGTTTTTTCAAGAATCACAGTTAATTATTAGAAAGACGGATAAAGAAATTGAAAGAGACTTTTTAATCGAAGTTGAAAGAAGAGTATCGGCTGACTCGGTTGTGGTTATTGATGAAAAAGAATATGAGGTTGATTATCACTTCCAAGGCCAAAAGATTCTTATTAGATATACCCCTGATTTAAAAAATGTATACGTAGTTGATAGAAGTGATAGAACACTTATACCTATTACACTTCTAGATAAACAAGCTAATTCTCATATCAAGAGAGAAAAAATCAGACTAGCGGAAATGGAGGAAAGATAATAAATGAACTATACATCTAGATATAACTTGGATTTTAATCCGTTTATTAAAAATTCAAAAGAAATATTAGTGGAAACTCCAGAATATAAAGAAATCAAATATCGTTTAGACTACCTGTTACAAACCAAAGGCTTTGGATTGATTACCGGTGATCCTGGCATGGGTAAAACAACATCAATTAGAAATTGGGCCAAAACTTTAAATCCCTCAGCTTATAAGGTTATCTATTTACCATTATCAACACTAACGGTTTTAGAAGCTTATAGACAGATAGCCGCATCATTGAATATTGAGCCGAAATTTAGAAAAGTTGATAACTTCAAAGAAATACAATCAGCCATTAAAAGACTAGCTATAGATAAGAAAATAACTCCTATCATTATTTTTGATGAAGCCAATTACATGCCTACCCAAATGTTAAATGACTTAAAAATACTATTTAACTTTGATATGGACTCAAAGGATTATGCAGCAGTTATACTTGCAGGATTACCAGTTCTTATAAGTTCTTTAAATTTGAAATCAAACGAACCATTAAAGCAAAGAATAGTAACTTCATACAATTTAGAAGCTTTAAATCAAGAAGACTCAGCGGCATACATCAAAGGCAAACTAAATGGCGCAGGATCAACTACAGAAGTATTTTCTCCATCAGCTTTAAAGGCAATTACTTCATATTCGAAAGGCAATCCTAGAATCATATCAAAGATATGTAACACAGCACTTCTTGTAGGAGACAAACTTGGAGTAAACACCATTGATGAAGAAGTAATCTTACACGTAATAAACGAGGTTGAATTATGATGGAAATAAATGAAACCATTCAGTTATTTGAATATCTTAAAGAAAAAGATGATGAAAGCTTCGATAAATTCGAAATGATTGAGCGCAGATTAATGAATACATTAGATAGAATTGAAAATCAAATGATAGAAATTGAAGCTAATATCGAATATATAAACGATAAATTATTTACAAAAGAAATACTAGAAGAAGAGAATATAGAAAAAATACCACTGTTTTAAAAGCCTCAAACTAAAACGAGGCTTTTCTTATTAATTTTTCATTACAAATAATTTGAATAACAACCTCAATTAATTTGAATACAATGATGAAATTATTAATAAACTACATCAAATAAAGTTAATATAACAACATCAATTAATTTGGCAATCAATA
>JAUNCS010000066.1 GCA_030526485.1 Erysipelotrichaceae bacterium | reverse complement strand
TTATCCTGCTCCTAATATATAAAAATGAATATTTCTATAATTATCTGAATAAATATGAGGTGATTAATAAATAATACATGAGAAATAGAAAACAGATTACTTTAAGACTTGATGAAGAAGTAGTCGCTTTGATTGATGCAAGTTGTAAGAAAGATGATGCTGATTCAAGATCTGGATTTGTTAATAAGGTGATGAGAAATTACTTTAAAAGAAGAATTGGTGATGAAAATAGTGATGATGTTGAACTGATTGAATTAAAGAATGATATGAGTTCTTTGATTGAAATGAATAGAAGTATGTATAGAAGTTTGAATTATCTTAATCAATTAATTAACGGAGGACTACCGATATTTGATACAAATACTTCTACGAAAGTTCTTAAACCTACAGTCAATTTAAGAAAAGAAGCTTCTAAAAAGATGATGAGAAACTATGCATCATTTATTAAAGGAGATATGTCTAAGGAAGATTATCTTTTGGAAGATGAGGAAGAAAATGATGGATAAGGTGAGTGTTGTTAAGTGGCGTTATAAGGTTAATAAGCTAGATACATCTTCATCAGATTCTATCGATGGATATATCGATTATATTAAAGATCAGGTAAGTGAAAGACGAAACCATGAAGGAAGATTTGAAATAGAAGAAGGTATTAATTCATTTAATACTGAAGCACTATTAAATGAAGATTCGTCTAATGGTGACATAAGTAAATACATTTCCTATATGGATGAAAGACCTGGAAGTCATGAACTATTCTCAAGAGCTGGCAGTAATATTGAAGAATTGGTTGAAGAAATAAGAATGCATGAAGGCACTTTATGGATACCAATTGTGTCATTAAAAGAAGAATGGGCTTATGAGTTTGGACTTGATAGTGAAGCTAAATGGATTGAAAAGGCAAGAGAACTTGCCGAAGTATATCGTAAGGAATTAAATATTAATTCCGATAATTATGGATGGGTTGCAGCGTTTCATACCAAACCTGAAGTAAGCCAGAATGAAAACTCTGATGCCGGATGCCAACCACATTTGCACTTTATTCTTTATGAAAAGAACCCTGATCCACACAAGTCTCCTACTATAAGACATAAAAAACTTGATGAGATTAGAAGTAAGACTGCAAGTATCTTATCAAGAGAATATATGTCTAAGTCATATGAAGAAAGAAACAGTTTAAGGAAAGAAATAAAGGATAAGGCTACTGATTTAAAAGATGTGGTTGATGATGTACATACTCTTTTATGGGATATAGAAGCCCTGACACATGGTAAAGGTAAGTTATCAGTTGGAGAGTTTGAACATTCAAGAGATGTGACAGATTCTTTGATATCAGCACTTTCTTTAAGAAAACCATTAAGTAATGAGCAGCAGTTTTATAAAAGACAGTTAGATATTGAAACAAGTGATGATGCGATTCGGGCATTTACTTTATATGTTTCAATACTCGATAGACTTGAAACCATTACAGATAAACTGTTGTCAACTGATGATGCAAAGGCACTTGTGGATGAGTGGAAAGAAGTATCTAACTCAATGAGAACTGCACAAGGCTTTGAATTATCCAAGAAACAGACTGATAAGGATATGGATATGTTGAAGCGAGAAATCAGCAATTCCATTCTTAAGGAAGCAAAACAGTTATCATCCAAATCTCGCTTTATCACAAAGAAGTTTAAGGGAATGTTATTAGAGAGGATGGAGTTTGGTTCATTCAAGCAGAATATAAAGATACATGATCTGATTGATAGTACCAGGGTTATCAGTTCTCTTTTAAAAGAATGTGGCGTATCAAAAGATGACGCCAAGAAGGAACTTAAGAAACTTCTTGAGACTACTGAAGATGAAAGAAAAAGAAAGCTCGCTATGGCAGAATTTGAGCGTGAATATAAAAAGTTAGAAATGGGTATGACAGTTTCTACAACCGATTTCTGGAACGCGATGAAATGTATTGGGATAAATGTTTATGAATCATCTATTTATGATTCTGTAATTAATGATCATTCCCTGGCCAACAGCATTCTTTTAGAACCAATCACTAAAGATTCTCTTAAGGCGCTCGATACAGGTATGGATATTTATAAAGTTGAAGGCCCTGTGTCTATTCTTACTGAATCTTTATCCTCGCTGACGCATATTCCTTTAACAAAAGAAGAGTATGAAGCAAAATATCTGTCATTACTTGAAAGCTACGAATCTTATAACCAGGACATTCAAAACGAAAGGAAGATGTTAGATGAAGAAGAAATCGAGTACTAAAGGAATACTAATCTTTATCGGGTTTGTCTTAATTATTGATATTATTTTCTTCCCGGTTTTAATGAATTTGGTATTGCTCCCGCTTCTCACTGGAGCGCCAAGTCATGGCATTGGAATCTTAAACTGGCCAATTTGCTTTGACAGTTTTGTCGCTACACAGATTACAGTTGGTTTTGAAATTATGATTTTCACGGGCTTTGCTGCGCTTTATGCATCAAGCATAAAACCCTCTTTTGCCCATGGGGATGAACACGGCTCTGCAAGACTTTTAACCGATAAGGAATTTGATGATTTAATTCCAAACTATGTTTTTAACAAAAATGATAAATAATAACCTTCACTTTTCTATACTTCCTTGAAGTTTAAAAGGAGGTTTTATTAATGATGGAGAACATATATATATATTTAGCAGTTCTGTTTGTTGCAAAAGTTATTGATAACGGCTTATCAACTACAAAGACATTGCTGTTACAAAGGAACAGATGGTTCTTATCTGGAATCTGCGTCTTTGCATCAACATTCATTTATTTTTATATAGCAAAAGTTATTGTAAGTGCGACAAGTAATACTGAATTACTGATTGTATCTTTAGCTTCTGCAGTTGGCTGCATCATCGCATGCCTTTTATCAAATGTCTTTTCAAAAGATAAAACTTATATCAACGTAATCATGTCTGATGATATGAAAGAAATGCAGATGTTGAGAGACTTCTTAGCAGAAAAGCATATCACAAATACAGCTTTTGATTCATATACTAAAGACTGGCGAAGAGCAACAATAACTATTACTGCATATGCAAAAACAAGAAACGAAAGTAAGTCAATTGATGAATACATTGAATCAAGAGACATTAAATTTAAAAGAATTATTCAAAAAGCATAAAAACCGATAGTGTAAATTAATCTGTGTAAGTTAGTTAAGAGCGTACGGCTTAGCTG
>JAUNCS010000033.1 GCA_030526485.1 Erysipelotrichaceae bacterium | reverse complement strand
ATCGCTAAAGCTCTACTGAACCCCACGACTATCGTGGGGTTTTCTAATACAAAAAGAAAAAAGCCCTTAAGCTTTTTTCTGATATTCGATTACTTTAAAACCCTCATATGGTGTAACTGATAATACATCATAATCATTTACATCGTATTCAGGGAAGAAGGCATCAGCCTCATGCTTACCTTCTACAAGAGAAATATACATTTTCTTGCAATAAGGAAGAGCTGCCTTATAGACAAGTCCCCCACCACAAATCATGATTTCCTCATCAGTATCCTTGTTTTCCTCAAGGAACTTTTTAAAATCTGTGACATAAGAAACCATTTCACTGTCTTCCTTTTCCTTACCTGGTGAGCAGATAACAATAGTATGTCTTTCTGGCAAAGGCTTTTTAAAACCCTCGAAAGTCACACGACCCATGACAATTCTTTTATGAATTGTCATATTGCGGAAGTGCTTTAAGTCTTCCTTTAGATTCCAGGGAATGATACCCTTATTGCCGATACCCAAGCCCTCATCATGTGCTACGATTAAGCTAAACATTAAACAGATACCTCTCCTTTGATTGCAGGCCAAGGATCATAGTCCTCAATCTTGATATCTTCATATTTAAAGTCAAAGATATCCTTAACTTCTGGATTTAAAACCAGCTTAGGAAGCTTTCTTGGTTCTCTTGAAAGCTGCAGATTAATCTGATCCAAATGATTTAAATAGATATGAGCATCACCAATAGTATGAACAAATTCATACGGTTCTAAGCCACATACCTGAGCCACCATAGCCAGTAATAATGAATAAGAAGCGATATTAAATGGAATGCCCAAGAAGATATCACCACTTCTCTGGTATAGCTGACAAGAAAGCTTCTTGCCATCAGCAGATACATAGAACTGGAATAGAGAATGACAAGGAGGTAAAGCCATATCCTTTACTTCAGCTGGATTATAGGCAACAACCATATGTCTTCTTGAGAAAGGATTCTTCTTAATGCCTTCAACAAGTTCCTTAATCTGGTCAACGCCGCCAAAATCACGCCACTGCTTGCCATAGACTGGACCTAAGTTACCATATTTCTTGGCAAATTCTTCGTCATTTCTGATCTTTTCAATAAATTCATCCTGAGTTTCACCTGCAAATTCAGGAAGTTTCTTATAGTCAGCATATGGCCATTCATTCCAGATACCAACTTTCTTATCTACAAGCGGTTTAATATTTGTTGAACCACTCAAGAACCATAAAAGTTCTTCAAAAACACCACGGTAGAAAACCTTCTTGGTAGTTAATAAAGGAAAGCCTTCTTCCAGGTTATAACGCATCTGATAACCGAAAGTAGAAATAGTTCCGGTACCAGTTCTATCAATTCTTTTTTGACCGTTTTCTAAAACGTGTCGACATAAATCTAAATATTGTTTCATAAAATCACCTTTGGAAATATTATATTAGAAATCCTCTAAAAATTCTTCTTCGACCTCAATGACATCTTCAACCAGATAAAGGACCTCAATGCCCGCCTTGGCTACATCATCATAAATAAAGTCGATGAAGTCATCAATCTTTTCTTCCTTATATTCTTCTTCTACATATAGAGAACAGATATTTGGTGAAAACTCTGGCTTGCCAATAATCTGATTTTCTAAAACACCGGCTGTACCGATAACTTCTTCATCAGCCAGTAAGATATACCATTGAGGAAGTATCATGCGGGCTCTTATTGCATCATTAATGCTTCTTAAATAATTAGGTTTTTCTTCTACCCACTTATTATTCAAGTATTCAGTCAGCTTATCTTTTAAATCTGGTTCATCACCGATTCTTGTCATTCTAAAATTCATTTCTTTAACCTCTAAGCAATTGTACTACAAAATTAATGAGCGACCTATAGATCGCTCATATTGTTTAATAGTTTTCTTTTCTTACTTCAAAATAAGCCTGTGGGTGATTACATACCGGACATTTTTCTGGAGCTTCCAAACCAACAACCACATGTCCACAATTGCGACATTCCCACATAGTTACACCACTCTTTTTGAATACTTCCATCGTTTCAATATTCTTTAATAAAGCGCGATATCTTTCTTCATGCATCTTCTCGATTGCCGCAACACCCCTAAACTGAGCAGCCAGTTCCACAAAGCCTTCTTCTTCTGCATCCTTAGCCATTCTTTCATACATATCAGTCCATTCAGCGTTTTCACCTTCTGCTGCCTGTAATAAGTTAGTGGCTGTATCACCCAATTCGCCAAGAGCCTTAAACCAAAGTTTGGCATGTTCCTTTTCGTTTTCAGCTGTCTGCAAGAATAGAGCAGCAATCTGTTCATAACCAGCTTTCTTAGCCACTGAAGCAAAATAAGTATACTTGTTTCTTGCCTGTGATTCGCCTGCAAAAGCTTCCCATAGATTTTTTTCAGTCTTAGTACCTGAATATTTGTTATTAGCCATAATTTTCTCCTTTTCTTAATTATATATATTTGCTTAATTCAAATAGATTATTAATAAGCCCTTTGATTAATTCCTTTTCCTTTTCCATAACCTTGTAGTCATTGGCTACTCGATACACTGTACAGCCCGCATCATAGGCACTTTTTACCCCATTGTAGCTATCTTCTACTACTGCACATTCACTTGGGTCTAAGTTTAATTGCTTACAGGCATAAAGATAGCAGTCGGGCCAGGGCTTACCAAGTTTTACCATTTCTGATGCGGAAATGATGTGTTCAAACTCATCATCTAAACCCGCTTCACTAAGTTTTCTTTTAGCAGCACTTACCTTACTGGCCGTTACTACCGCTACTTCTATTCCTTTTTCTTTAAGATAAGCTAATGATTCCTTAGCGCCTTTTGTTGCTTCTAAAGTTTTACCAATCATCATTTCATCATAGATTTTTATTCTCTTATCGATGATTTCATCAACGGTATATTTGCCATTAAACATCTTCTTAAAGAACTCTATTTTATAGTCACGACATGAAGAAGGAATTAAAAGCGTTTCTTCCTCACTTAGAATATGACCGAAGTATTCAATGGTTTTATCCCAGGCTATCTTATAGTATTTTTCACTGTCTACTAAAGTTCCATCCAAATCAAAAAGTACGGCCTTTATCATAAATACCTAATCATTTCCTTTACTTCTTCATCTTCATTGCCACTATATTCAAAACCCAGTTTTTCATACAGATTTAAAGCTATCTTATTATCCTTGTGACAGGTTAAAGCTACTCTGTTAGAATCACCAAAAGGCTTGGTCTTAATATATTCCAACACCTTTTCCATAGCCTTTATAGAATAGCCTTTGCCCTGATATTTTTCATCAATCATTAAATGCCAGATATCATATTCAGGCACATCATAATCATAGATAACCATCACATAGCCCACCATGATCTTTTCTTCATAGATACCAAAAGGTGTGCACTGTTTATAGTAGACATAAGCCTGTGCCAGACTTCTTATTGGATGCGATACATAGTTCTCCTGACCCTTGGCCAGTTTCAGGTTAAAGGCCTCAATAAAGTTATTTTCGTCAATTCTTTTTAGACTAATCATTATTTACCTCAATACCAAATTCGCTTGGCTTAAAACGTGGACAGACATTATCTTTGGTGCAGATTACACTGGCTGCCAGTCTGGCTCCGATATTGCAGGCCTCAGCCATGGTCTTGCCATAAGTAAGGCCAATAGTTACACCGGAAAAGAAGGCATCACCAGCTCCGGTTGTATCTACTACATCTACCTGCCAGGCTGGACAATAACCTCTATCACCATCAAGAGTTGCATAGACTGCACCCTTTTCACCCAGCGTTACGACCATCTGTTTGATATTGGCACCATTAATCTTTTTTACCAGTACTTCTTCCATTTCTTCTTCATTCAGACTTTCGTAGTCTTCCGAGAAAAGAATACCTGCTTCCTGCTTGTTGCAGACAATGCAGTCAATATCTTCCAAGAGGTCTCTTCTGGCTACCGCAATCGACATATTAGAGATGACCGCAAAGATTTTCTTATTGTATTTCTTAGCCAGTTCAATGGTCTTTTTAACTGTAATGACATCAATATCAAATTCCAGGACTATGCTATCAGCCTTGGAAATAATCTCATCTCCCTGTTCACATAAGATATCGTAAATGGGCATCAAATCCGGTCTTTTAGAGATAGATCCCCTGACATCACCATTGGTATCAAAAATTGCCAGCCAGGTGCCCATGCCATCTTTAACTGTACGCATATAGGAAGTATCAACCTTATGGCGTTTTAATTTATCAATTACCTCAATACCATTGCCCGTATCATCCACAAGACTCAAGAAAGTTGGTCTTAGTTCAACATTAGCGATATCTTCTACCACATTTCTGGAAACACCGCCGTGAACAATTTCCACATTGCCGGCATTTCTTCCCTCTGGTATATATTTTGAAAAAGGATAGCCCTTTACATCCACAAATACTGCGCCCATTACTACAATTCCCATATTGTTTCTCCTAACAGTTCATTTATATCTTTTTTAATCAAAGGTGACATACTATCCTTAAAGCGATTTATATTGATTTCAAGAACTCTTTTTCTGACTACAGCTTCCAGTTCATTCTTAAATAGAAGCACTTCTTTTAAAGCCTCTAAAGCCTTTCTTACTACAAAAGCCTTATCATCATTTAAGATGTTCAAAATATTATCAATATTCTGATTGATGAGCTTATTCCTATCCCACCTGCTTAAGGCACAGATTAAAGAAAAAGCCCTGACTCTTACATATGATTTCCTATCATTTAGCATTTCCAAGAAATCATTAAAGTGACCATAATAAAAATCTGACTTTGAACACTCAATCAGCATCTCTTTTAATAAGGCATGAGCCTTATTATCATCCTTATCCTTTAGTCCATCAATTACGTCCATTAAGTATAAATATTATCTCATAAGCAATATGCCAGTGTTATTAAAAACAGAATATGTAAGGGATAGAAAAGATACGAAAAGTATTGAAAACCCTTTTTACCAAAACCCTTTTCACCGTTATATAGCCAGATTGGAATAAGTGAGAAAACCGCATATGACTGCTGGTTATAAGTAAGAAGATAGCCAAAGAGATTAATATCAACAGTCATACCCTTAAATATCAGTTCATTAACGGTAAACAATCCAATAAACTGCAGTAAGATCAGATACCACTTATTTCCTCTAAAGAAATAGAAAACCGCAATCATCATAATGCCATACTGGTTATAGTCAACAAAGGTGATTAAGGCAATGATTGAAGCGAAATAGAAAATAAGTATGCCAAATACTTTAAAGTATTTATTCTTTTTACTTAGCTTATCGGTAAAATACATAGCTCCTAGACCAATGATGAAAGTCCACATGACATTCTGATCAAAGGGATCAATTAAAGAACCAGACATCATCAGATTATAGGGAATTTCTGATATCAGGGCGCCAATCAAGAGTCTTTTAAAATACTTCTTTAAATTACCGGTATGATAAAAACCTTCTACCAGCATAAAGGCAAAGATTGGAAATGCCAGTCTTCCTAAATTAGTAAGCCACCAGGCATCAATGGCCAATATACCCCATAAATGGTCCAGAAACATCAGAAACATCGCCAGTATATGTAAAGATGTTGAATCAATAAAGCGCTTAAAAGACATTATTTAAAACCCCTAAATATTCATTAGCTCTTTTTAGGAATAGTTCCTCTTTTTCATCTACATGACTATAGAGATGAAATTCATTATCTTCCTTGATAATCTCCAGATAGCCAACCTGTTCATTATTTAAGAAACAATCCAAAACGATATGATTATAATCTACTGAATTATCATTTTCCAAAAGATAGATATCATCTATTTCATCGCTGCTTCCATCAGCCACATAGACCACTTTAAACTGTTCCAAGACGATAAGGCTATTTTCATCCATCACCTTATTAGCTCTTTTAAAATCATCTTCAAAAAATTCTTCATGAACCTCTTTCCAGTATCTTAAACTTCTATCCCCCTCACCTTCCGCAAAGCCATGAAAAGAAGATACTTCGCCAAACTTCTTTATATTCAAACTGTAATTCTGTGTTACACATACCGCTTCCCCATTGTCCAAAAGAATGACATTATATTCGTCACTTCTTGGTATTTCATCCAAGGCTCCTTGACTAAGATAAGCTTCATAGGCACTGGCTGTACCAAATTTCTTTCTTTCTAATACAAGTTCTGCCAGTCTATCACCTGCCTCACCACCACCACAAAAGGCCCAGGCTGTATGTCTTTGGTTAATATCTACATTCTTTTCCTTACAGAATTTTTCCCACAACTCATTAGCGTTCATATTACTCCTTAAGGCTATACCCTAAAATAGCCATACTTAAAAGTTCCAGTGTACCCAGATTTCTTGTTAGTTCAGTACTAAGTTTAATCTTAAAGGACCAGCATAAAGTGATGATCAAAGTAGAGATTACCAGCAATATTATTCCCAGATACTTTAATTTCTTTTTCATTAATATTAACTTACACTAAATTTTCATATTTAGCTTGTCTTAAAGCTCTATAAACAAAAAAACAGCATCCTTAAGGGTGCTGCTTTCGTTAAATATCCAGAATATTCTTTTTCAAATATAAGTAGAAACCACTTAGATCAGCCAGAATCCAGCCAATCGGAATTGAACACCAGATAGCCACTACTCCTAAAGGGGTACGAGGAGCTAAAGCGTATGATAACAGTACGCGTGTACCAAGTGATATTATTGTAAGCAAAAGTGAAATCTGTGGTTTGTTTATACCTCTGAAATAGCCATACCACAAAAACAGCATACCAATACCCACATACATTGCACCTTCTATCCTTAGATATCTGATTCCTTCTTTAATGATCGCTGTTTCACTCGCATCAATAAAAATCTGCATCAGACTGCCGGCAAATATATATACAAGAAAGGAAATCATTAGACAGAATATAAAAGAAACCGCAAAAGAGATTTTTGTCCCCTCTTTGATACGTTCTTTCTTATTAGCTCCATAATTCTGAGAAACAAATAATGAGTAGGCATTGCCAAATTCCTGAGCTGGCATATAAGCTAAAGTATCAATTTTAACCGCTGCGGCAAAAGATGCCATTACAATAGTTCCAAAGCTGTTAACCAGTCCCTGAATCATTAAAATACCAAAGTTCATTACTGACTGTTGAATCCCAGTAGCAACATCATTTATGATGATTTGTTTTAGTCTCTGAAGATTAAAAATCATTCTATCCTTACGATTCTTTAAGAAAGGAAGTTTATACATCGAATAGATCAAAATACCCAAACCCGATACAGCCTGAGCAATTACAGTAGCTAAGGCTGCCCCAGCAACTCCCATATTTAATCCCGTAACAAAATAGATATCCAAGGCGATATTTAGTAAAGATGAGATTAATAAAAAGACAAGCGGAATAAATGAATTACCAATGGCTCTTAATAGATAGGCAAAGAAATTATAGAGATAGACAAAAATAATGCCGGCAAATACTACTGTGACATATTCTTTTGTCAGCGTCATTAATTCTTTTGGTGTTTGTAATATCCTTAAGATAAAATCCATTCCCGGGTAAACAATAAAATAGATCAGTATTGAAACTGAAAAAATAAACCAGAAAGAAAGCCAGATGTCTTCTTTTAATTTCTTTTTTTCACCAGCACCATAGTCCTCAGAGAAAAAGGCCCCACTGCCCATACAAAGACCAATGATTATTGAAGTAATAAAAATCATCAGCGTATAGGCTGAACCAACAGCAGCCAGAGCATTTGCTCCTAAGTACTTGCCAACAATAAGCGTATCCACGAAGTTGTAAATCTGCTGTAAAAGGTTACCAGCTATCATCGGTAAAGAAAAGCTGATCAGTTTATTAAAAATATTACCCTTAGTTAAATCTATTTCTTTCACAAATTATAGTATGATTCAAATTATCTGCTTAGGCAAGAAAAAAGCTATAGACCAGCTATAGCTTACTTGTTTTTTAGAAGAAAACGGAAATACTGGTACCAACATTTGGCACACTGTCCAGCTTAATCTTCGCATTATGTATTTCAACAATATGTTTAACTATCGCCAGACCAAGCCCGGTACCACCGCTGGTCTTAGACCTGCTCTTATCTACGCGGTAGAATCTTTCAAAGACCCTATCCTGTTCAGATAATGGAATACCAATGCCATTATCTTTCACTGTTAAAACCGGTCGATTATCCTTATTGTCAATAATTATTTCTACCCTGCCATTCGGATTATTGTATCTAATAGAATTTGAAACCAGATTCTCTAACAGTTCTTTGAGCATATCTCTGTTTCCATACAGTTTACATTCTTTTCCACTTAAAGAAACAGCGATATTTTTAGACTTGGCACTCATTCTGAATTCTTCCAGACATTCATTAGCTATTTCATATAAATCAAGATTCTCAAAACCAGGTTCATGGTCCTTTCGATCAAGTTCAGATAAACGGATGATGTCATTGATAAGCGTTAAAAGTCTATTCGCATTCTTTCGAATCTCTGTATAGAAGTGACGTTTATTCTCTTCCCCTACCAGATCATTTTCCAATAGTTCAGCATATCCAGAAATGGCTGTTAAAGGTGTCTTTAACTCATGAGACACATTAGCTGTAAAGTCCTGTCTGGCCTTGGCAGCTGAAAGAATATCGGTATGCTGAGTTATTAATTTAGTACTTAAAGGCTCCAGTTCCCTATAAGGAGAACTGTAATCAGAACTCTCAAGATTTTCCACCATCTGTTCAATAGGCCTTAATAGCTGTTTGGTTAAAACATGGGAAAGAATAATACAGATGACAATAATTAAAAGGATTATCAAAAGAACGATCGGTGTCACGGACATAAAGATCGCAAACATACTTTCCGCATCAGTCGCCACTCTAAGCACTGTATTATTATCTAAAAGAACAGCATAATAGAAAGTATTCTTATTTAAAGTATCAGATCTTCGAACAATTTCCCCACTGCCATTTTTAAAAGCTTCTTTAATTTCGGGTCTATCAAGGTGATTACCCAAGGTATTAAAAGAAACATCATTATCGTATAGTACAGTACCATCCTTATTTATCCAGGTTACACGCAATTCACTGTCTTCAAAAGAAAGATTGATATCTTTGGTATCAATATCAACATTTTCAAAGTAATGGGTATCCCTCAACAATTTAGCACTTACTGAAAGGTCAGTCTTAATCTGACTTTGAAAAAGACTATAGTAAACTATAGTGATTCCAATCAGAGTTGAAAAGATGGCCAGTATAGCGATACCGACCAGACGTGTATTTATCTTGTTTTTCATTCGATTACATAGCCCACATTGCGAACTGTTCTAATGCGGTTACCATAATTATCCAGCTTTTGTCTTAGTGTTTTGACATGCATATCAATAGTACGGGATTCACCCTCATAGTCAGTACCCCAGACCTGATCCATAATAGTATCTCGGCTTAAGACTATGCCCTTATTTAAGACAAATAGAGATAATAATTCATATTCCTTATAAGTAAGTTCTATTCTTTGATTATTAATAGTAACCTCGTGTTTATCATTATCGATGATTAAATCATCCAGCTTTAAAACCTTGGCTGTTTCATTCTTGCATCTTCTTAAAAGTGCCTTAACCCTGGACATCAGTTCCATAACGGAGAAAGGCTTTTTGATGTAGTCATCAGCCCCATCTTCAATACCCCTAACCAGATCCAGTTCACTGGTCTTGGCTGTTACCATTATTACCGGCATCTTTCTGGTATCCGGATTATTCTTTAGTTTTTTAACGATGTCATTACCACTTATATCTGGAAGCATTAAATCAACCAGACACAAGTCAGGTACTACCTTATCCAGCATATTAAAGAAGTCTCTGGCACAGGCAAAGCCCTGGACCTTGTGTCCTGCGTTAATCAGGGCAAATTCTTCAATTTCACGGATAGAATCATCGTCTTCAATTATGTAAATCAATGCCATATATTTTTCCTATAAAGTAATCATATCATCACTAAGTTTTGGTGCATACACATTTAATAGTTCGCGGTATTCATTATCAAACTTAGCCTTTTCTTCATTTGAGATATTCTTGTAGTATTCATGAGTATTGTAGTCATTATCTGTAATAGTAATTAATTCAATCGCTATATTACTGCAGTGATCAGAAACTCTTTCCAGACCATTTAAGATATTTTCCAGGATAAAGCCGATTTCAATAGTACACTGGCCCTTTCTTAAACGTCTGATATGATTTTCCTTAACCTTCTTGGTTAAAGTATCAATCACTTCTTCAAAAGGTTCGACATGGATAGCCAGATTATCATCATATTTAGAGAAACTTTCCAAAGTGATATTGCAGATATCATTGGTAGCCTGAACCAGCACTTCAATTTCCTTGTAAGCATATTCTGAGAAGTTTAGATTCTTCTGCTTCATACTTTCGACATTTAGCGCTATTTCCATCGCATGGTCACTTATTCTTTCAAAGTCCGAAATACTATGAAGAATGATTGACATGCTTCTACTATCAGCTACTGACAGATTCTTACTTGAAAGTTTAACCAGGTATGATCCAAGAACATCTTCATAGCGATCGGCAATTCCTTCCATTTCAATGATTTCCTTAACTGCCTTTTCATCATAGTTAAGTAACAGATCACCAGCTTTCTTGATCGCCTTATTGGTAAGTTCGGCCATTTCTCTGGCCTTATTACGACAAAGTTCCATCGCAAAGCCTGGACTTTCCAAAAATCTTTCATCAATAGAAATAGTATCGATAACACTTTCCACATTTTTATCTTCAGGAATAGTCAGTTCCGCAAACTTAACCAGCTGCTTAGAGAATGGGAATAAAAGAATTGTTGTGCCAATATTAAACAAGCTGTGAACAACCGCAATACCAGCTGGATTGATTGCTGTTTTTAAGAAAGCGAAGTCAATAAACAGATTAGCTGTATAGAAAACTGCCATAAAGACAACTGTACCAATCAGGTTGAAGTAAAGGTGAACCATGGCTGCTCTTTTGGCATTCTTATTGGCACCAAAACTGGAAATGATAGAAGTAACACAAGTCCCAATATTCTGGCCCATGATAATAGGTAAAGCTGTTGAATACTTTACAGCACCAGTAAGACATAAAGCCTGTAAGATACCAACAGAAGCCGAAGAAGACTGAATGATGGCAGTTAATAAAGCACCAACACTCATTCCTAGTAACGGATTAGAGAAAGCTGTCATTAAGCCAGTAAAACCTGCATTATTAGCTAGACCCGCTACTGACTTGGACATGGTGTCCATACCAAACATCAAGACTGCAAAGCCGATTAGAATTTCGCCAATGTCTTTCTTTTTATTTTCGCCCTTAGAAAACAATAACAGAACAATACCAATAGCTGCCAGAATTGGCGAAAAAGAAGAAGGCTTCAGCATCTTTACAAATAAACTTGAACCACTGATACCGGTTAAAGACAATAACCACGATGTAACAGTTGTACCGATATTGGCACCCATAATAATGCCAGCTGCCTGGCCCAGTTTCATAATGCCAGAGTTAACAAAACCAACCACCATAACAGTTGTAGCTGATGATGATTGAATTACGGCGGTAACACCAGCACCTAATAGCACTGCAAAAATTGGTTTGGAAGTAAGTTTTTCTAATACACTTTCCAGCTTGCCACCAGCCATTTTTGATAGAGCTTCACCCATCAGGTGCATACCATATAGAAACAGCGATAGACCGCCAATCATATTCAATACATTAAAAATATCCATAGGAATACCTCATTATCTTTCCTTCAAGTAAAGGATAAGATTTGAAAGTAAAATCTATGGATATGCGTTTGTAAAATCTGTGTAAAATTATAGAACTTTATTGTCGTTTACGATCAGTTTAAACTTCATTTCCAATAGTTCGGAAGCTTTTTTAGACATCATCATACGACCAAGGAAGATATCAAAGTATTCATACATGGAAGTGATGTCTTCATCAATTTCCAGTTTTAAAATAATCCTCTTCTTTTCATTATCGATTTCTAATTCAGAAGAAGTTACCGCGTAGTTGACTCTATCATGAATATCGAATGCAGCTTTAGGCTTCTGTTTAACCCTGTTTCTTCTAACATCGGTCTTATCAGCAATGATTAAGGCTGCTGAGATATGATCAATTGCTCCACCGCTAGATTCGTCATGATTGGAGATGGCTGAAACTACTCTTAAACGGTCTTCAATAGAAATGTCATATCTCTTTAATATTTCATTAGCTAAAAGTCCACCATATTCGGCATGTGCCTTACGATTAATAAGATTGCCGATATCGTGCATATAGGCAGCGATCTTAACCAGTTCCTGGTCTTCTTCAGAATAGCCAAGTTCTTTTAAGATATAGGCCGCCCTTTCTGCTACCAGGCAGACATGACCAAAGGAATGGTCGGTATATCCCAGACAATTAAGATTGGCATCAGCCTTTTTAATCATCGCTACAACTTCTAAATCATTTTTGATATCTGTATATTTCATGCTTGTCCTTTTAAAGAATAGATGACCCATTCAGCGATATTAGTCGCATGATCACCAATCCTTTCAAAGTACTTGATAACCATTAATAAGTCAGCTATTTCTTCTCCCTTATCAGGGTCCTTTAATATTAACTGAATAATATCTTTTTTTGACTTAATAAACAACTCATCAACCACATCATCATAGTTAATAACAACCAGGGCTTTAGTTAAATCTTTTTCAATATAGGCCTCCATGGTCTTATTAAGCATGAAGATAGTTTCCATGGCCATCTGCTTAATATTCGGGAAATTATTGATATCGTTATTCTCACCCATTAAAATGGCCATCTCGGAAATATCAGCCGCGTGGTCACCAATTCTTTCCATATCAGTAACAATCTTCATGGCAGCAGTAATAACTCTTAAGTCACGGGCTACGGGTTGCTGTCGTACCAGCATGTTGAAACAGAGGTTTTCAATGATTTTCTGTTGCTGATCAACATTAATATCAGCTTCCATAGTGCTTTTAGCCAGTTCTTCATTCTTATCGATTAAGGCATTTATCGCATTATTGATTGAAGAAATGATTTCATTGCCCATTTCAATCAGCTGATCATTTAATTCTTTTAACTGTGTATCAAATCTATTACGCATATTTCCTCCTTAACCGAAGCGGCCTGTAATATAATCTTCAGTTCTCTTGTCTTTTGGATAAGAGAAGATATCGTTAGTCTTGCCGTATTCAACGATTTCGCCATTTAGAAAGAAAGCTGTGTAATCAGAAATACGGGCCGCCTGTTGCATATTGTGAGTAACAATTACTACAGTATATTTCTTCTTTAATTCTTCCATCAGGTCTTCAATCTTGCTTGTAGAGATAGGATCCAGGGCACTTGTTGGCTCATCCATTAAAATGATGTCTGGTTCTACTGCCAGGGCTCTGGCAATACAGATACGTTGCTGCTGGCCACCAGATAAACTTAAGGCAGACTTCTTTAAACGGTCTTTTACTTCATCATAAATAGCTGCACCCTTCAGGGAATTTTCAACTATCTTATCAAGTCTTTTCTTATCCTTGATTCCATGAATTCTGGGGCCGTAAGCTACATTGTCATAAATACTCATTGGGAAAGGATTGGGTTGCTGGAAGACCATGCCCACTTCTTTTCTAAGCAGGGTGACATCTGTCTTTTCATCATAGATATCCTTGCCATTGATATTTACTAAACCCTCAACTCTGGCAACATCTACCAGGTCATTCATTCTGTTTAATGTTTTAAGAAAGCTTGACTTTCCACAACCCGAAGGCCCTATAAAGGCGGTAATCGCCTTTTCCTTTATATCAATGTTTATATTTTTTAAAGCCTTATGATCTCCATAATAGAGATTTAAGTCCTTTACTTCTATTTTTGTATTTTCCATTAATTAGTTCCTCTATTGACATCAAAACGTTTACTTAAAAGCTTGGTTGCATAATTAATCAGTAAGACGATGATTAATAAGACTAAGGCAATTCCAAAGGCAGTATTAAAGTCAGCTTCACTGGTTGCAGACAGATACATCTGAACAGTCAATGTTCCCCCTGAATAGAACGGTTTTTCTAAGAAGCCCATTAAAGTCTTAGGAAGTATCTTGGCACTGCCAGCTGTAAACAGTAAGGCCGCTGATTCGCCAACTATACGGCCAACAGCCAGGATAGCACCGGTAATAATACCCGGTAAGGCTGAAGGTATCAGAATAGTTCTAATCATATGCCACTTGCCACTACCCAGTCCTATTGCCCCAGTTCGATATGATTCTGGTACAGTCTTTAATGCTTCCTGCGTATTTCGAATAAGTAAGGGCAAGACCATTAAAGTCAGGGTAAAACAGCCCGATAACAAGCTATAGCCCAGGCCCAGAGTCTCATTAAAGAAGACCATACCAAACAAACCAAAGATAATTGATGGTATACCACTAAGAGTCTCGGTTGCATATTCAATTATTCCAACAAGTTTCTTATTACTTGCATATTCGTTTAGATAAATCGCACCACCAATGCCGATAGGCGTTGCCATAAGCATAGTCATGATAATAATCATCAAGGTGTTAACAATATTGCCGGCTATGCCCTTAGTTCCTTTAAGGGGACTGGTAACTGAAGTTAAGAATGAAAGGCTTACATAAGGAAGGCCTTTGACAAAGATGTAAATAATAATGCCCGCCAGTATCAGGACACTAAGAATAGTGCAAAGATAAATCAGCGCTTGTACTGTATTATCGATCAGTTTTCTTTTCATCTTAGTCCTCTTCTTTCTTTCTGACTTTCAATAGACAGAAATTAACAAACATAATAAACAGATAAAGTATTAGACCGACTGTAAATAGCACCTGGCGATGCAAGCCTGATGAGTAGGCAATTTCCGATACCAGCTGAGTTGTCAGGGTTCTGATTGAGTTAAATGGAAGTGGGAAATTAACTACTCCACCCGCTACCATATTGATGGCCATGGCTTCACCAAGGGCTCTGCCAATACCCAGGACTGCACCAGTCAGAATGCCGGATTTAGCCGCCGGTATAACAACTGAGAAGATACTTTGAATCTTGCTGGCACCCAGGGCTAAAGAAGCTGATCTTAACTTATCAGAGACAGCATTTAATGAAGATACGCTGACACTGACAATTGTTGGCAGTATCATCAGTGCTAAGACAATAATGGCTGATAAAAGATTTGATCCGCCTGTAAACTGATGATTTGGATTATTGATAAAGATTAATCTTTCCAGTTTATACATTAATGGGTTTAGGATCATAATGCCCAGTAAACCATAGATTACTGATGGAATAGCAGCTAACAGTTCAACCGCAGTTCTAACTATTTCACCAAGTTTGTTGTTGGCCATTTCTGCGATATAGACAGCAGTTAACAGGCCAATAGGAATACTGATGATAATAGCTGAGAAAGTAGCTACGATTGAAGATAAGATGATGTAGGCTATGCCATATGTAGGGTTTGTGGCTGTTGGTGCCCATTCGCTCTTAAATAGTAAATCAAGGAACCCGATACTTTTGAAAGCTGGGGTTCCTTTGATAAACATGAATATTGTGATTGCACCTACAGCAAATATAGCGACGACAGCAGATATTAAGAAGATGATATGCGCTATCTTTTCGATAATTGCTTTAGTTTTCATAATTAGTTATTTGGGATAATTAGACCAACCTTTTTGATGATAGTCTGACCTTCTTCGGATTTGATGTAATTAAACCAAGCCTGTACTGCTTCACTCTGACTAGCAATTTCACCCTTAGTAGCCATTACAAATGGTCTTTGAAGTAAATATTTACCAGCTAGGATTTGTGCTTCACTAGGTTCTACACCATCAAGTTTTAAGCCTGTTACTGTATCATTTACTACATCAAGTGATACATAGCCGATAGCACCTGGAGTAGCTGCAACCTTAGCCAGTACAGCACCTGTTGAATCAAGTTCTTGCGCATACTTGCAAGCATCTTTTAGTTTTAAGATTTCTTCAAAGGCATCTCTTGTACCAGAACCTGCTTCTCTACCGATTACAACGATAGCCAGATCTTCACCACCGATTTCATTCCAGTTAGTAACTTCACCAGCATAGACTTTCTTTAAATCTTCAGAACTGATATTTTTAACAACATTATTTTTATCAGTGATAACGGCAATACCATCGATTGCGACAACATTTTCAACTAAGCCTTTAGCTTTTTCTTCATCTTTTAGTTTTCTTGAAGCATTACCAATATTTACAGATCCGCTAGCCAAAGATTCAAGGCCGGCACCAGAACCAGTGTATTCAACTGTTACGGTAGCTCCAGTACTTGTCATATAGCTTTCGCTTAAGGCTTCACATAATTTTTCCATTGAAGTTGAACCAGCAAGTGATACTGCTGAGTCTTTCTTTGAGCAGGCACTAGTCATTAATAAGACTGTGACAAATAAAATAGCTAATAATTTTCTTTTCATTTCTAACTTACCTCTTAATTTCCAAATGACGTCTTTTTGGATACGTATTTAGCTTAAGAGTTAGATGTAAAGTTAAAAGATACAGTTATGTAAAAGTTTAGTAAATCTTATTAAAAGTCGTGATTATAAAGATAAAGACTGCCACCAATAAGTCCTGCAAATACCGCAGGATAACCAACAAAGCAAAGAGCCCAGGCTAAACCTTTTAGAAACAGTCTGCCGATTAAAAGCCAGATAGCTAAACCGATTAAGGCATTTAAGACAGTGTTTATTATTAAAAAATATTTAGTTTTCTTCTTTACTGAAAGCTCTTGTTCATTAATGAAATTCCATACCATTTTCATACAAGCTCCCTTCTTTCACTTTTAGAATAGGTAATGAATGTAAAATGTATCTTTAAGCTTTTGTAAAGTAAATGTAAAAAGTTCAACCCCGAAGGATTGAACTTTATTTCTTACAGATTGTATTCATCAGAATTACCATAATAAGACAGTCTATTACGATAATCACGGTTGAAACAGTGGCGAAACTGGCTGGTAAAGTATTTTCCAGAATCTTCATAACAAATAAGAGAATTGTTATAAGACTCATACCAGCACCAGCCACCAGACTCAGTTTTCTTTCATCATATTTTTCTCTTTTATCTTTACTTGAAGTATTGTAGCCTGCTATCAGCACTGCACCTTTGCCGCTTAAAAGAATAATTGAGAATATCAGGCAGATAATTATACTGATCCAAAAGACAATTTCTGGACCATGGGTAACATCTTTTAAAGTCATAGTCCCTCCTACAGTAATGGGGCAATAAACTTAAGCGCATTGCCCACAAGTTTTATATACCACTTTTCTTTCTTTAAAGAAGTCAGTGTCACTTCTTCGCATTTATCTAAGGTCTTAGTAAAATCTTCTTTTATATCTTTAATACAGCTTGTCTTATGCATATAGGTAGCACATTCAAAGTGGTGGTAAAGGCTTCGATAATCAAGATTAATTGTACCAACTACCGCCTTGATATCATCACTGATAAAGACTTTCGCATGAACAAAGCCTGGCGTATATTCGAAGATTCTGATACCTGATTTAAGTAAAGGCTTATAGTAAGTCTTAGCCAGGGCATTAGCCACAAAGCTATCGGAAATATGAGGCATAAGCATCCTTACTTCAATACCTCTTTCAGCAGCAAATGTTAAGGCTTTTTCCAGTTCACCATCAAGAATTAAATACGGAGTCATGATATAGACATAGTCATGGGCCTTATTAAGAATATCCATATAAACTGATTCGCCAGCATAATATTCATCAAGTGGACAATCAGCATATGGCATAACATAGCCATTTTCCTTATTGACTTCATATCTGTTTAGATAAGATTTATAGTCAGCTTCTCTATCGCCAACATGCCACATCTGTAAAAACATGGCTGTAAAGCTATCAACAGCTGCACCCTTTAGTCTTACACCGGTATCTTTCCAGTGCCCGTGTTTAACTATCTTGTTGATATATTCATCCGCTATATTGATGCCACCATTAAAGGCTACCTTGCCATCAATAACCAGAATCTTGCGATGGTCACGATAGTTGTAGTGAGTCGATACAAATGGTGTAAATGGTGCAAAGACGCGACACTTAATACCCAGCTTTTCCAGCTTTTTAGGATAGTTTCTTGGAAGCAGTGTAAACTCATTGGTTCCATCGTACATCACCCTGACTTCGACACCTTCTTTGGCCTTTCTTCTTAAGACATCAAGTATCTTGCCCCACATATAGCCTTCATCCAGAATAAAATATTCCATAAAGATGAAGTCTTTAGCCTTTTCAAGTTCTTCCAGCATGGCAATAAACATCTCATCGCCCAAAGGATAATAAGTTACATCAGTATTTTCATAAACCGGAAAGCTGCCGCTCTTGTTTAAATAAGTAGCCAGATCATTTAATTCCGGACAGTCTTTTTCAACTTTTTCTGTAATTGTTTCATCCTGCTTAATGAAGTTTTTACTTTCACTAATAAGCGCCTTCAATCTTTTCTTCAATGCGCGATGGCCTAAGTCAATGCTGGTGTAAATATAAAGCAAGCCACCAAAGATAGGCAGTATCATCATTACCATGATCCAGGTAATCTTGGCTGAATTATCATGTTCACTGTTAATAACCAGTATTAAGGCGAAAATATAGAAAAGCGTTGATAAACCAACATAGTGTGGTGCCAGTTGTCTGAACTTAAAGAATAGTCCAAATAAAAATAATACCTGAACAGCCAATAGTAATAAGACAATGCCAAAGCGACTGAAGACCATTCTAATCAGTCCCTTCTTACCCTTTTCCAGGAGCGTTATTCCTTCATTTTTATATATTTCTTTATTTTCCATAACTTTTAAAAAAGGATGCCTAAAACACCCTTATCTTCCTCTTGTCTTCTGACCGTTTTCCGCATAAAAACGATCCTTGGCTTCATACATTCTTTTTTCAGCCTTTTTAACAATCATATTAATAGCTTCCTTATCAGTATCCGATACATGATAACCAACAGAAATATGATAGTCCTGAGTTTCAACTATTTCCTGCAGTTTAATTACTTTTTCATTTAATTCGTTTTCTTCAACATCTTTAGTAAAGATAACAAATTCATCACCACCAATACGGAAATTGTGGTATTCACCAAAGACTTCTTTCATTGAATTGGCGACATACTTCAGCATGGTATCACCAGCCTCATGACCATAATTGTTATTCATTTCATGCAGACCATTGACATCAATATAAATACAACCGAGCTTTTCCAGTTTCTGGCTCTCGTATTTCTTAACTTTATTTTCATAAGAATTACGATTGTATAAACCAGTTAAAAGATCAGTTTCACTTAACATGGTAACCTGTCTTTCATACATGAATCTTTGACACTTAACCTGAATCATATAGGTTGATACGATTAAACCTAAAGAACCAAACATGATAACGTCGATAATATCAATAGCCAAAACATAACCAGTCTTATAGATAGATGCCATGATGATGAAAATGATGATGAAAGTAACTACAAAGTTTACCATGCGGTATGGCCTATCAA
Source organism: Erysipelotrichaceae bacterium (assembly GCA_030526485.1). Classification (GTDB taxonomy): domain Bacteria; phylum Bacillota_I; class Bacilli_A; order Erysipelotrichales; family Erysipelotrichaceae; genus Colivicinus. Next base: position 2,363 of record JAUNCS010000033.1, on the reverse strand, counting down.
TAAACAGTAATGGTACTGTTAATAGCAAGGCGACAAAAGTTACAGTCTGTTCATCAATTGAAGCCAGGATGCCTAGTACCAAGTCAAAGGCAAAGAGTATGCCCATAAAGATATAGACAGCCGGCAATATCAGCTTTGAATTTTTAGTAGACTTCTCCGCCAGACAGTAACAGATGGCCGAAACAAACATAAAGGAACCATAGACCCAGCGGTTATTAGCTATATCCTTAACGCCAAAAGATAAACAGTACATGATGAAAAGGAAAGAAAAAGCTACCAAAGAATAAGTCTTTAGGTTACGACGGTTTTCTTTTTCAATATAAGGAATAATTAAATCATATTCCTCTTTTTCTAAATCAGCGTATCTGAATACGCGATGTATTTTCTTGATTAGTTCACTCATATATATCTAATTATAAACGATGAACCAAACTAAAAAAATGAGAACGCGTTAACGTTCCCATTTGTGATTATAGTTTGTTTACAAAGTCAGTAATCATTTCCAGTGTCTTGTTTGGATTAGCTACGTACTTCTTTAATAAAGCTGTAACTGCCTTTTTAGCCACATCGTTGTTTACTACTTCCTTGATCTGTTTCTTTAAGTCTGCGCTTAAGCCCAGGTCTTTTACAATAGTAGTTTCAAGAGTCTTAACAAGCTTAGTCACATCAACATCACCAATCTTGTCTTTAACTAAATCCATACCTGCTTTTTGAATTTCGTCTAATAATGCCATAATTATAATTCCTCCGTTTTATCTATTTAATTTTTAATTATTGCCTTGTTTTTCCATCTCATGGAATTTCTGCTTATTGTCGTACATATTCTTATCAATGGTATTAAGAAACTCATTGACTGACTGGGTCTCTGGATTAAACATCGCATAGCCCATGCTGACTGTTAAGTTATATGGTTTTCTTTTCTGATTATTGTAATACTTAAAGTCATTTTCAATTTTGGTAACACACTGATTAACAATCTTTTCATCCCAGGAATTAATCATGATAATGAATTCATCGCCCGCATATCTAATGGCATCACCATAGGAACCAACACCATTTTTGATGATATTGGCAGCTGTAATCAGTGCCTGGTCGCCTTCCGCATGACCATAGGTATCATTAATCTGTTTAAAACCATTTAAGTCCAGCATTACCCCTGAAATATAGCTGTTATGCTTCTTTTCCAGCATATTCTTGATTTCCTCAAGATATGAACGGTTATATAAACCAGTCAGACTGTCTCTAAAGATTCTTTCATCCTGAAGACTGCTTAAGACGCTGGAAATCGCAATCGCATTACAGATACCGATAAATGCACTATTGATAAAGACTTCCAGAATCATGCCAATAGAGGCTGGTACAACATACTGCCATACCGGGAAGTATTTGAGTTCGCCCCCATTGCGCTTGCTGGCAAGATATACCACAAAGATATATATCAGATAGAAGGCTGAAACAATAACCAGTAGAATTTCATGTTCCTCATAGGCAAAAACGTTGTTTTGATAAGAGAAAATCAGTGGGTAGAAGAAGTTTAATAATAAAACAACACGATAGTGTAAATTAATCTGTGTAAGTTAGTTAAGAGCGTACGGCTTAGCTGCTTATGCAGATTTTTTTATTTTGCTTAATGGTATTCTAAAGGAGGAAAAGGAACAATGCAAGATATGGCAAAAATAAAGAGAAATCCTGCAGCAGAAGCTATCGCCAATAAAATAATTAATGAATATAACTGCGAATCTGTTGAGGATATGCAAAATGCTTTAAAGGATATCTTTGGTCCAATGTTTGAGGGGCTACTCAAGGGTGAACTAAATCATCATTTGGGTTATGAATCAAACTCAAAAGGAGAAAAGACCACAACTAACAGAAGAAATGGTTCTACACCTAAAACGCTCAAGACCACTATGGGTCCTGTTGAAATTAACTCACCAAGAGATAGAGATGGATCATTTGAGCCAGTAGCCATACCTAAAAGGACCAAGGATGTATCATCTATTGAGAATAAAGTGCTGGCAATGTATGCCAGAGGCATGTCTCAAAGAGACATCTCATCAACAATTGAAGATATATATGGATTTGAAGTATCTCATCAGATGATTTCTGATATTACCGATACAATACTTCCCGAAGTAGAAGAATGGCGTAATAGGCCTTTAAAAGCCTGCTATCCATTTCTGTTTGTCGATTGTATGTATGTTTCTGTAAGAAGTGATTATGAAGCTAAAGAAGAAGCTGTTTATGTGATTCTTGGATATGATCTGCAGGGACACAAGGAAATACTTGGACTTTGGATGGATGTTTCTGAATCCAAGAACTACTGGATGCAGGTCTTTGATGAAATCAAGAAAAGAGGTGTTGAA
>JAUNCS010000003.1 GCA_030526485.1 Erysipelotrichaceae bacterium | reverse complement strand
TCTGTTAGAATTGAGTTAAATTTTAATGTGTCCAGGATTCTGGGTACATATCATTAACTTCACCGCTCTTTTTACCTATTTAATTTTAATTTTTATAACTAATGAAATCTAAGGATTTTTTCCTTTCTATTAGTTATATTTACTATTTATTTTTAATTTACAAATTATGAATTATAGGCTAGCAAGATATTTGATAGTTCTTACCATCTGAGATGTGTAAGAGTTTTCGTTATCATACCAAGATACAACCTGAACCTGGTAAGTTTCGTCATCAATCTTAGCAACCATTGTCTGGTTAGCATCGAATAATGAACCGAACTTCATACCGATGATATCAGAAGAAACTAACTTTTCTTCAGTGTAACCGTAAGATTCGTTAGCAGCAGCCTTCATAGCAGCATTGATACCTTCAACAGTAACGTCCTTACCCTTAACTACTGCATGTAATAAAGTAGTTGAACCTGTAGGAGTAGGAACTCTCTGTGCAGCACCAATTAGCTTACCGTTTAATTCAGGGATTACTAGACCGATAGCCTTAGCAGCACCTGTTGAGTTAGGAACGATATTGATAGCGCCAGCTCTAGCTCTCTGAACGTCACCCTTTCTCTGAGGACCATCTAAGATCATCTGATCACCAGTGTAAGCATGAACAGTTGTCATGATACCAGACTGGATAGGAGCGTAGTTATTTAGAGCCTTAGCCATTGGAGCTAAGCAGTTTGTAGTACAAGAAGCAGCTGAGATAACTGTATCTTCTGGTTTTAATGTAGTGTGGTTAGTGTTGTAAACGATAGTTGGAAGATCGTTGCCTGCAGGAGCAGAGATAACAACCTTTCTAGCACCAGCCTTGATATGTGCTTCAGCCTTAGCTTTAGAAGTGTAGAAACCTGTACATTCTAATACAACGTCTACGTTTAATTCACCCCAAGGTAGTTCTTCAGCCTTTGGATTAGCATAGATAGTGATTTCCTGACCATCAACTGTGATTGAACCAGGAGTTACAACAGTCTTGCCATCTTCAGCTAGAACTGGTTCCTTTGAAGAAACTGTGTGTAGGTTTTCACCGAATTTACCACAGAATGAACCCTGAGCTGAGTCATACTTTAATAATGTAGCTAACATCTTAGGAGATGTTAAATCGTTAATTGCTACTACTTCGTATCCTTCAGCACCGAACATCTGTCTGAATGCTAAACGACCGATACGACCAAATCCATTAATTGCAACTTTAACAGCCATGTAAAAAATTTCCTCCTTAAATTGCACTTTAATTATACACTTTTCAGTGTTGATTTAATACATAAAAATTTGTTTTATCCCTCAACAACGCGTAAATAATATCTTATAGAAAAAGAACGCATTCAATCGAATGCGTCCAAGTTCGAATGTTTAACCTTGATAATCTGAAGGCATCCTCCAGTCACCTCTAGGAGATAAGGCAACTGAACCTACCTTTGGTCCATCAGGTAAAGCGTTTCGTTTAAACTGATTTGTTCTAAAACGTTTAACAAAGATATCTAATGTATCATCAATTTTCTTGTGATCAATATTGAAAGCAACATAAGCCAGCTGTCTGATCTTTTCTTTTGAGAAACCATTTCTTACATAGTTATATAAGAAGAAATCATGTAAATCGTATTTACCAATAGAATCTTCAGTAGACTGTCTGATACTGCCGTCATCATTTGCCGGGATAAGTTCTGGCGAAATTGTTGTATTGCAGATATCAATTAAGACTTTCTTCAATTCCTCTGAAGCAAGCTTTTCTGCATAGGTACTGATTACAAATTTAACCAGAGTCTTTGGCACCGAAGTATTTACGGCATACATTGACATGTGGTCACCATTAAATGTGCACCAGCCAAGCGCCAATTCTGAAAGGTCACCAGTGCCTACAACAATAGCGTTTTCACTATTCGCCACATCCATTAAAATCTGTGTTCTTTCTCTGGCTTGTGTATTTTCGTAGGCAATATCATAAACATCTTCTTCATGGCCAATGTCACTTAGATGCTGCTTGCAGGCTTTTGTGATATCAATAGTACGGCAATCAATCCCCAAAAGTTCCATTAGGGAATCGGCTGAAGTCTTGGTTTGTTTAGAAGTACCAAAGCCCGGCATTGTGATACCCACGATATCCTTATATGGATACTTTAATAAATCATAAGCATTCTTAATAACCAGTAATGCTAAGGTAGAATCTAAACCACCAGAAATGCCAATAACAACTTTTTTAGTACCAATCTTTTTAAGTCTTGTTGCCAAGCCTGTTGCCTGCAGATTTAAAATTTCCAGACATCTTTTTTCCATTACATCTTTGTCACTTGGAACAAATGGATAAGCATTAACTCTTTCCGGTAAGAATTCATGCGTCTTATTTTCAATATAGATAGTTCTTGCACACTGACTGATATCACCAAGGCTATTCATCCTGATCTTATCGTTTTCGATTCTTTCGATATCGACAAGACCTTCAACGATTACATCATCTTCTTCAAACATATTCATAGCTTCTGCTCTGATAGAACCGCTTTCCGCGATAATCTGGTGGCCAGAGAAGACTACATCAGTTGTGCTTTCGCCCTTTCCAGAAGATGAATAAACATAAGCGCAGTTACACTTAGCTGATTGCATTCTCACCAGTTCCTTGCGGTATTCATTCTTGGTAACCAGTTCATTAGATGCTGAAAGATTGATAATGATATTGGCACCTAAATCAGATAAGGTATTACTTGGTGCATTAGCTACCCATAAATCCTCGCAGATTTCGCAGCCCAGTTTCACGCCATTACTTCCTTCAACAATGATATTTAAGCCAAATGGCACATCCTTGCCAAACAAACGGATTGTCTGTGCTTTAGTTTCTTTTGCACTGGCAAACCAGCGTTTTTCATAGAATTCATTATAATTAGGTACATTGTTCTTAGGGATAACGGCTAATAGTTCGTGACCATGAATTAAAGCTGCGCAGTTAAATAGCTTGCTTTCAAGTCTTACAGGTAAGCCAACACCAATAATGGCGTCTGATTCATTTTTGTCGATGATTTCTTTTAGACAAACAAGAGCTTTATCACTGATTTCTTTTCTTAAGAACATATCAGCACAGGTGTAACCGGTAATTGATAGTTCTGGGAAAACGATAACGTCGCTGTCTTTTTGTTTATTAATAATTTCAATTATCTTTTTTGTATTGCTTTCCAAGTCGCCTATTCTCACTTCGAAACAGGCTGCACTTACTTTTCTAAAACCAAAATCACTCACTTGTATACCTCCTTGGTGTTTAGCAGATATTCATATACATTATTTGGTACTTTATCTTTAATTGTTTCAATTTCATTATTTAAATATGCATTTCGAATAATGGTTGAACTGATATCGTTGAAGTCATCATTAACTACAAAGTGCAATTTATTCTTAAAGCGTTCTTGATTAGCTATTTCTTCCGGGATAGCTTTGTTGTAGCGGCCAACAATCAGGAAATTGTTTTCTTTAATCAATTCTTCACTGCGATACCATCTATCGATATCAAAAAGATTGTCCAAGCCAAACATCAGATAGATTTCACTGTCTGGATTTTCTTTTTTAAAGTAGTTAGCCGTATCGTAGGTTTTACCACTGACAATTTCTTTAGCTTCAATATCGCTCACTTTAAAACCATAGGGTTTAACAGCTTCTTCAATCAGTTTGATTCTTAATGCGCTGGGCATAATCGAATTGCTGGACATTTCTTTCCAAGAATTTAAGAAGGAATCTTTACTTGGAATATAGATTACTTCATCCGCATTTATTGTTGCCTTGCCATTAATACCCATTTTAATGTGGGCATTAGTGATTGGGTTAAATGTCCCGGGAACCAGAATAATTTTCTTAGTCATTGTTCATTCGCCATTCAATACATCTCTGTAAGTATTCAACATAGGCTGGGTTTTTGCACATTTCCTTGCCTGGTGTATCAGATATCTTAGCTACATCCATGCCATTACACTTGGTAACTTTCATTACGATATTTAGTGGAGATACCTTGGTATCGTTTGAGATATAGGTGCCAATACCAAAGGCAACTTTAATCTTATCTTTGAAATATCTGTTTAAAGCTGTTGCTTTTTCAAAGTTTAGGCTGTCTGAGAATAACAGCAGTTTATCTTTAGGATCGATATCCAATGATTTGTAGTGTTCAATCATTTTGTCACCAAATTCATATGGATCACCACTGTCATGTCTTACACCACTGAATAGTGTTGAATATGTTAACTGGAAGTCTTTAAGGAAACAATCAGTTGTGATTGTATCGGTTAAGGCTGTACCGTTTAAGACACCATATTCTCTAAACCAAGCATCCAGGGCATACCAGTTAGAGTAGGCGGGATTATGTTTATGGTTACCCTGGCCTACACACATTATCCATTCATGGGCCATAGTGCCAACTGGTGATACCTTGTGTTTTTTAGCCAGATACACATTGGAAGTGCCAATGCAGACAGAATCTTTGAATGTATTTGAAGTTAGAGCCTGTACCGCAATATCTTCTGCCTCACCTGATAGTCTTCTTCTTAAACCAAATTCTGAGAAGGTACCAACTTCATAAGCGCCGTTTTTTAAATCCTCAATCTTTTTGTTCAGCTTTTCTTTGTATGAATCCAATAGCTCATCATAGTTGTATTGCATTCTGAAATACACTTCATTGACAATAGCCAGAACCGGAATTTCATACATTGAAGTATTCAACCAGGTACCCTTTGTTTCGATGGCTAAGCCATAGTCTGATTCATCGGTGATGGTGAAGTCTTCATAGCGAGGTTCCCATAATCTTAGAAAATCAATATAAGAGCCCTTTAGCCATTTAATCTTATCCAGATAGGCAAGTTCATCTTCACTGAATCTTAGAGTGCAGTAATGTTTAATCTGTTCCCTGATTTCTTCAAGCATTTCTTTTGTGAACTGAACATCTTTGTTTCGACATTTAAAAGTCCAGGTTGTCTTATAATCTGAGAACTGGTGATAAATAGCCTGGCCCATTGAAAACTTGTATAAATCATTTTCCAGCAGACTATTTAATATTGGTTTTAATTTCATGATATATTCCTTCTTTTCTATTCGACATCGCTTTCCTGAATTGATTTAGCGATACTTTCTATCTTGTTTAGGCGATGCTTCAAGCCCGATTTAGATAGTGATTCTCCATATTTCTTCTCATAGCTTTCACACAGTTCATTTAATGAATAATCCTGGTGTTGCAGACGAATATCGATGACGTTTTTTAGTTTTTCATCAAGCTGATTGTATTTATCAGCTTTCTTAATCAGTTCCATATAGGCAACCTGACTTTCCGCCGCTTTTAATGATTTCATTTCATTAGCTATTTCACAATTATCCATTCGAACAATTGAGTGTTTAATATCCTTAGAAATTCTTGAATCTTCAAATTCGTAGAGTGATTCATTAGCTCCCAGTATTCTTAAGAAATCAGAGATGCTGTCAGCTTTTTTAAGATAGACAATGTATTTGTTTCTTCTTTTGGATACCTTGCCTTCAATATTGAAACGTGACATCAGTTTAACCACAAAGTTGGCGTGGTCTAAGTCAGTTAGAGATATTTCCAGGTGATAGTTTTTATTAGCTGGTGAATTGCAGGCACCATAGGCTAAGAAGCAGCCCGCCAGATAATTCTTGGCACAGCAGTTTTTGCTCACTATCAGATATGTAGGATGTGACAGCAAACCCCTGTTTTCCGTATATAAACCTAAGTCAGTCAGGATTTCTCTTCCATCCGCAATGACATTGGCGATATAGATATTATTCTTTTTTAGATTGCTCTTTTTAGCTACAGTCAGTTCGGTCTGTACCTTATAAAGCTCTTTTAAAAGCACTACCGCCCTTTTGACCGTTGTTGGATTTTCGCTTCTTACTACCAGCCTCAACTGCTTATTGGAAATAGTTAATGATGAGGTTAACTGAATGATGGCGCTGAGTTCCGATTTGGCACAACAGGCGTCCAGTTCTGCGAAGGATATTTCTTTTTTTATATCATTGGTAAAAGACATATTTTATGAAAGCTCCCTGTGTTTGATATAACAAGAATATTTATCCTTGTAGTATTTATATAAATAGTTAGCGATAGTAACACTGCGGTGCTGACCACCAGTGCAGCCAATACAGATAGTTAAATGGCGTTTGTCATCATTCTGATCATAGGCTTTAAACATAAAGTCCAGATAGGCAATCAGTTTCTTTAAATAGCGCTGAGTCTTTGGCTTATCCAAGACGTATTCGCGAACAGCTTTTTCATTTCCGGTTTTCTTTCTAAGTTTTGGATCATAGAATGGATTGTCTAAAAAGCGGACATCAAACATGGCGTCTGTGTCTTTAGGAATGCCGTTTTTAAAACCGAAGGATACAAAGCTGATAGAGATGTTGCCTTCTTTTTTATTTGATAAGGCTTCATCAAGTTTTTCTTTCAGCTGTTTTGAGCTGGTTGATGAAGTGTCAATAATAATCGAATTGTTTTTATGTTTTTCCAGATAAGTCTTTTCAATTTCAATAGCTTCACTTAATGTACCAGCCTTGCCGTTGATTAATAGCGGATGAACTCTTCTGGTGAATTTATAGCGATTAATAATTACATCTGTGCTTGAGTCAAGCAATATGAAAATTGGCTTCAGATCGAAGTTGTAGATAAGTGATGCATATTTTTCCAAATCAGGCAGGGATACAGTTAAGGCGATATTGTCGTATTTGAACTTTTCAGATTGAATCAGATTGATTAATTCTTCATAAAGTTCTGGCGGATACTGGTCAATACAGTAGAAGCCTTTATCTTCTAAATAATTTGAAACTGTGGTTTTTCCTGAGCCTGATAAACCGGATATAATTACTAGCTTTTTCATACAATTATTATATACACACATTTACTCGTGTGCCTTCCTTTCCTAAAAGAAAATAGGCCCCAGGCCTATTTACATAGTTTTTCATCAATTTTCTTTACGACTGGTTCTAAAATTCTTAACCACATCTTCAATAAGATAGCGATTAAAGCCCAGGTAATGATAGTACCAATACCAATAGTTCCACCTAATAAGAAGGCAACAATCAGTAATGTACCATCAGTAATATATCTTAAATAAACATAAGGAATCTTATGTTTAATCAGATGATCAATTGTTAAAGTAAAGGCATCATAGCCACTTGCTCCTAAGTCAGACAGGATGAATAGTGCACTGCCTAAAGCCATTACCACATTTGATAAGGTATATAGAACAATGTTGATTGGCAGGCTTTCAGTAGTAATCATAATCGCATTGCCGATATCAACCGGAATCTTTGAACAAAGTATAAAGATAATAGTACCGATGCCAACAATCTTACGATTGAAGACAAAGGAGAAGATAAACATGAAGGCATTTGATAGTGCGGTGATAGTGCCCAGACTTACACCAGTTCTTTTATTGATACCTTCATAGGTTGCGCTTAGGGAATCAGAGCCGATGCCTACTTTTACAACCATGCCAATACTTAAGCCCAGGACAATAGTTCCCAGGATTACGAAGGCAATTTTTCTGATTATTCTTTTATCTTTCATCTTACATTTCCGCCTTTATTTCTAAAATAATATCTCTAAGTTCAGCTGCTCTTTCAAAGTTCAGACTCTTGGCAGCTTCTTTCATTTCTTTTTCCAGAGTAGCGATAAGTTTTTCTTTATCCTTAACAGTATGGTTCTTTTTCTTTAGATACTTGCTTGTCGCTTCTTTGCTTTCTTTGCCATGAATTGCTTCAGCCACATTTTTAATAATGGTCTTTGGTACAATACCATGTTCCTTATTGTATTCTTCCTGAATATGACGACGTCTGTTGGTTTCATCTATCGCCTTAGTCATTGAATCAGTGTATTTATCGGCATACATAATGACGCGGCCATTAGCATTTCTGGCTGCACGACCAATAGTCTGGATTAATGATTTTTCACTTCGAAGGAAGCCTTCCTTATCCGCATCAAGGATAGCGATTAGACTTACTTCCGGTAAGTCCAGACCTTCTCTTAACAGGTTGATGCCAACCAGTACATCATAGGTACCAAGTCTTAAATCATGAATGATTTCACTTCTTTCAAGCGTATTGGTTTCATGATGCAGATAAGCTACTTTTAAGTCCTGTTTCTTTAAGAATTCGGTTAAGTCTTCTGCCATTTTTACCGTTAGTGTTGTGATTAAAACACGTTCCTTATTTGCGATATTTTTATTGATTTCTTCTAACAGATCGTCAATTTGACCCATAGTCGGTCTTACATCGATAATTGGATCTAGCAAGCCTGTAGGTCTAATGATCTGTTCAACCACTTCGTGGTCTACCCTATCCAGTTCATAGTCACCAGGAGTAGCTGAGATATAAACCCTTTGAGCTGGAATCTGTTCAAACTCATCAAACTTAAGTGGTCTGTTTTCCAGGGCACTTGGTAATCTAAAACCATATTCAACCAGGGTTTCTTTTCGGGCTCTATCACCATTGAACATACCTCTGATTTGTGGCAAGGATACATGGGATTCATCTACCACAATTAAGAAATCATCCGGGAAGTAGTCAAACAAGTTATATGGACGCTCACCCGGCTGTCTGTGGTCGATGTGCATAGCGTAGTTTTCAATACCTGGACATACACCAATTTCTCTTAGCGCTTCAAGGTCATAACGACAGCGTTGTTCAAGTCTTTCATATTCCAGTGGTTTATTGTTTTGTGAAAAGAACCTCAGTCTTTCTTCCAGTTCCTTTTCAATACCTTCGCAAGCGATATTAATATCTGCCATATCGCGGGCATAGCCGGTAGCTGGGGTAAAGACATAAATCAGATAGGCATTTAAAAGATTCTTGGTGATAGGATCGATTTCGGTAATTCTTTCGATTTCATCATCAAACATTTCGATGCGGACAATAATCTTATCGTTATGTCCTGGCACCAGTTCAATGACATCACCTCTTACCGAGAAGGTTCCTCTAATCTTATCGACGTCATTACGATGATATTGTCTAAGCACCAGTTTTTTAATCAGTTCCTGCCTGTCGATATGATCACCTACTCTTAAAGTGAAGAACATATCCCCATAGTTTTCCGGATTGCTTGAAGCATAGATACAGGCAACAGAGGCCACCACAATAACATCTCTTCTTTCAAGCAGAGAGTTATAGGTCGACATTCTAAGCATATCGATTTCATCGTTGGTTACGGCGTTTTTCTCGATATAGGTATCGGTCTTTGGCATATAGGCTTCAGGCTGATAGTAATCGAAATTGGAAACGAAGTATTCAACAGCATTTTCTGGGAATAAGGCTTTAAATTCGGAATACAGCTGGCCAGCAAGGGTCTTGTTGTGGGCGAAGACCAGGGTTGGCTTTTGAACTTTTTCAATCACATTGGCAATTGTAAAAGTCTTACCGGTACCGGTAGCTCCTAATAAAACCTGTTCATAGACGCCATTTTCAATACCGTCTACCAGCTTTTCAATAGCCTTGGGCTGGTCACCTTTGGGTTTGTATTCGCTGACTAATTTAAACTGCTTATTTTCCATACCCCTCCATTATCGCACAATAGATGTGCACCTTTATCCAAAGTAAAAGAAAACCTGTTTACACAGGTCTTCTAGTATACTATTTCACTTAATTTAGGTAGAATTTGTCCTTTTCTGGATAAAAGTCCTTTCTGAATATCTTTTGAAAAGACATCATTTACCAGATCGGCTTTTTCACCAGCGGAAAGAATATAGGAACCATCATCTGCTACTGAAGTAATGGCCAGTACCAGTAATTCGATACCCTTCTTATTTACCAGTTCATTCATTTCCATCTGTATTTCTTTTTTCTTCTTTAACAGTTCATCGGCACTGTTGACAATAATCTGCGAAATCATTGTACGGATACCATTGATTTCATAGTACTTGATATCCTGAACCAACATTTCTCTGACACTCTGATTCATTGAAGAAGAAGAGGCTTTAAACATTGATTCACCCAGTTCTTCAATTTCCACATTGGCAATAGCTGATAGAATATTAGCCGCTTCCCTGTCTTTTTCTGTTGTGGTTGGTGACTGGAACAGGAGCGTATCTGATAGGATAGCACCCAATAATAAACCGGCAAGTTGAGGTGAAAGTGGTATCTGCTGCTCACGGAACATGGTTGCCACAATGGTTGCGGTTGAACCGACAATCTGGTTTCTGAAACTTACAGGTTGAGAAGTAGCGAAGTCATTAATACGGTGGTGGTCAACTACTTCCAGAATCTGGGCTTTTTCGATAGAGCGAACAGACTGTCTGAATTCGTTGTGGTCCACCATGATAATTTTCTTATTCTTATAACCCAGAATATGGTATCTGGTGATATAGCCAACAAAGACACCATTCTTATCAATTACCGGGAAGGATTTAAAGCGGGATTTCATCATTTTCTTTTCCGCATCTTCCACCAGCATTTCTTTGTTTAGACATACCGGTTTATCGTTCATTAGCAATTTAACCGGTGGTGAGAAATATAAGAAACGGCTGGTATTCATAGTGCCGTGTCCAGAGATAATGATTGGACAATGATTCTTTTTGGCAATTTCAATAACGTAGTCTTCAATCTTTTCAGCCCAGACAACGATCAGGGCGCCTGCCCCTTTTTCAATCAGATTGTATTGAGCTTTTGGTTCATCGCCAATAATAACGATACGGTCTTTTACTTCATAGTTGCTGGTACCAGTTCTGGTTTGGGCAACAATCGATACCTTACCATTGATATGCGTATTTTCATCATCATAAACAAGCGTACCGTTAATAGCTTCCACCATACAGCTGATTGGAGTATTTTTTAATAAGTCGATTTCCGCAGCCGTATCGCTTAAACCAATATTGGCCAAATCAGACTTTGAGACAAAACCAATCAGTTTCTGATTTTCATCACAAATAGCGATTGAAGATGAGTGAGCTTTCATACCCTGTATAGCTTTTAGGGCAATAGTATTTTCACCAATATAATCAGGTGGGTCCAGTTCAATTTCACTCAGTTTCTTACGGGCATCAATTAAAAGTTCTGGTTCATCAAAACCAAAACGTTTTAATAAATAAGCTGTTTCATTATTAATGTCACCAAGTCTGCAGGCAATAGCCTTTTGTCCCTTGGCCTTGTTGATAAAGGCATAACCGATTGCTGAGGCAATGGAATCGGTGTCCGGGTGTTTGTGACCTATGACATAGATAGGATCTTCTTTAATCATATAAACCCCTAAATTAAATTATTGTCTTTTAAATGTGCTGAATAGAAAGCAGCAACCGCTTGAATCATTGATTCAACATCTTTGCTGCCACAGGTTTCAACTGGTGAGTGCATTGCCAGCTGAGCCAAGCCAATATCTACCGAAACAATTGAAGAGTGGCCGTTAGAAATATTTCCTAAAGTACTGCCACCCTTTACATCAGAGCGGTTGGTAAAGTACTGATAAGGGATATTGTTGGTCTTCAATAATTCCGCAAAGATAGCTGCGCTTAGGCCATCAGAAGTATATGACTGGTTAGCGTTATATTTAATAACTATACCCTTATTCATAGTTGGTCTATTAGTTGGATCAGCTTTTTCCGGATGATTTGGATGAAGGCCATGAGCGTTGTCGCATGAAAGCATCATTCCCTTTGCCAGCAGGCGATAGTAATTTAAGCCAAGTTCATCAGCTAGTCTTCTTAGTGTTGTCTCTAAGAAATCAGAATCAGCACCCTGACGAGTCAATGAGCCAACTTCTTCATTGTCGAAGCAGCAGTAAACATTGATATTTTCAGCATTTTCTCCTGCGATAAAGCCTTTTAGAGTTGTATAGGCGCATTCCAGATTATCAATATGGAAAGAAGAGATAAATTCTTCATTCATACCCCAGACAAAAGCTTTCTGTTCAGGATATAGATATAAATCGAAGCCGACAACTTCTTTACCACATTCCTTACTTAAATATTCCTTGATGTCCGCTTTTTCCATTCCGCATAATGGCAAAAGATCAATCTGCGGATTTAGACTTAAGCCCTTATTCATTTCTCTATTCATATGAATAGCTAAAGATGGAATAAGACAGAATGGTTTCTGGCTGTCATAGTTTTCAGTTTTTAATAAACCATTTTCTTTAACAATTAAACGACCTGCCAGACACAGGGGTCTATCCATCCAAGGATAGTAAATAGGTCCACCATATACTTCCGTATTTAATTTCAAGAAGCCATTTTCATAAATAAAGGCTTCTGGTTTTAATTTAAAACTTGGGCAATCAGAATGACTGGCAGTAATCTGCAGGCTGGCATCATTTAAGTTCTTACCAATATTAAAAGCGATAATACTTGAACCATTGCGGCTTACATAGTATTTGCCACCTTTTTCTAACTTATATTCTTCACTTTCTTTTAGTTCTTTATAGCCCTCTTTATCAAGCATTTCCGCGATATTTGTGATAGCTTGGAAGCTTGTTGGGCTTTCATTTAAAAATTTAAGCATGTCTTTCATAATAATTTTTCTCCTTCCTAAGTATAACAAAATAGCCCCTAAGCATCTGCTTAAAGGGCTGAGCACTTGTTAATAATTGAGATAATGACAAGCACTGATGGCAGCATTTGCTCCATCAGAAATGGCAGTAGCTACCTGTCTTAGTTTCTTGTTTCGACAATCCCCGGCCACAAAGATTCGAGAATTATCAGTTAATCCATATTCATCAGAAACAAAGTAGCCTCTTTCATCAATCTTGATTAAGTTCTTGAATTTGTCATTATCTGGGATAAGACCAATAGCTAAGAAGACACCATCGCATTCAATGAATTTCTCTTCTTCATTTTCCAGATACCTTATACCCTTGAATTCGTTTTCTTCAAGAACATATTCCAGAACCTTGGTATTTAGATGAAAGTCTATTTTTGGATTATTCAAAAGTGCATCCTGCAGTTTTTTATCGGCAGTAAAGTAAGGCATATCCTGTAGAATACTTAATTTACTTACGGAATCAGCCAAGAGATTTGCTTCCACAAAAGCTGAGTTGCCGCCACCAATTAATACTACTTTCTTATCTTTATAGAAGTTTCCATCACAAACAGCACAGAAGTGAATCTTCTTGCCAATTAATTGTTCTTCATTTTCTAAATTCAAATGACGATGAACAGTGCCGGTAGCCAGTATTAGTGTTTTAGCGTACACATCTTCTTCAATATCCAGTTTTAAGGTCAGATATTCCTTGTCTTCTTCAACACTTAATACTTCATCGAATAATACTTCGCCACCCTGTTTAATGACCTGCTGCAGTAATAAGTCACCATATTCATCACCTGATATTTCCACAAAGCCCGGGATGTTTTCAACCTTGGGTGAATTAGCTATCTGGCCACCAAAGACCTGTCTTTCAATTATCAAAACAGACTTGCCATTTCTTAGACCATATAGTGCGGCAGTTAAGCCAGCGGGGCCACCACCCACTATCGCTATATCATAGATTTTTTCCATATCTTCCTTTCAAGAGAAAGTCCGCGTAGTGCGGACTTTACTTATTTATTCTTATTGTATTTAAGCCATTCAGCCGCAGCGTTTGAGCCCACAAATCTTGTGCCATCCACATCGATGATGGTTGGTGTTTCTGTTAAGCCCAGTCTTTTGGCTTCTTCCATATTTTCAGTGCAGTTTACAACTTTAAATGGTAATCCGCTTAGCTGTAAACGCTGTTCAGCTCCCTTGCACTTAGGGCAATGGTCCTGTACATAAACAGTTACGACATCGTTACCGCTTAAAGCTACTTCTTCTTTAACAGTTTCCACTACTGTTTCTTCACTTAGGTCACGAGCCTTTAAAACCGAACCTTCAGAGATATAAGTCTGTCTGTCTTTAAATTCCTGGGCCTTGCCATCATTCCAGTTTTGTACTGGACGATAGTAGCCAGTGATCCTTGACCATACTTCGGTTTTCTTGCCACAGATTGGACAGGTATACTGTTCACCAGTCAGATAGCCATGCTCCTGGCAGATTGAATAAGTTGGCGAAAGTGTGTAGTAAGGAAGACGATAGTTATCCGCAATCTTCTTTACAAGATTTGCTGCTGCTTTCCAATCAGGCAGTTTTTCACCTAAGAAGGTATGGAAGACGGTACCTGAAGTATATAGAGTCTGCAGTTTATCCTGGATATCCAGAGCCTCAAAGATATCGTTTGTAAAACCAACTGGTAAGTGGCTTGAATTAGTGTAGTAGGCCACACCTGACATATCGTTGGCAGTAATAATATCTGGGAAAACTTTCTTATCGCGTTTTGCCAGACGGAAGGCTGTTGATTCAGCTGGAGTAGCTTCAAGATTATACAGGTCGCCATATTTTTCCTGATACTGTACGAGTCTTTCACGCATATGATTTAAGACATCTATCGCAAAGTCCTGTGACTCAGTCTTAGTTAAGTCCATCTTTAACCACTTGGCATTTAAGCAGGCTTCATTCATACCAACTAAGCCAATAGTTGAGAAGTGGTTCTTAAATGTACCCAGATATTTCTTAGTGTATGGATATAGACCATTGTCCAAAAGTTTTGTGACAACTTCTCTTTTTACTCTTAAAGATCTGGCTGCGATATCCATCATCTTATCCAGACGATTATAGAATTCAGCTTCATCATTTGATAGATAAGCAATTCTAGGTAAATTGATAGTTACAACACCTACTGAACCAGTTGATTCGCCAGAGCCAAAGTAGCCACCTGACTTCTTTCTTAATTCTCTTAAGTCCAGTCTTAATCGGCAGCACATTGAACGGATGTCGCTTGGTTTCATATCAGAATTTACATAGTTAGAGAAGTATGGTGTACCATACTTGGCTGTCATATCAAATAATAGACGGTTGTTTTCGGTATCAGACCAGTCAAAATCACGGGTAATTGAATAGGTTGGAATTGGATACTGGAATCCACGGCCATTGGCGTCACCTTCAATCATGATTTCGATGAAGGCTTTATTTACCATATCCATTTCTTTTTTAACATCTTTATATTTGTAATCTAAAACCTTGCCACCAACAATACAGTTTGTTTCAGCCATATCTTCTGGTACTGTCCAGTCCAGCGTAATATTTGTAAATGGTGCCTGTGTACCCCAACGTGATGGTGTATTTACGCCATAGATAAATGACTGAATACATTGCTTAACTTCTTTATAAGAAAGATTATCTTCTCTTACAAATGGTGCCAGATAGGTATCAAAGCTTGAGAAGGCCTGGGCTCCTGCCCATTCATTCTGCATGATGCCTAAGAAGTTAACCATCTGATTACATAAAGTAGAAAGGTGTCTGGCAGGTGAAGAAGTAATCTTGCCATTGATGCCACCTAAGCCATCCTGAATCAGTTGTTTTAATGACCAGCCGGCGCAATACCCTGTAAGCATACTTAAGTCATGGATGTGGATATCACAGTTTCTGTGGGCTGCGGCGATTTCTTCATCATAGATTTCACTTAACCAGTAATTGGCGGTGATAGCTCCAGAGTTTGAAAGAATCAAACCACCAACTGAGTAAGTTACAGTTGAATTTTCTTTAACACGCCAGTCAATTGAATCGACATAGGAATTAACCAGTTCCTTATAGTCCAGCATGGTAGCACTGATATTACGGGCCTTTTCTCTTTGTTTACGATATAGGATGTAGGCCTTGGCCACATCTGCGTAATTAGCGTCCGATAATACTTTTTCAACGCTGTCCTGAATTTCTTCAACCGAGATTTTGCCACCAACAATCTTTGATTCAAATTCGGCACAAGTTCTTAGTGCCAGCATATCAATCACACTTGGGTGAAAATCTCTATTTACAGCTTCAAAAGCCTTAGTGATGGCTGCTGAGATTTTTGCGACGTCAAAGTCAACAACAGAGCCATCTCTTTTAGTAACCTGATACATTTTATTTACCTCTTATTTCAACATTTTCGATATATGGTTTTAAGACATCTCTTATTTCCTTTAACTTGTCATATTCAAGAGGATGCAGTCCCTTTTTAATACATGTCTCCTGTTCTTCAAAGTTCTGTAAGAAATAACATTTTGCCCCTTTTAACCATTTACCAATTTCTTTAAAGTTTGTTTCTTCATGGAATTCTTTTACGACAGTTGTCCTGAATTCATAGTCAACATGTCCTTCTTTTAAGTAATTCACGCATTTTTCAATTTCTTTGATGTCATATTCATCAAGACCAATAGTCATCGCATAACGAGACTTGCTGTTTTTGATATCCAGTGCCACATAGTCAACTAATCCTTTTTCAACCAGATTCTTTAACTTGTCAAATTGTGAGCCATTGGTGTCCAGTTTAACTTTTAAGCCTGTTGTTTCTTTAATGGTTTTAATAAAGTCTTCCAGTCCCTCATGAAGTAATGGTTCACCACCACTGATGCAGACACCATCCAGCATGCCTTTACGATTATTCAGATAATCAAGAATGACATTCTTATTGATTTCACCATCATTTTCATTTAAGAAAACCAGTGAGCGATTATGGCAGAATGGACAGCGGAAATTACAGCCTCCTGTAAAAATGGTAGCTGCCATATAGCCAGGATAATCCAGTAATGTCAGTTTCTGCAGACCATAGATGCGTATTGAAAGTTCTTCACTTTCGTGACGGTTATATTCTCTGGCCTTATCTATCATTTTTTCGAGTACTGAATAATAGGTTTTTAAATCGCTGTCATTTATTTCTTCACTTAGATAATCATTCCATTCCTGTCTGATCAGATATAGTTTAGGAATGATCTTGGTAGCTTTTTCACCGGTATATAGCATTTTACTGCGCTTATCGACGGTGCTGTTTTCAACTCTAACCAAATCTGACTGTTCCAGTTTCTGAATGGCCTTGGTTATGGTTCCCTTATCGTAACTACCCAAAATAGCCAGTTCATTCATGGAAACGCCCTCATTTTCATAGATGGTTAAAAGCAGTGATAACTGCGTATATCCCAGCCCATATTCATCCAGGGCCTTGTCGTAATATTTATGATTGCAGCGATACAAAATGGAACTATCAATACTCTTTAATTTCTTTTCTTTTTCCATTGGCAATTCCATTAAACAATATAAAAGTTGAAAGTTCAACAAAACTTTCAACTCCGTAATTTTTTAATTATCTGTTTATTTAGTTATTAGCAGGATCAACCCTGACGATATTGATATTGCTGTTGTGTTTTTTAATCTTACCTAGAAGTTTTTCATCAGCTTCCACATCAGTAATGATGTAGTTGATATCCTTATAGTCACCATAGTGGAAGTTAAAGTCTAAGCCCACTTTCGTATGGTCACAAAGGATGACTTTTAAATCAGTTGTCTTATTAAGCATGGTCTGATTTATCAGCATTTCTCGCATGGCTCCGGTTGATACCCCATATTCCACTAAGCCTGAACAGCCGATAAAGCACTTATTGGCTGTAATATTATTTAGTGCTGCTAAGGTAAAATCACCAGTCATGGCACCAAAGGGATACTTAACCTCACCACCGGTATAAACCAGGGTAATGCCATCATCAAGTTCGCTGGCTGCCTGGATGTGGTTGGTAATAATGGTTACCTTCTTGTTTTTGATAAATTTCATAACCATGGTAGCGGTTCTTGAGGAATTGATAAAGATAACATCGCCATCTTCAATATATAAAGCTGCTCTTTTGGCGATAGCTTCCATATAACGGGCCTTGGCATAGTCATTATCCAGGACAAAGGCCTTAACCAGGCTTACATTACCATAGGTACGGGTAACTGCTCCCTGACTTTCCCAATAGTCCAGATCTCTTCTGATAGTTAAAGAAGAGACATTGAATTTCTTTCTTAATTCTTCAACGCTGATACTACCCTTGTCTTCGATAGTCCTCATAATATCGACTCTTCTTTGATTTACTATTTCTTTACTGACTTTCATACATCATCATCTTAGCATTTTATGAACAATTAAATGAATGTTTATTATGCACATATGCACTTTTGTTTAACAGTTTCTTTAAAAGTGGTATATTTTAAGTGTGTTAAGAGAATGTTGTTGTAAGAGTTTGAATAGGGACTGAACGACGTTTTTCTTATTGTTTAAACATCAAGGGAAGCGTCGGCTTCCTTTTTTTAAGGAGAACTATGATTAATAAACTGATTAGAGTAAAAACATTGGCTACTTTAAATAAGCTGATTGATTATGTTTCAGATGAAGAAATCACTCTGGATTATCTTGAAGAAGATGTAAGAGAAATACTGGGTGATAAAAGCGATGAATTCATTGCCCGTTTGCCTGAAATCAGAAGAGTCTTAAAAACTGACTTGCAGGAATTATACGATGGCGATCCGGCAGCTGATTCTTATGAAGTAATCATCCTGGCATATCCGGGTTATAAAGCAATCGCCACTTATCGTATTGCCCACGAAGTATTTAAGCTGGGCTTTACCATGATTGCCCGCATCATGTCTGAACATGCCCACAGCAGAACCGGCATTGATATCCATCCAGGCGCTACTATTGATGAATACTTCTTCATTGACCATGGCACTGGTATTGTCATTGGTGAGACTTCTATTATCGGCAAGCACGTTAAGCTTTATCAGGGTGTAACCTTGGGTGCCCTTTCAACAAGAGGTGGCCAGGCTTTAAGAGGTAAGAAGCGTCATCCTAGCATCTGTGACAATGTAACGATTTATGCCAATGCGACAGTTTTGGGTGATGTGACTATAGGTGAGGGAACTACTATTGGTGGTTCAGTCTTCATCACTGAAAGCACTGCTCCTAACAGTAAGGTTTATTTAAAAGATATTGAATACGCAATCAAGTAAGGAGAGATATGTTACCAGAAATTCCTGTTATGCTTCTAAGCTATATTAATACCAAATTAAGAGATGAATATTCTTCTTTAGAAGACTTGTGTGATGGTCTTGATGTCAGTGAAGAAGATATCACAGCCAAGTTGGCTTCTATTGGCTATCACTATAGTAAAGAACTTAATAAATTCACTAATGTTTAATGATAAAATAACTAAGATATAAAAGGAGAAAAGAATGAAAAAACCAGTAGTTTTAATGATTCTTGATGGTTATGGACTATCAGACAATCCTAATGGTAATGCCATCGCTATGGCTAAGACACCAGTTATGGATGAACTAATGAAGACTTATCCATTTGTTAAGGGTAATGCTTCAGGCTTATTCGTAGGCCTTCCTAATGGTCAGATGGGTAACTCAGAAGTTGGCCATATGAACATGGGTGGCGGTAGAATCATCTATCAGGATTTAACACTTATTACAAAATATATTGAAGATGGCGTTTTCTTTAAAAACCCAGAACTTCTAAAGGCTATCAACAACTGTAAGGAAAATGGTACAGACTTACATATCTGGGGTCTATTATCAGATGGTGGTGTACATTCTCACAACACTCATCTATATGCCCTTCTTGAAATGTGCAAGGCTGAAGGTTTAAAGAACGTTTACTTACACCCATTCTTCGATGGTAGAGATACCCCACCAGCTTCTGGTAAGGGCTATTTAGAAGAATTAGTAGCTAAGACTAAGGAAATCGGCGTTGGTACAGTAGCTTCTTTATCAGGCAGATACTATGCAATGGATAGAGATAACAACTACGACCGTATCCAGCTTGCTTATGACGCTTTAGTTGAAGGTAAGGGCGTTCAGGCAACAGATCCTATCAAGGCTATGCAGGATTCTTATGATGAAGGCGTAACTGATGAATTTGTTAAGCCAACAGTTATCACTGATGAAAATGGCAAGCCTCTATCTTTAGTTAAGCCAAATGATTCAGTAATCTTCTTCAACTTCCGTCCAGACAGAGCTAGAGAAATCACTCGTGCATTCTGCTTCAAGGATGAAGATATCGCTGCTGCTGAAGGTACAGCTGAAGATACTAAGTCAATCAAGTACTTAAAGAGAGCTAATGGCTATATGCCACTTGTATACGTTTGCTTCAAGGACTACGATGAAAAGATTCCTAACAAGGAAGTTGCTTTCAAGAAAGTTGAAATCACAAATACTTTCGGTGAATTCCTGGCTGCAAACAATCTAAAGCAGTTACGTTTAGCTGAAACTGAAAAGTATGCTCACGTAACATTCTTCTTCAATGGTGGTTTAGAAACTCCAAACAAGGATGAAGAAAGAATTCTTGTAAATTCACCAGCTGTAGCTACATATGACTTACAGCCTGAAATGTCAGCCCCTGAAGTTAGCGCTAAATTAAATGAAGCTATCAGATCTGATAAGTACGATGTAATCATCTGTAACTTCGCTAACCCTGATATGGTTGGTCATACTGGTGTTATCGATGCAGCTGTTAAGGCTATTGAAACTGTTGATGCTTGCGTAGGCTCAGCTGTTGAAGCTTTAAAGGAAAAAGATGGTGTAATGTTTATCTGTGCTGACCACGGTAATGCTGAACAGATGATTAATGAAACAACTGGCCAGCCTCATACAGCACATACAACTAACCCAGTTCCATTTATCCTGGTTAACTATGATGAAGCTTATACATTAAAAGAAGGTGGAAGATTATGTGATATCGTTCCTACACTTCTTGAAATCATGGGCTTAAAGCAGCCAGAAGAAATGTCTGGTGAATCACTATTAATCAAGAAATAGTCAATTATTCAAAATCCTTCCCCCTGGGGAGGATTTTTTCTTTTGTTTCTTTAGATATAATAGGGATATGATAAAAATTGATTTAATAACAGGTTTTCTGGGAAGTGGTAAGACTACTTTTATCAGAGAATATGCCAAAAACCTGGCTGACAATAATGAAAAGGTCTGCATCATTGAAAATGACTATGGTGCAATTAATGTCGATGTTTTACTGTTGAATGAACTATCTAAATATAATATTGGTTTAGAAACAGTAAGTGGCGGCAGTGACAAGGCTACTCATTTAAGAAGATTCAGGACTAAGTTAATTACCATCGCCATGTTAGGATACAGCAGAGTCATTGTTGAACCATCTGGTATTTTTGATGTGGATGAGTTCTATGACTTACTACATGAAGACACCTTATCCAAGATGTATGAAATCAATAATGTTCTTTGTGTTGTAAGAGGCGATATTGAAAAAGATATCTCTTTAGAATCCAAGTATCTATTGGCCAGTCAAATTTCAACAGCTGGCAAGATTGTTGTTTCCCATCCCGATAAAATCAATATTGATGATTTAATCAGTTTCTTAAATGAAACCTTAGAGATGATTTCCTGTGGCAGAGTTATTACCAGTGATGACTTGTTTGTACAGAATTTATTAGATATCAAGGAATTCAGTCCGGTTAATAATTCCGGCTTGAAAGAATATGGTTTTGTTAAGAAATATTCACAATTTGACAATAATTTTGAGTCATTATTCTTTATGAATCCCGATAAAGATATCCTGGGAAATATTGACGACTTATTAAATGATGAAAATGTTGGTAATATCATCAGAATCAAGGGCATTATCAACACTGGCGATAAGTATTTAAGCTTAAATATTACCAAGAATGATAAAGATATCGTGGAATGTGCTGAGTCACAAACCGTTATCATTGTCATTGGTGAAAACTTAAACAGTGAACTCATTTCTGCTTATATACCAAGTGAATACTCAACATTCCAGGTCTACAGAGATGCCAAGGAGGCTTGCGAGTAATGGAAAGATATCGCATTATTTTTAAAGGAACGGTGCAAGGTGTAGGCTTTAGAATGTTTGCCCAGCAGTTTGCCACCAAAAGAGGTTTAACCGGCTATGCCAAGAATCTTTATACAGGCGATGTTGAAGTAGAGGTTCAGGGTGATGAAGAAGAAATCAAGGCCTTCGTCTTTGATATGTATAACTGTAAAAGAGGTTTATTAAGGGTTGAAGATTATCATTTAAAAAAAGTTTCTATCGATCCGACAGAAACTTCCTTTAAAGCTAGATATTAGAAAATTCATACATGATAATGGCACCAGCCATTGCCACATTTAGAGAATCGATATTATGCATATCGATTTTTATTATGTCATCAGAGATATCAAAGGTCTCTTCCTTGACGCCACTACCCTCATTACCCAGGATGACTGCCATCTTGTCATGAGGCTTTACATCAGTTAAAGATAAAGTATTGTCTCTTAGACCTGTTGCGTAGACTCTAAAGCCCAGATCTTTCAGTTTAGGTATCTCAACACTTAAGTCTTTTCTTACAATATTCAAACAATAGATAGCACCCTTAGACGCTTCAATACATTTAGGATGATAGATGTCAGCCGCATTATTTGATAAAAGTACGGTATCAAAGCCAAAGAGGTAGGCTGATTCCATGATACGACCAATATTTAACGGATCACTTAAATCTTCCAGGATAATGATTCGATCATTATAAGAAGCCTTTTCCTCAACTCTTTTTCCTATACCAATAAAGTTTAAACCATCTTTTTTAGCTATCTTATTTAAAACTTCAGCACTTACTTCATAGCTTTCATTAAATTCAAAAGGAGCTTCTCCCACATAGATTAAAGTCTTTAAATAGCCCTTTTCCTTAGCTATTTTGACAATATCTTCATTTAATAAAAGATATTCGTTTTCACGATATTTCTTTTGGTGAAGTTTGGTCCAGTTTTTTACTTTTTTATTTTCCAGTGATTCTATCATGTCTTCTTTGTCTAAATAACAGGGTTGCGCAGACATCAGCAGCTGCTGCCCCACTTAAAGAGTTTCTAAATTCATTGCCATAAGGGATGTAGATGAAGCGGTCACAGATTTCCATTAAGCCCTTGGAAATGCCACGCTTTTCGCCACCCAACATAAACAGAGCCTTATCCTTGAATACTTCATCAAAGATATCAGTTGCATCTTCCCCTCTTTTTAAGGCATAAGTTGTATAGCCTTCTTCCATCAGCTTTTTGATATCAGCTTCACTGTCTTCACAGTATCTGATATTAGCCATTTCAAAGGCCCCAGCTGATGACTTAATTATCTGAGCTTCCATATAGGAATAATCTCTTTTAGGAAGCAGGATATTATTAATGCCAAAGGCATAGACGGTACGGATAATATAGCCAAGATTAAAAGGATCTTCTATACCATCAATAAAGAAGATATCCCCTTCATCAAAGTCATCAGACTTTCTTTCTTCTGCGTAACCAATAATACCACCATGGGTCTTACCTATTGGAAAGGAAGAAAATTCTTCACGACTAATCTCATTTAGTTCAATATTGTTTTCTTTAATTATTCTTCTTAGATAATTAAAGTCTTTGGTTTTCTTACTGGAATCGATATATACCTTATCAATTCTTCTTTTATTACTTTGAATGCAGGCTTTTAAGGAAATAGCACCTTCTACTAATATCATTATTTAGCCTTTCTAATCATATCGTTAACCGATACAGCAAATGGTAAACGGATATATACCAGTTCAGTTGGCTTATGAGCTTCTTTTAACAGGTTCCAGTCTTTATCAAACATCAGCTTATTAACAACTTTTTCATTATCAATAGTTGGTCCAAATACTTCTAAAGTATCATTTAGATCAAACATATTTTTAACTTCAACGGTGGCGATACCCTTCTTTTCGTCATAGGCCTTAACTAGACCTACATAGTCATGAGTAACACCGGCACCATTGACATCATAAAGATGTTTAGAGTCATCACACTTGCCACTTAAGAAACCTGTATCTGATGGACGGTTTTCCGCCTTCAGTAATTCATTGGCATAGTATCTGATTCTTCTTGGGGTAACCATACCAAGCTCATAGTATTCATCAATTAATTTACGATATGTCTTAACAACCTGGGCAATATAGTATTCAGACTTCATGCGTCCTTCAATCTTTAATGAAGTGACACCACACTGAATCATTTCCACCACATAGCTGATAGCGTTCAGGTCTTTAGAAGACATTGAGAATGGTTCTTCCTTATCAGAAACCAGTTCACCATTTTTATAGACATCATATTTCCAGCGACATGAATGAGCGCAACCTCCGCGGTTGGCGTCTCTATTAGTCATGCGGTTAGAAAGTACACATCTTCCTGAATAGTTAGAGCACATACCACCATGGATAAATACTTCCAGTGGCATAGTAGTGGTAGTGGCAATATTACGTATTTCTTCCATTGAGCACTCTCTACCCAGTACCACTCTATCAACACCATAGCTCTTTAAAGTAGCTACAGCTTCAGAATTAATTACTGACTGTTGAGTTGAGATATGAGCTTCCAGTTTTGGGAAAGCCTTCTTAATCATTGAAGCTACAAATAATGAAGAAACAATCATACCATCAACGCCAAAGTTTTCCAAAGTCTTTAAGTATTCTCTGATACCCTTAAAGTCTTCATCATGGAAAACGATATTGGCAGTTACATAGACCTTGGCACCCTTACCATGGGCATATTCAACGATTTCTTTGATATCGCTGTAGTCAAAGTTGCTGGCTCTAGAGCGCAATGAAAAAGACTTGCCACCGATATAGATTGCATCTGCTCCATAATCAATCGCAATTTTCGCTTTGAATAAATCTTTAGCTGGCGCTAATAGTTCAATCTTACTCATTTGCTTCTTTTACCTTTGTTGTCTTCTTATATAAGTAGCCACTTGAAAAGTTCATATTTGGATACTTGGAATTAATTCCTTCAATCAGGAAATTAGAATTATCTACTGTTAAACGTTTGATATCTCTGATAACTGATAAAACAAGATTTTCATCTTCAATAAAGTTATCATCAACAATCATTCGCTTTAATACATATTTAATATGTGCCAGTTCCTTATACATCATTAAGATGTAGTCGGTATAAATTCTGGTACCATATTCATCTTCAATAATTGGAAGGACATAGTCTCTGCCTTCTTCTTGCAGTCTGATATCATCAGCACCCAGATAATCGACATCTTTACCGATATGCTTAAAGTAGTTGCCTAAGAACTTGCGCTTTGAATAAGACATGCGCAAATGACCAAAGACCTGCATATCCACTTCTCTTAGATTGTTCTTGATGATATCAACAACTTCATCAATACTTAATTCTCTTGAAAGCACAACGCCAATACCCTGTTTAATAAAGAAGTTGGCGTCTAATGAGTTACAAATCATTGTGCCTGAATCATAAATCAGTTTAGTTTCCAAGCCAACGTTTTTGGCTACATTAATAACCGATAGATCAGCAAAGTAAATGCCATCAGGATTAATCTTTTTCAAGAATTCCAGATAGTCATATAAAACTGGTTTATCTCCTTCAGAAATTAAGGCATCTATCGAGATATATCTTTTCACATTGTGTTTAAGACACATCTCATTGATTTTCATAAATTCATGATAATTATAGTTAAATCGTGGTGAAAGAATGGAACCGAAAATGATACCGTCAGTTCCACTTTGGCATAATTTATATAAATTCTCTATTTTACTTAATGTTACAAGCAATTCCATACAAGTTATTATAACAATAATCAAAAAAGAACGCATAACGCGTTCTTTATTGTGCAGCTTCTTTTTCGTTAGCCTTAACTTCTCTTAGATGTCTTCTTCTATCCAAGTTAGTTAAGTATTTCTTTCTGATTCTAATCGCATCAGGTGTAATTTCTACAAGTTCATCATCATTGATGAATTCAAGAGCTTCTTCAAGTGAGAAGACCTTGTGTGGTACAAGCTTCATAGCTTCATCGTTACCAGTAGATCTTACAGCTGTCATCTTCTTATTGATAGTTGGGTTAACTTCCATTTCCTGAGTCTTGGCAGATACACCAACAATCTGACCTTCATAGACATCTTCAGCAGGACCAACAAATAACTGACCTCTGTCCTGAAGATTCCATAGAGAATAAGTCATAGTCTTACCAGTAGCACAGCTGATCATGGCACCGTTTGTTCTTTCAGGAATTTCACCCTTGAATGGACGGTATTCGATGAACTTTCTTACCAGAACACCTTCACCCTTAGTCATATTGATGAATTCAGTTCTAAAGCCCATTAGACCTCTTGTTGGCACATGGTAGATAACCTTAGTGTATGATCCTTCATCTTCGATATTGATCATTTCACCTTTTCTTAAGTTTAATGAATTGATTACTGAACCAGAGTAGTCGTTTGGTACTGAGCAGACAACTTCTTCAATTGGTTCACATAATTCATGATTAATAGTTCTAAAGATAACTTCTGGTCTAGATACAGCGATTTCATAGCTTTCTCTTCTCATATTTTCAAGAAGGATAGAAAGATGAAGTTCACCTCTACCTGAAACCTTGAAAGTATCAGTTGAATCAGTATCTTCAACTTTTAAACCAACATTTACTTCAAGTTCCTTATCAAGTCTTTCACGGATATTTCTAGAAGTTACATACTTACCAGACTTACCCTGGAATGGTGATGTGTTTACCATGAAGTTCATTGATAGAGTTGGTTCTTCAATATCAATCATTGGCATTGGATCAACTACACCGTTAGCACAGATTGTGTCACCAATTTCAATGTTTTCAATACCACTGACAAGAACGATATCACCACACTGTGCTTCAGTGATGGCAGTTCTCTTTAAGCCCTGGTAGTTATATAAGTTAGCGATCTTACGATTCTGTTTCTTGATATCACTGTCACAAACTGTTACAGCTTCATTAGCCTTGATAGTACCTTCATATACTCGACCGATACCAATACGACCGATATAGTCATCGTAAGCCAAGGCACTTACCTGCATCTTTAGAGGCTTGTCCATTAGATTTGGATATGGTTCTACGTGTTTAACGATAGTTTCAAATAATGGAGCGATATCAGTATTTGTATCTTCCATTTCATATCTGACAATACCTTCCTTGGCAATACCATAAAGGATTGGGAAGTCCAGCTGATCATCATTAGCATCTAAGTCTAAGAACAGATCATATACTTCATCGATAACCTGTAGAGCTCTCTGGTCTTTCTTATCAATCTTATTGATTAATAGGATAGGACGAAGATTAGCTTCTAAAGATTTCTTTAATACGAAACGAGTCTGAGGCATTGGTCCTTCACTTGAGTCAACAAGCAGGATTACTGTATCTACTGTTTTGATAATTCTTTCTACTTCACTAGAGAAATCGGCGTGTCCTGGGGTATCTACAATATTAATTTTGTAGTCTTTATAGTTTACAGAACAGTTCTTGGAATAAATTGTAATTCCCCTTTCTCTTTCTAGATCATTGGAATCCATTACCTGTTCAACGATTTCATCATGGTCAGAGAAGACATGTGATTGGGCAAGGAATGCATCTACAAGAGTAGACTTACCAGCGTCGACATGGGCGATTACCGCCACGTTAATAATTTTTCTAAAATCCATACTCAATTATTTTAAACACATACCCCTTCTTATTCAAGAAAAGTGCGATAAATAAAGGTTATTTTTCTAGTGAAAGCGGTCGTCATATTTTATAATGAAGTTAAGCGATAGAAATAATCGTTTTTTTAGTTAGAAGACAAAGGAGAAAGAAATGCTAAAGGAAAAAAGAATGTTCCAAGGCGGCGTTCATCCAGGTGATGGATCTGATAAAGCGCTAAGCCGTGGAAAGCCAATTGTCCCTTACATTCCTTCGAAAGTGCGCATTTCCATGAAACAGGGTTTAGGCCCGGCATGTAACTGCACAGTTCAGGTTGGTGATGTCGTAAAACAAGGACAGAAAATTGGTGAAGCAAATCACTTCCTTAGCGCCGATGTCCATTCATCTGTTAGTGGTGAAGTAGTTTCTATTGAGAACGGAATTGTGGAAATCAAGGTCAGCAAGTGTACTCTTGATTACACTAAAAAGGACTACTATCACGAATTCGTAGAGACAGATGGTCTTGAAAGAAAGAAGCTGGTAAGTGCCTTAAAGAAATATGGCATTGTCGGCATGGGTGGTGCAGGTTTCCCTGCTGGTGCTAAGTATGAAACAAGTGAAGTAATTACGCACGTTCTTATCAATGCGGCTGAATGCGAACTGTTCTTAACTTGTGATGAACATCTGATCAAGGAACAGGCTATGGCTATCTTAAATGGCGCCAGAGCTCTTAAGATTGCAGCAGCTGCTGATAAGGTTGTCATCTGTATTGAAGACAACAAGAAGGACTGCTATGACTACTTAAGTAGTCTGCTGGTAGGCCATGAAAGCGAAGTTGATTTAATGCTTTTACCAACTAGATACCCACAGGGTGGTGAAAAACAGCTGATCAAGGCTGTTATGAAAGTGGAAATCCCTAGTGGTAAGCTTCCTGCTAATGTAGGTGCTATCGTATCAAATATTCATTCAACAAAGGCTGCTGCTGATGCGATCTTTGGTAAGATTGCCAGCACTTCAAGAGTTATCACTGTTACTGGTGATGTAAACAATCCAACAAACTATCTGGTACCTATTGGTACTAATGTTGGTGAACTGCTTGAGGAAAGCGGCGACGTCTTAAGTGAGAACAATAGAATCATCTTAGGTGGTGTTATGACAGGTCGCGTTCTGGGTACTAATTTAAATGCGACTGCCCTAAAGGAAATGGATGTCTGTGTTACTAAGACCAGTGGTGGTCTAATCACTTTAGATGGATACTTTGAAGAAGAATCTTCATGTATCAAATGTGGCGGTTGTGCAAATGCCTGCCCAATTGGTTTATCACCATTTAAAATTGATTCAGCTATCAGAAATGGCAAGATTGACTTATGCAAGTCTTTATCAGCTGTTGAATGTATCGCTTGTGGCTGCTGTTCATATGTATGTCCAGCCAAGAGAGAACTTACATTCCATACAGTACAGGCCAGAGATGCTGTTAGAGCTAAATTAAGAGAGGAGGCGCAGAAGAATGCCAAGTAATTTATACGCTCCTCATATCCGTACACCAAAGACAACAGCTTCAATTATGCGCGATGTCTGCATTGCCTTATGTCCTGCATTAATTGGTTCAGTAATTTTCTTTGGAATCAGATCATTATTATTAACACTTGTCAGTGTTTTATCTTGTGTAATCTTTGAAGCGTTATGGCAGAAATTACATAAGCTTCCAGTAACTGTTAAGGATTTCTCAGCAGTCGTTACTGGTATGCTTATTGCCTTCAATGTTTCAAGTACTACTCCTTATTGGGTAGTAATTATCGCTTCTGCTTTCTCAATCATTATTGTTAAGCAGTTTTTTGGTGGTATTGGTTCAAATGTCATGAACCCAGCTTTAATGGGCAAGTTATTCATGTCTACTGTTTATCCAACATACACTATGAATTATGTTGAACCAATGCAGACTGATTTAGTAGCTGGTGCAACTATGCTTTCAGCTATGAAGTCAGGTAGGGAAGTATCTTATACAGTAATGGATGCTTTCTTAGGTAAGGTTCCTGGTGCACTGGGTGAAACAAGTGCTTTATTAATCTTAATCGGTTTTGCTTACCTTATTTATAAGAAGGAAGTTAACTGGAAGGTCAGCTTAGCTTTCATGGGCACAGTAGCAGTTATCGTTACTTTGGCTGGTCAAAATCCTCTGGCTCACTTATGTGCTGGTGGTCTAATGCTTGGTGGCTGCTTTATGCTTACTGACTATAACTTAACTAATAGAACAGGCAACATCCTAATGGGTGTTTGTGCTGGTATTATCGTAGCTTTCATCAGAGTATGGGGCATGTTCCCAGAAGGTGTCTGCTACTCAATTCTGTTTGTTAACTGCATGTCAGAATTAATTAAGGGTATTAAAACTAAACATATTTACGGAAAGGACTAATAAATGAAGAAAAATTTATCTCAAGGCGCAATCTCATTAGTGCTTGTTGTGTTAATGATGATCACTGTTGCCTTTGGCGTAAGAAGTGTTAGTGCTCCTGTTGTTAGTACAGGTGGCGTATCACTGTCTAGCGCAAAAGATGGTACATATCATGGTGAAGCCAAGGGTTACCATGGCCCAGTAAGCGTTGATGTAACAATTGCTGGTGGCAAGATTACTAATATCGTTGCGGAAGGTAATGATGAAACACCTACTATCGGTGGTGTAGCTCTTACTAAGCTTCCTGAAAAAATCGTAGATGCGCAATCACTTGATGTTGAACTTGTTGCTGGTGCATCATTTACAAGTGAAGGCGTTATTAACGCAATGTATGCAGCTTTAGCTACAGCTGGTGTTGATGCCAGTGGCTTAAAGAATCAGCATGCTGGTGAAAATGTTGTTAAGACAGATGAAACCAAGGATGTTGATGTAGTTGTTATCGGTGCTGGTGGTGCTGGTATGACTGCTGCTATTGTTGCTAAACAGAATGGTTTAAATGTTGTATTACTGGAAAAAATGGCTTACGTTGGTGGTAACACAAACAGAGCTTCTGGTGGTATGAATGCTGCTAGCACTAAGAATCAGGCTGCAGCTGCTGAAAAAGAAACTGATGAAAAAGTTAAGAATGCTTTAATCGATTCAACAGTTGAAAACTTCATCGCTGATACTATGAAGGGTGGTCATGATATCAATGATATCGATCTAGTTACTACAATGGCTACTAACTCTTCTGATGCAGTTGAATGGTTGGAATCAATTGGTGCTCCTCTTCCTAAGCTGGCTGCTACTGGTGGTACAGTTCACTACTACTTACATGAACCAGAAGATGGCAGTGCTGTTGGTGGCTACCTTGTTGAACAGTACTCAAGAGTATTAAATGAAATGAATATCGAGCTTCTTCTTGAAACAAAGGCTACTTCATTAATTGAAAAAGATGGTGCTGTAGTTGGTGTTAAGGCAGAATCAGATAAAGTTAATTACACTATTAACGCTAAGGCTGTAATCATCGCTACTGGTGGTTTCGGTGCTAACTTTGAAATGATGGCTAGCTATGATCCTTCATTAGCTAATGCAGTTACTACTAACTCTCCAAGCGCTACTGGTGATGGTATCGTTATGGCAAGAGAAGTTGGTGCTGCTGATGTTGATATGGAATATATCCAGTTACATCCAACAGTATTCCAGGCTGATGGTACACTTGTTTCTGAACGTCTACGTTCAAATGGTGCAATTCTTGTGAATGCTGAAGGTAATCGTTTCACTAACGACCTTTCTACAAGAGATGCAGTATCACAGGCTGAATTAAAGCAGCCAGGTGCTTACGCTAATATCTGTTTCGACTCTAAGTACACTGAAGAAAAACTATACCAGAAATATATCAAGGGTGGTTTAACTGTTCAGGCTGATACTTTAGAAGAATTAGCTGCTCTAATTGGTCTTGAAGGTGCTGCTGTTACTAACTTCGTTAATACAGTAAATGACTGGAATTCAGTTTGTGCTGGTGAAAAAGAAGATGACTTCGGCAGAAACAATGGTCTAATCTCTATGGATCAGGCTCCTTACTACGCTATTAAGATCGCTCCGGGTGTTCACCATACAATGGGTGGTCTAAAGATCAATACTAATGCTCAGGTATTAAATGCTGATGGTATGGCAATCCCTGGTCTATATGCTGCTGGTGAAGTTACTGGTGGTGTACACGGTGGTAACAGAATCGGTGGTAATGCTGTAGCTGATATCGTCGTATTTGGCCGTATCGCTGGTCAGAGCGCAACAGATTATATTAACGCTAAATAATTTTTAAAGGTATTAAAGATGGATAAGAAAATTAAATATCCTATTGAAGCCTTTGCCCTTGCCATGGTACTTTTCGCTGCTGATATGAAAACAGCTATGCTTCTTGGTATCACACTGATCTTTGGAGATGTCTTAAACTGTTTCTTATCAGACTTATTAGGTGATAAGTACAATAAGGCTATTATTTCGCAAATAGCCTGTCTAGTAATGTTTGGTTCAAGCCTTTTAATGCTTGGAGTTGATAAACTTGCCGTTAAGGAAGTCTTAGCTCTTGGTGTTATCTGGTTTGCAATGTTCAAGCATGCAATGGACAATGCGGAAATAGATGAACATGTCTATGGCGATATCCTGTTTAAGGATTCAATCGCCTACCTTGTAATGGTTGTACTTGCAATCATTAGAGAATATTTAGCTAAGGGTAAAATCTTCGGATTTGCTCTAAACAGCTTCGCAATTAATTCAACAGCTTATGGTAAACCAGCATTTGCTTTAATCTTTGCTGGTTTAGCAATCGCTTTATTAAATAAGTTATTCAAGATGGAAAGTGATGAAAATACCGCTTTATGGGTATGTCTGCCTGTAATCTGTGTGGAAATTCCTTTCGTCTTAGATAATGTATCTACAATGGTAGGTACATTCATTGGTGCTACTGTAGTAAGTATCTTATTTGTTTCTTTAAGAAAGAGACTGGTGTTCTCTGAAACACTTTCTCACATTAAGGGTCTTGCAAGTGAGATGGCTTTACTTGGTTTCATCTATATGATTGTAGCTTTCCTATAAAAAACTTAAAAAAGGTACTTCAAATGAAGTACCTTTTTGATTACAATAAATGTATGCGCAAGTGGCGGAATTGGTATACGCGTACGACTCAGAATCGTATGGTTAACACCATGTGGGTTCAAGTCCCGTCTTGCGCACCATCTGCATCAATGGCGGAACTGGTAGACGCGCACGCTTGAGGGGCGTGTGAAGCAATTCGTGCAAGTTCAAATCTTGTTTGGTGCACCAAATAATAACCGCTAATCTAATCACTGAATATTCAGTGATTTTTTTATTTCAATATTTTCCAGTAACCCTTCTTATTGTTACCAATTCTTTCGATATTACCTTTATCAATCAGTGAACAGATAACCCTTGATACAGTTCTGCGCGAAAGGCCGGTTAAACCTGTTAATTCGTCATATGTCAGTTCAGGATTATTTATTAATTCTTCCATTACCATCTGTTCGTTTAAAGTAAGTGGATTATAAATAAATGGTAATTCTTCAACAGTGCCAACTCTTGGCATCAGTGCCATTACTTCCTTATCAAAAGGAATAGTCACATTGATATAGTTATCCCTGATATCAAAGGCCTTTTGTCCATATTTCTTAACAATAGTAGGTACCCCATGTCCCGTGTGTTCTACAATACCCATATTTAAAAATACACGCATTAATACTGTATTTCTTGGATGACTGACACCATTAAAGAAGTCTTCAATGCTTACACCATGCGGTAAACCACCATGGGAAGTAAAAACTATTCTATCTGCATAAAAAGACACCAATGGCTCACTGATGGTCCAGTCATTATGTACCAGCATATTGACTAAAACTTCATTCACACTATCCATGTCGTATAAATAACGGTCAATTCTTGGTCTAACCTTAGTATCAGTTTTACAGATGTTTTCCGCTATTAATCGATCCTTTAATTTCTGATATCCCAGCAATATACTTTGTGAACCGTAGTCACTTCTTTGGGAAATAGAAGCCTTGTCATATCCTGAGAATTTCACAAAAATCAACGGAACCATATTCCTATCAGCCAGTATCTCGGCCATCAGA
Source organism: Erysipelotrichaceae bacterium (assembly GCA_030526485.1). Classification (GTDB taxonomy): domain Bacteria; phylum Bacillota_I; class Bacilli_A; order Erysipelotrichales; family Erysipelotrichaceae; genus Colivicinus. The sequence continues at coordinate 52,164 of JAUNCS010000003.1, read as the reverse complement.
TTATAGTTCCCATCCATTCTTTTCAGATTAAAAGATGCTTCAAAAGAGTTTTCATTGATATGCATACCCTGGCTTGTTAACAGGATTTTCATCATATCAAAGGAAAGCGGTGCATACTTGGCTGGAGCCTGCAACATGTAATCAGAATCAACAAACTGCTGACGGTAGCGATATTTGATTTCTTCGCTGGTCATTTCCTTGCAGGTAGTACCCAGTCTTTCCAAACATCCTTTAGAAGAAAAGCCATACTTCTTTACACAATATATTGGACGTATACCCTTGCTGACACTAGTCACAATAATCGGCAAACCATCTTCATAGATAATTTCATTTTTAACTTCATTATGAGGACTAGGCTCTATTTGGTCGCTTATACAATCCGATATCAGTTTTAGTGTTTCATCTACTTTGCTAACACCTTTGATATTTCCCTTATCATCAATACCCAAATAGATATGGCCTCCTGAACTATTAAGAAAAGCCACTACTTCGCGAACAAAGTTTTCATTGTATTTTTCTTTTAATTCAGTATTCTCACTTTCAATATAAATAATCATATCTACATTATAATCTATTAGTGCCATTTTTGACATTATTAGTGTCAATTTTGGCACTAATAACAAAGACATCTGTTTTTAAATTGTCACAGATATCTTGTTGTTATTATTGTTTTTCTAAGACTTTTATGAAAAATGCGTTTAACTCATCCCACGTGAAATTAGAACTATCAAGATTATTTGCTTGTTTTTTTAGTTTTTCAATTTCATTTTTTATAAATAAATCCAGACATTCATTCGGTTTTTCAAAACCTAATTCAGATGTAACCTTCTTTCTAGCAAGTAATTCCATCACCACTTTTTTAATGTCTTCTTCTTTTAGTTGTGAATCCATTAATTTTTCAAATAAAACAGGAGGAATCTCTTGTGTAGCTAGTACATACCTTTCTGCAAGTATTGGTCTGATGGCATAGAAATACTTCTTAAGTTTCACTTCCTCTTTCCGTAAGTAGTTTCTATAATTATTGCTTGCTGTATGAATATAATGAAAAGCGATTTTCTTGGTATCCACATAATGCTCAGCTATCTTTCTTAGTTCTTCGTGTTCCGGAGAGGTTATATAAACAATTGGCGAGTTTAACCATTCGAATAGAGCAGGATTTGAAGCGCGCAATAGTTTTAGTGCCTTTTGCAAATCCCAACCATTAATGTCGTATACATCATCAAGCTCCCATTCGATAACGTCACGATATGTATTAAGTTTTAAATAGTCGTTTTCTTTTCTAACATAAACAAACCTGACATCATAGTCTGAATCAGGAGATTCAAAGCCCCAGGCCCTTGAACCCGATTCAACAGCGAAGAGAATTCTTACATTTTCTTTTAGCTCGATTTCTTTAAGCTTATTTATTATTCTTTCATTCATCTTCTTGTTTTCCTCCTTTCTTTGAGTTTTATTCATAAATATCACTCTTCTGCTTTAAAGTTAAACACTGGCTTAATAATGGAAAGTATATCCGCTGTAGGACTAATATTATTTATGATGTCGTCCATATTTTTATATGCCATAGGACACTCATCTAGTGTGTTCTCGCTAATTGTAGTCGAATAAACACCATTCATCTCTTTTTTAAATTCTTCAATATCAAATCTACGCTTTGCTTCTTTTCTTCCGCATACTCTTCCTGCGCCATGAGGAGCCGAATGATTCCATTCAGAATTGCCTTTTCCAATGCAGATCAAAGAACCATCTCTCATGTTAATTGGAATCAATAACTTTTCTCCTTTTTGAGCAGATACTGCACCTTTTCTTAAAATCATATTCTCTGTATCTATATAGTTATGAATAGTAGTAAAACATTCAATTGGAGTTAAATTCAATTTTTCTAAAATTATTTCCATCATTGTTTTACGATTAATATCAGCAAAATTTTGCATAATCTTCATATCATGGATGTAATCTTCAAATAGTTTTCCTGAACAATATGACAATTCTTTTGAAGTTTGACTATTTAACTGGATTTTTATTTTATTAAGTTCTGCTTGGATTTCCCGCTCCCTTCCATGCTCTTTTAATGTGGAAATCATATTAGCAACATCATAATCCATATAGGCATTTGTTTGTTTAAAAGCCTGCTCCTGATAATATTCCGCAATCGATTTGCCAAGATGCCTTGAACCAGAATGTATTACTACATACAAATTTCCATTTTCATCTTTATCCACTTCAATAAAATGGTTTCCGCCGCCTAACGAACCAATTGCTTTATATTCTTCTTTGATCTTCTTTATATGACTGTAACATCTTAAATCGATCAAATTGACTTTTCTTGCGTTTGGATGTTCATAACGTCGAACTTCTCGACCCGATGGAATCTCATTACGAATTATTTTATCTAACATATTGAAATCAAGATCTTTCTCGGCGATTCTCACCACTTCCATTCCACATCCTATATCAACGCCAACCATATTTGGAACAACCTTATCAATAAGAGTCATTGTTGTTCCGATAGTACATCCAGCACCTGCGTGAACATCAGGCATAATCGCGATATTAGATTCAGCAAAAACCTCTGAATTACACATCGCTTCTATCTGTTTTCTAGCGGTTTCTTCTAAATCTTGTATATAAACCTTAGCTGTATTATGTTTTCCAATTATCTCAATCATGTTATTCTCCATTTAATAGTGAAATTGTGTCGCTTACATGAATGACACAATAACCATTTTCCCCTTTTCCCACCCTTTTGTAGCTGATGTTAGGTAATTATTTATTAAAGTAACAATACACTTGTAAGCTGTAAGGGCCTAAATTATAAGAGGGATTCGAACCCACCGGGTCGCCCTGTTACCTTACCAATCCTTTACATCTTGAAAGATATTGAAACGCATTCTCCGTTTCTAGAGATCACATCCCAGCCACAAACACCAAATTAGTTTAAATATCAGTTGACCAGTTAGTCTGCTGAATTAAATTATCAACTTTTCTTAACTTAGCTGATAAAGTATCCACTGTTTTCTGGATATCACGAGCATCTACTGTTGGTAAATACTTAATTTCTGTTCTAGTCATTCGACCACATAAATTTGAAGCTTTGGAAACAATGTCCCTATAAGCATCAATTCTTGTCCTCAAACAGTCCTTTTCAGCTATCCATTCTGTTAAAGACTTACCATCAACCAATGTATTGCAGTTAGTTAAATTAATCTTTTTGATTAACTGTTCTAACTGTTCGAAAGAAGAATTTAATTCATTGATTAAATCTTTTGGATCTTCAGCAGGCTTTTCACCTTCCTGAACTACTAAATTAAAAGATAATCTATGACGTAATTCTGATATTTTGATATTTAAGTCAGCTCTTTGCTGTAATGCTTCTGCTAATTTCATATTTTTTACCTCCTGGCGATACGCCTTTTTGTTTACACCCTAATCATATCTTTAAAAATTATGCTTTAAAATTGTCTAAATAATACTTTTTACGACCACCAAATTATTGAAATATTCCTTGTTATATTCGTTATTTAGGCTTATATTTTAGTTAGATTAAGACCACCTTTAGGGTTCTTGGAGGTAATTATGGAAGAAAAAATCAAAATATATATTCCTAACGATGTATATCAGACATTACTTAAAGATATGGAATTGTTTGAATTCTATAAAAATGATCACTCTTTAAACAAAAATGAATTCTTGAACAAACTGATTGTCAATTACCATTCTTCTTATGCCGAAAGTAATTCGAAGATATACGAACATATAAAAAATAATCTAAAGGTTTTGGGCATGAGTGATACAATTGCCAGTTCAAATGCTTCAAGTATTACTGAATTCACCACAAAGCAGGCACTAGATTTAGATAACAAGAAACTGGATGTGGTTATTTCAATGAAGCCCACAAAGTTTTCGTCACGTACATTTGATTATGTTGAAAGTTTTTTATTGAATGGTTCATCAATGTCAGGCTGGCTAAGGAACTTACTGGCATCCTATGTTAGACTACCTCAAGATAAAAGAGAGAAAATCATTTTTAAGGAAAATTTTGATGCGATTAATGAAGCTTTAGAAAAGAACAAAATGCTGTACTTCGTTGTCAAAAACAAGAATGGAAAGAAGCATCGCGTTTCTCCTTTCGCTCTTTCATCAAGTAAAGAAGAACTATTTAATTATTTGATAGCCCAGGAACACGGCAAACCGTTTTCTTTTAGAGTATCTAGGATTAGTAACATTACAGTGCTAAACGAACAATGTAATGTTTCTAAAAACTGTTCGACAGTATTTGAAAAGATGGTTAAATATGGTCCTCAGTTCACATATTCACTAGATGAAAATGAGCCTATAAAAATTAAGCTAACCGAACGTGGAAAATTAATGTATGAAAGAATCTATATCCATCGTCCACCCTATTCAGAAATTGATGACAATATTTATACATTTGACTGTTCAACCAATCAGGTAACTCAGTATTTTCAACGTTTTGGAAGAAACGCAATAATACTATCTCCTGAAAATATCAGAAATGAAATGTTTAATTACTATAAAGATGCCTGCAACGCATATTGTGAGCAGTAAAAAAGTGCCCGTTATGAGCACTTACTTACCACAGATTTTTGAATATGTTTCTTCTCTTCTATCTCTGAATAAGCCCCAGCTTAGACGATCACTTGCAATAGCGTCCAGGTCATATTCCTGATATAGAATAGTTTCTTCATTTCTATTTGCTTCACATAGTATTTCACCAGTATGATCACTCATAAATGATGAACCATAGAAGTTTAATGAAGAAGTCTGATTGTTATTTTCCTTGCATGGCTTTACTTCTTCTAGACCAATACGATTAGCTGCAACTACTGGCATTAAGTTACATGCTGAATGGCCCACCATTGATCTTCGCCAGTGTTTCATACTGTCAACAGTCAGAATTGGTTCAGAGCCAATGGCTGTCGGATAGAATAAGATTTCTGCTCCATTTAAAGCCAGACAGCGGGCTGTTTCTGGGAACCACTGATCCCAACAGATACCAACACCAATTGTTCCGTATTGAGTCTTAAATGTCTTAAAACCCGTATTGCCAGGTGTGAAATAGAATTTTTCCTGATAGAAGTGATCATCAGGAATATGCGTCTTACGATAAATACCCAGATATTCACCAGTCGCATCAAAGACAGCCACGGAGTTATATAGAACATTGCCATCTTTTTCATAGAAAGAGATAGGTAAGACTACGCCCAGTTCTTTTGATAATCTTTTACCCATTAAAACAGATGGGTGTTCTTCAACACTTAATGCAAAGTCGTAATAGTCATATCTTCTTTCCTGACAGAAGTATTCTCTATCAAACAGTTCTGGTAAAAGAATAATATTGGCACCATTTGACGCTGCTTCTCTAATCATTTTTTCAGCTTTGTTCAGATTGTTTTCCTGTGACTTTTCACACTTCATCTGGATAGCTGCTACTTTTACATTTCTCATAATACCTATTTTAAAATATGGCGCTATTTAGCGCCATATCTCTTATTTAATTATTCGCCCTTAGTAGCCTTAACTTTTACCCAAAGTTCAGCTAACTTTTCTTTTAGAACGTTATCATCATGGTATTCTTCATCTAGTTCGTAGCCAACTCTTGGAGTGTAAGCTTCGATACCATCGAATTCACCACCTTCAGCAGATAGTTCAGCTAAAGCTTCTTTCTGACCTGAAGTGTAACCAACGTAGATTGAGTTATCCATAGCAACTTCTTTTTCAAGGTTGAAGTTGATCCAAGCATGAGCTAGTTTAACGTTCTTAGCATCTGTAGGAATGCACATTGCATCAGACCAAACGTTAGTACCCTGTTTAGGTTCATAGTAGCCGATTTCATCATTTTCAGAAATGATGTAGCTAGCAGCACCTGAGTAGCAGATAGCTAATGCATAGTTACCGTTGATCATATCATCATTGATTTCATCGGTACCATATGCAGGTTCCATAGTCTTAGCCTGGTTTAGTAACCACTGGTAAGCTGCTTCGATTTCAGCTTCATCAGTAGTGTTCATTGAATAACCTAAAGCCTTGAATGCAGGCATGAAGTTGTCTCTATCAGCATCGTAAACGAAGATCTGACCCTTGTACTTAGGATTAACAAGAATGTTCCAGCCTTCAGCTTCTAATTCTTCGATTGTAACCATATTCTTGTTGTAGGCAATACCTACTGAACCCTGGAAGTAAGGAATTGAATATTCATGAGCTGGGTCATAGTCTGGAGAAGCAAGACCATCAGCAATCTTATCGATATTTGTGATTAGGCTAGTATCAAGTTTCTGGATTCTGCCTTCCTTGATTAAACGTTCAACCATGTAATCAGATGGATAGATAACATCATATGAGTCACCCATGATCATTGAAGTGTACATTTCTTCGTTTGAGTCGAACATCTTGTAGTTAACCTTAACATTGTACTTTTCTTCGAAAGCCTTTTGAGTTTCTTCACCGATATATTCACCCCAGTTGAATACGTTTAGTGTGTCTGAACCAAATTCAGCGATAGGGTCAAAGTCAGATTTATTTTCCTTCTTTGAACAAGCGCCTAATGAAAGAATCATTAATACGCTTAATAAGCATAGAGCTAATTTTTTCATTTTATTTTCCTTCCTTTAATTTTTTATCTTTAATCATCGGTACTACATTGACAACAATAAGTACTACAGTGACGATTAAAACAATGATTGTTGATAAAGCGTTAATTGTTGGATTGATACGCTTTATTGAAGAGTAGACATAAATCGCAATTGTATTGATGCCTGAACCTGAAGTAAAGAAACTGATTACGAAGTCATCAAAACTCATAGTGAAGGCGATTAATGCCCCTGAAACAATACCAGTCTTTAACTGCGGAATGATTACCTTGGTTAAAGCCTGAACTGGTGTACAGCCTAAGTCCAGTGCTGCTTCTGCCAGATTGTCATCAAGCTGACGAAGACGTGGCATAACACTCAGGATTACATACGGAATACAGAAAGCGATATGAGCCAATAGGATTGTCATAAAGCCTTTTTCAATATGTAAAGAAGTAAACAGTAACATGAAGCCGATCGCCGTAACGATATCCGGATTCATCATTGGCAAGTCATTAATCTGTAAGACTACATCTCTTACAATCTTTCTTGACTTAGATAAGCCAATAGCAGTAATTGTACCAACAACAGTTGAAACAATAGTAGCAATTACGGCAATAGCTACAGTATAGTAAATAGCTTCCATGATGGTACGAGATTCAAACATTTTCTGATACCACTGTAATGAGAAGCCGGTAAATCTTGTAAGTGACTTTGATTCATTAAATGAGAAGACACATACATAGATAATTGGCACATAGAAGAATAACATTACAAGCCAGACATATGACTTGCCTAAGAAATTTTTTAACTTTTCCATTAGTCTTCACTACCCACTTTCTTATCAAGCTTCTTAGTAACAAACATTGAAAGAATGATTACTAAAGCCATAATCAGGGAAATAGCACTACCATAGTTCCAGTTACCTACTGAGATAAAGTAGTTTTCAATCAGGTTACCGATAAGTACATATTCACCACCACCTAAAAGCTTAGGAATAAAGAAGCTTGATACAGCTGGTAAGAATACCAGGGTAATGCCTGAGATAACACCTGGAATTGATAATGGCAGAATTACGCGCTTGAAAGTTTCAAACTTATCAGCTCCTAAATCTTCAGCAGCTGTAATAAGATTTCGATCAAGCTTACTTAAAGATGTATGAATCTGTAAGATCATGAATGGCAAGAAGTTATATACCATACCAATGATGACCTTAATAGAAGCGTCCATATCAAAGTAAGACAGGATACCCTTCCAGGCATAGGTTCTAATCAGCATGTTAATCCACATTGGAAGAGTGATTAACAGAATTGCGAAGGCCTGAGCTCTTTCAGACATGTTCGCAATGATATAAGCACATGGATAACCAATAAGAATGCATAGTACTGTAGTGATCAGGGCAATCTTTAATGATCTCCATAGAACAATCGGAAATATACTGTCAGAGAAAAACTTTGCGAAGTTCTCAATTGTGAAGTTTAATGTGATAACACTGTTGCCCTGTCTGGTGATTGAGTACATCAGAATCAAAAACATCGGAATGACAACAAATGCACCCAACCATAACATATAAGGCCACGCCATTTTAGAAAATGATTTCATTTTTAGTACCTCATTTTAGACATAACGTGAATTGCTTCTGGGTCGAAAGTTAAGTCAACCTTAGCACCAACTTCGGCATTCTTGGTTGTATGAACCTTGAATACTCTTCCTTCTACCGCATAAGTAATCTTATATTCACCTTCTTTGATGTTTTCTTCATCAAAGTCATAAATTACATCATAGATTTCAATAGGCTGTTCTGTTTCTAAGTCCCAAGCCTCAGCCTTAGCCCAGATACATAAGTCAGTATCAAGAGCGATAGATTCTCTTAATTCATCAGCAGTGATAAAGAAGTCGAATGCTGAAACCGCAACACCCTGCTTATCATCTTCAATGAACTTAGGTTCCAGTACATAAGCCTTGATAGTGATTTCTGAACCCTTATGAGTAGCGAAAGTTACTTCATAAGTACCAGGTTCCTTCTTGATATCATATTCAACTCTTGATAAAGAGATAAGTTCTTCATCTTCATCCCAGGCTTGCGCATTGGCACGCATGATAACTTCTGTATCAGATAGTAAATCAACGTCTTCCAAGTCCATGTAGAAGTCGTTGGCAGAAATCTTTTCCTTGGCATCTTCATTTGTTAAGTCATGGTTACCAATAACATGCATTGTTACAGTCTTTGAAGCACCAGATACAGTCTGTACCATGATTTCGTTGTGCATACCCTTAAATAAAACTGACTTAACTTCACCTGGAATCAGGCCTCTACCTCTTTTTACGATTTCCAGATCTTCTGGTCTGATTACGATGTCTACTTCTTCATTTCGCTTAAAGCCGTAGTCTACGCATTTATAATCAGTGTCATCAAAATTAACAAGATAGTCATCTTTCATAACACCATCTAAGATATTTGATTCACCAATGAAAGTTGCAACATATTCATTTGCTGGTTCATTGTAGATTTCAGTAGGAGAACCAATCTGTTGGATAATACCGTCTTTCATAACAACGATCTTATCTGACATTGTCAGTGCTTCTTCCTGGTCGTGAGTTACGAAGATGAAAGTAATACCAACTTCCTGTTGGATCCTCTTTAATTCGTACTGCATTTCTTTTCTTAAAGACTTATCTAAGGCACTTAGAGGTTCATCAAGTAAAAGAACATATGGTTCATTAACCAGGGCTCTGGCAATAGCTACACGCTGCTGCTGACCACCTGATAGCTGGTTGACATTACGGTCACCATAGCCTTCAAGACCAATAAGTGAAAGCATACGATTTACTTTCTGGTCAATAACGTCTTTTGACTGTTTCTTTAGTTTTAAACCAAAGGCGATATTGTCATAAACATTTAAATGTGGGAATAGTGCATACTTCTGGAAAACAGTATTGATTTCTCTCTTGTAGGCAGGTACCTTGGAAATTTCTTCACCATCAAAGATTACTTCACCCTCATCAGTATCTAGGAAACCACCTAAGATTCTTAATAAAGTAGTCTTACCACAACCTGAAGGACCAAGCAGTGTCACAAATTCGTTTTCATAGATATCAAGATTAATACCTCTTAAAACGATAGAGCCATCAAATGATTTAACGATGTTTTTAAATTCAATCAATTTCTTCATGTTTATTCCCCTTAAAATAATGGCGGCGTTGTAATCCAAATAAGTTCAGCCACCTGCTTTGAATTGTTCACCAGTTTATGTCTGAAATCACCTTTTAAATAAAATGTTTCATCCTTTTTTAGAACAGTTTTCTTCTTACTGTCCAAGTCAATCAGTTCAACCTTACCCTGTAAGATATAGCCAAATTCCTCTCCTTCATGAGGATCAATGATATTTGACTCACCCTTTTCTTCTAAAGTAAGAAGAATTGGTTCCATCTCATTTTTTTGAGCGTTTGGAACCAGCCAGGTAATTGTTGATTTTTCCTTTTCGTCGACAAAGTAATCATCTTCTGAAAACTTTATCTGTTCAGCCTTATCTTCCTTAAAGAAGTCTTCCAGACTCACCCCAAATACTTCCGTAATATTTTCTAAAGTAGTAATACTTGGCGAAGTCAGATTTCTTTCCAGCTGGGAAAGGAAACCCTTTGTTAATTCGGAACGTGAGGCTAATTCTTCAAGCGTCAAACCATTTTTGGTTCTTAAGGCTTTTATTCTTTGTCCGATGTCCATCTAGCCTCCTTCCTGTTTAGTAATACTAAACTTAATGTTTTATTAACAACAATCAAATATTATATTAAAAGAACCCACTTTTCAATACTTTTTCCGCTATTTTTTTAAATAATTTTTTAACGATAAAAATCAAAAAAATAAGGCTACACAAAAGGCTTTTAAAAAGACTGCCAGGACAGTGATAATAAGCATATTTCAAGGGACCAAAATGTTATAATATTCAAAAATGTTACAGGTAAGTCGACTGGAGAAAAAATACCTCGTGAATATGGTAGAGGAATATAAACTTAAGAGAATCCTTGATCAGACCATTAAGAGGGATTCTTTTAATAGTGACAATACTTATCTGATACGATCACTTTACTTTGATTCCATTAATGACAAGGACTATTTTGAAAAAATGGATGGCGTAGAAAATCGAAGAAAGATCAGAATAAGAATCTATAACTGTTCCGATGACTTCATCAAGCTGGAGCTTAAACAGAAGACTGGTCAGTACCAGTTAAAGCGAAGTTTAAGGATCAGCAGAGAAGACGCCATAAAACTAATCAATAGAGAATATTCCTGCCTTTTAAAGTATGATGATCCCTTCGCAGCGGAAATCTATACCATTATGAGCTTAGAAATGTATAGGCCGGTCTGTGTAGTTGATTATGATCGAAGAGCTTACTATGCCGATGAGAATGATATTCGTATCACCATCGATTCCAATATCAGGGCCAGTGAATCCAACTTCAATATCTTTGATAAAGATCTCTTAACAGTTCCTGTTAATGATCCCTCAAAGATTATCCTGGAAGTTAAATATAATCGTTTTCTTTTATCCTATATAAAAGATATATTAAGTATTGTTGATAAGAGTGAAACATCTAACAGCAAGTATGTTATGGCACGTATAAATTATGGGGGCTAATTATGAGTTTTAAAGAAGAATTATTTACTATCCTTTTAAATCAGACTGATTTGGGTTGGCAGACTATTTTGGCTAACCTCTTGGCAGCCTTAATTGTGGGACTGGTTATTTATGTGACCTATGGTATCTCACATATGGGAACTATTTATTCAAGAAAGTTTAATGTCTCACTTATTGTCTTAACCGTTTTAACCGCTATGGCATTAACAGTTATCGGCAATAATATGGCAATGTCCTTAGGTATGGTTGGTGCTTTATCTATTGTCAGATTTAGAACAGCTATTAAAGATTCAAGAGACACTGTCTTTATCTTCTGGGCTATTATCGCTGGTATCTGTTGTGGCGCTCAGGACTATATCGTAGCTTCACTTGGCTCAGCTATTGTCTTCTTAGTTATTTCGATTGCCGGTTTTGTGAAAAATGAACAAAGAGTATTGCTGGTAATCAAGGCCAGAAAAAGTAAGGAAGCCGAGATTCAATCTGTTGTCTTTAAGCTGTTTAATCGTCAGGCGGTCTTAAGAGTCAAGAATTCAAGTAGAGATGATATTGAATTTATCTATGAAATAAATCAGCGAATTATGTTGAAGGCTGAAACCAGAGGTTCAGGTATCAACGATACAATATATGCCATTGGCGATATTGATTATGTAAATATTGTTTTACAAAACGATGAAGTATCTAATTAACTATTAACTATTTAGGAGAAGCAGTCATGAACAAGAAGAACTTGGGAACTGTTGTGTGTCTATTGGGAATAACAAGTACTGTATTATTACAGGCCACTTTATACAAGCGTCCCAATAGCCATTACACTCAACACTTAGAAAGTCCTGAGTTAAGTCCTGTTGAGACTACTTCTTTTTCTTCGCATTTACCAATTATTTCTATTACTACTGATGAAAGTATTCCTGGTGCCTATATCAATGGCGAAAACTATAAGGATGGCTATGTTACTACCGAAAGTGGTTTAGACATCACTACCGGTACTTATAATATTTATTCATCAGATATTCACTATAACAGTCTTTTAGATACACCAACAGAAAGCGGCAATCTCAATATCAAGATTCGTGGCAATTCAAGTAGAGCCTTCTTAAAAAAGAGTTATGAATTTAATTGCCTTGATGAAGAAGGAAATGAAATTGATATATCGGTTTTAGGATTACCAGCTGGTCACCAGTATGTGCTCTATGGTCCCTATGTCGATGAAACCTATATGCGTAACTATATGTGGTATAACCTGGCTGGTCAGATTATGGACTATGCCCCAACATGTAAGTATGTAGAGTTATTCAACAATGGTGAATATGATGGTTTATATCTATTACTTACACCAATCAGCGTATCTGAAGAAAGAATCGATATTTCAGTCAAGAAAAAGCGCAGTTCATATTCTGGCTATATCCTAAGACTTGATAGACCAGAAAAGGAATATACTATCGATAACTTTACACACTATACCTATATCTATGCCAACCAGATTGGCATTATTTATCCTAGAGCCAAGTTAACGCCGGAAATCGAAAAGAAGATTACTGACGACTATAACCGTTTTGAAAAGACTCTTCATTCCTATGATTATAAGAGTGAAGATTTTGGCTATGAAAAATATATTGATGTAGCTTCTTTTGTGGACTACTTTATCATTAATGAATTATCGGGAAACAATGACTCTGGTCAGTTCTCAACTTATGTATATAAGGACAAAAGTGGTAAATACAAGATGGCGGTCTGGGACTTTAATATCTGTGCCAATAATGCGGATATCTCATCTGATGAAGTTTCCGGTTTTGATCTGGTTAATGATTATCTTTTCTTATATCTGATGAAAGATGAGGAATTTAATAAAAGAATCATCAATAGATATAAAGCTTTAAGAGAAGACTTATTAAGTGAAGAAAATCTTTTAAAATATGTCGATGAAACCAGCAGCTTCTTGGGTGAGGCAATCGATAGAAACAGAGAAAGGTGGCCAGAAATCAATGTGCCTAAGACGCCAGTCTGGGAAATCAATTCCTATGAAGATGCCATTGATCAGTATAAGGACTACCTAATCAGAAGAGGAAGATGGATGGATGAGAATATTGATACCCTTCTTCAATATAGTGCTGATAGTTCAAATAAGAAATATAACGAGGTGAGTGAATAATGAAGAAATATATTTATACAGTCATCTTACTTATTTTGACCATATTATTAATAGACTATGCCTACTATCAAAAGGGCATTTATATCGATATCAATAAAAACAGCGAAGCAGAATATTTCGCCAAGACTTTCAATGATCAGATTCTAATTAAAGAAGGAAACTCTTTTGAAACGATGACAATTAAGGGTGTAAACCTGGGTAGTGGTATTCCAGGTGAATTTTCTACCCAATATGCCGTTAAAAGAGAATAGTACGACAGATGGCTAGAACAGATTGGGGAAATGGGTGCCAACACCATCCGTGTCTATACTGCCCAGAATCCAAGTTTCTATGAAGCCTTATATGACTACAATATGAGTCATGAAAAACCTATCTACATCCTGCATGGTGTCTGGATCAGCGACTATATTCAAAACAGTAGAGTTGATGCCTATGACGACTTATTCTTTAAGCAGTTTAAAGAAGACTGTCAGTCTATCGTTGATGTGGTACATGGCAATAAGAAGCTGGTAGCCAATGGTTTGGCAGCTGGTGCTTCCGGCACCTTTAAAAAAGATATTTCCAAGTGGGTACTGGGTTACATCATTGGTATTGAATGGGAAGATAAGACTGTTGCCTATACTGACAACTTATATAAAGATGATTTTAGTAAGCAAAACTATGATGGCCGATTCCTTTATACCGAGAATGCTTCAGCCTTTGAATGCATGCTTACGCAGGTTGCTGACAGCATGATTGCCTATGAATTTGACAGATATGGGGAGCAGAAATTAATGAGCTTCTCCAACTGGCCTACTACCGACCCTTTGGATTATCCCGAAGATGTCACAAGATTCTTTAAGAAGTCTGCCAAGGTCGATGTGGAACATATAAGAGCTAAGGATACATTTAAGACTGGTATCTTTGCCTCATATCACGCATACCCTTACTTCCCGGATTATTTTAATCTGATTGATGATATTTCAGTTTATGGTTTAAATAAGGAAGACTTCATCAATGAAGAAGGCGTTTATAATTCCTACAAGGCTTATTTGACTGCTTTGACAAAGCATCATACTTATCCGGTATTAATTGCTGAATTTGGTGTCAGTACCGGTCGTGGTATTGCCCAGCTTGATGCCAATACCAATCGTAATCAGGGTCATATGTCAGAGTCTGAACAGGGGCAGGCTTTATTAAGCTGTTATGAAGATATTATGGACAGCGGTTGTGCAGGCGGTATGGTCTTTACCTGGCAGGATGAGTGGTTTAAAAGAACCTGGAATACTATGCACGCCATCGATTTAACTAGAACCCCTTACTGGTCAGATTATCAGACCAACGAACAGTACTTCGGTTTATTATCTTTTGATCCAGGTAAGGATAAATGTATCAGTTATGTTGATGGTGATTTCTCAGAGTGGGATGAAAGTGATCTGGTCTACAGTGAAAACAATCGTTCCCTTTATATGAAACAGGATGAAAGATATCTTTACTTCTATATCGAAGATAAAGACTTTGATTTTGAAAATGATAAGTTAGATCTATTATTGGATATCACGCCAAACAGTGGTTCTAATAATTATCAAAATATCTACAGTGATAGACCAATCGACTTTGTCTTAGAAATTGATGGCAAGGACAATACCCAGCTTTATGTACAGCAAAGATACGATGTCTTAAGGGCTACTTATTCAGAAGCTATTTATCATACAAGTATTTACTTTAAGGAAAATATGCCGGCAATCGACAGTGATGTCTTTTATAAGGTTGAGATGTTGCTGCAGTATTCAAGAATTGAAGAAAATGATGCCACATTATTTAATACTGGTTTATTCAGATATGGCATCTGTAATCCTGATTATGAGGAATTTGATTCGCTGGCTGACTTCTATGTAAATGGAAGTGGAATTGAATTAAAGATACCTTATCAGTTATTAAATTTCTCTGATCCAAGCAAGAGAATGATTCATGATGACTACTTCAAACATTACGGGGTAGAATCAATTAAAATTAAGGATATTTATGTCGGTTTAGCCAAGGATGGTGAAACCATCGCTATGGCTCCTTATACTCTAAAGTCTTGGGGCAATAAGCCAACATATCATGAAAGACTTAAAGCGTCTTATTACATATTGAAAGAAGAATGGACTAAGTAATGCAGTCAAAAGCACAGTTATTATTAATTATCTATAGTATAGTTGCCCTATCAATGATTCTCTTTGATATTTTTACTGTGCTTTATACCAGCTATTCAAACAGGCGCTTTGATGTCTTATTCAGAAGATATTCAATCCTGATAAAAGAGGAAACGGAAAAAGAAGAGGTTTCCAAGAAGCATATTAAATATCTCTCAAAAAACTTAAATTCTATTGTCAGTATGCGTGCTTATAAGGAAGCGGTAGTTTCCCTTAATGAGAGACATCCAATAGAAATAAAAAAATATCTTAATGATTCATTAGAAGTCATCTTTATTCTTTTTAACAAGACTAAAGATGATGTCGTAAAAACTTCTTATCTGATTTCTTTTGTGAAGCAGTTTGAACTATTAAATCTAAAGAACAAGGCTTTAAAAAGACTGATATTCAGAATGCTGGAACACCCTTCTATTTATTGTCGATATCAGGCATTAGAGGCTATTTCCAATACCGGTAAGATTGATTTTCTGATTCATGCGCTAAAGTATATTTCTTCCAAGCAGAATCTCTCTTTCCAGCAAAGAGCTCTTACTGAGTTATTAACGGTCTATAAAAACAAGGATGAACTGTGTTCTGCTTTAATAGAAAACTTTGATAGTTTTAATGACGAAATACAGTTAAGCTGTTCTAACTATATCCGTTTCAATAATGGTTCATATACAAAGGAATTCTTAGAAATCTATAAGAGTAAGAAATATGATGATGAGATTCGTCTTTCAGCTATCCGTTATCTTTCAAAGTATAAGGATGAGTCTCATCGAGATTTATTTATTAAACTGGCCAGAGGTGAAGATGAGTACCGTTGGGAATTCCAGTCTATTGCGATCGAGGCCTTAAGCGCCTATAAGGATGAAGAAGTTATTGAAGTCTTAAAGAAAGACCTGTCTTCAAGATACTGGTATGTTAGAACCAATGCTGCCAAGGTCTTATCAGACTTTGAATTAAATGAAGAAGTATATACAGAAATCATTAATGGCGATGACAAATATGCCAGAGATGCCCTTTTATATCAGCTGGAAAGGAAGAAAGAAAATCTATGATCACTTATGTTTCAACCTTTTTAGACTATGTAATGTATTTCTTTATTGCCTACCTGATAGGCTATGCCAGCTTTCAGATAATCTCAGTTATTGTTGGTGCTTATGAATTAAATTCTTCCAAGCGTCTGCAGTACTTAAGAGGTGTCTTATCAGAAAATGCCTATATACCAGTATCAATCCTGGTGCCCGCTCATAACGAGGGTATGACGGTATGTGATACGGTATATTCTTTACTTAATCTTGATTACTCCTTATTTGAAATAGTAGTAGTAAACGATGGCAGTACTGATGATACAGCTGAGAGTCTAATTAAGGAATTTAATTTAATCGAAACCAGACGTCCTATCCGTATACAGTTACCTTGTAAGGATGTTGTTTCGGTATATGAGACCAAGGTGGGAAGAATTAATTTAACGCTTATTAATAAAGTAAATGGCGGTAAGGCTGATGCGCTTAATATGGGCATTAACGCTTCAAGATTTCCGTACTTTGTCTGCATGGATGCGGACAGCTTATTACAGAAAGATTCTATCTATCGTATCGTTCAGCCTATTTTAACCGACTCTAATGTTGTCGCGGTTGGTGGCTCTGTCAGACCATGTAATGACTCAATTATTGAAAAAGGTGTCGTTAAAAAGATTAAGATTCCAAAAAACTTAATTGCAGCCATGCAGGTAATTGAATATGATAGAACCTTCCTGGCTACCAGAATTTTATTTGATAAATTTAATGGTTCCATGATTATCTCGGGTGCCTTTGGTTTATTTAAGAAAGATATAGTAATACAGGCTGGCGGTTATAATGCTGGTACGGTTGGTGAAGATATGGAGCTGGTATTAAGACTTCATGAATATTGTGCAGTAAATCAGACATCATATCGTATAAAGTATGCAACTGACGCCATATGTTGGACGCAGGCCCCAGAAAAGCTCTCAGATTTATGCAAACAGCGTAGACGCTGGCACTTAGGCCTAAGACAGAGTATGGCCAGTCATCGCCGTCTATTTGCCTCTCAGGAATTTGGCTTATTATCAGTAATATCCTATACCTACTTCTTACTTTATGAGCTATATACACCAGTCATTGAAATGTTTGGTTTATTTACCGTCATACTGGCATACTGTTTCGAATTATTAAATGTGAGATATATGATATTCTTCACCCTCTTCTATACACTCTATGGTGTTGTAATATCTAATACTGCCTTCTTCTCAAGAACCCAGACTACGGACTTGGAAGCCAACTTATTTGATCATGTAAGAGCCTTCTTTATTTCAATCTTAGAAATCATCTTCTTAAGACCAGTCTTATCATTTGTTAGAATGAGAGCCTTATTCTCTAATATCAACAATACCAAGTGGGGTAAAATTCAAAGAAAGAAGTTCACAAAGTAAAAGCGTATATCAAATCGATATACGCTCATTTTTATATAGTCTTCTTCTTTTTGTTATTGAAGTAATAAACAGCCGCAACTGTTAATAGACACAGAACAATTCCCAGTACCGGGCCTGATGAAGCGCCGGTAGTTGCCACCCACTGGTTACCTAGACGGCCAAAGTTAGATTCAACCATTGTAATATCATCAGCCTTGATACCAACATGTTCAGCAGCTTTTTCTAAGTCAAAGCTGAATTCGCATTTGTTCTTGCCATCAGCACCGATAGTAAGATACATATAGCCATAGAACTTGCCACCTACTGCTTCTAGTTCGGGAATATTAGTAATATTATCAGTCCAGGAACTTGTATCGGTAATGCCAAAGCGATATGTTCCAGGAGACAGTCCTTCTAAAGTTGGATTCCAGCCGATATTGCCCTGATCATCAATATCAATAATTCTAGGTTCAATTATATAGTTATCGTTATTATTTAATCTGATATGAATAGCCTTGGTTAATTCAATACCACTGATACCACCCAAATGTCTTACATATTCTGTTTCAACATACTGATACATAGTCTTGCCATCGGTAGTGATTGAAGTTAATGAGTCAATGATATCAACCTGAGTACCATCACCTGCATATTCATAGTAGCCACTTGGATAGTTAGTCCAGTCGCCATATGAACCATCAATAACAATTGGTGACTCTTCACCTGCTGGACCCTTAGAACCATTCAGATTAGCTACACCTGTAATAAATGGAGCTGGTGAATCAGCGTCTACACCATACAAGCCTAAGTTAATAGTGTTCTTATATAAAGGAAGCTGATCAGCTGGAATAGCAATTTCCCATTCAGCACCAACATGTTTTGCGCTGATTCCAGGTAAACCCGATACTTCCGTATTTGTTTCATTAAACTGGAAAACAATATGTCTACCTAAGTCCGTAGTAATTTCCCAACGGCCATTACTTTTCATACCAGCCTGATAAGCACCACGCCATGCACCTTCTTTGATATAGATATAAACCATATCGCCATCAAAGACCATAGCTGTTTCACTTAAACAGTCTGGGTGGGCCTCACTCGGACAGATAGAAGGTGTTTTCTTAACACCATTCCAGTCTTCGAAGGTTCCATCAATGGTGATTCCCTTATAGGTATTATCTTCAGCCGGCGTTGCATCTACACCATTAAGAATTGGTAAATCAATAGAATTAACAGTTAGTCCACCAAGTTCTACTGAGAATGGTTCGCTTAACTGTGAAGCAGGAATCATAAATTCTACATAATATGGTGCTGCCGAATTACCCTGAGCCTTATTAAAGAAAGCCTTGTTTTCAATATTGGCAATCTGCATAGTCTTGGTCTGGTCACCACTTTTAATCACAAACTGCTTCCACTGGTAGTTGCCATACCACTCACTTGGAGCTGTACCTTCAAATTCAACGTATAGATTACCATCTGTATCCATAGCCATCTTCATTGAAGAAATATCAGTATCATTTTCTACATTAATAGCTGGCACATTAATCCAGTCTTTAACAGTTCCATCAATGGTAATCTTACCTTCTGTGTCCGGTGTCTTTTCTGGAGCTTGTGGCGTAACTGGATTATTGTCCCCACTATCACCAGTACTGTTTAATTCGATAGTCTTGCCATCAACAGTAATTGAAGTAACATTTCCTAAATCACCCTTACTGATCTTACAGTTAAATTCAACACTGCCACTGTTCATATCAGCACTGATAAAGCTTGTTTCACTGTTGATAGCAGCCCAGTTAATGCCTGTGTTAACTGTGTTTTGGGCGGCATTAATAGTAAGCTGTAAAGTCTTGGTAGAATTATCGGCATAGTTTAAAGTAATTTCTTTAAAATAGTAGTACCAGCCTGAATTATCGATATTGCCCTTCACATTAAAGGTTAAGTCATCACTATTGTTTTGTACTGCTACATTCAGATTGATGTCTGCATATAAAGGAGCAGATTCTTTATACGCCACAACACCAACAAGTAATAAAACACTTAATAGGACAGTGGAAATCTTATATATCATCTTCTTCATTCATCTTCCTCCTTTTTGATGCCTGTTTTGACAATTTTTCGCATATACAGCAATAACACTAAACTCATTAAACTTACTGCCCAGGATAAATATTGAACAGCAGTCAGATGATAAGTAATAGTCATTGTCTTCTCTTTCATTAATAATAAACTATTATGCGTTGTATAGTTTTCTTTTATTTTTAAAGATGGCGCATAAGCATAAGGAATCTTTACACCCTCTTTATCAGTATTTATAGTTAAGCCATTAAATCTTTTTTGAACGTCAATCTTAACAATTTCTCTTTCTGGCAGTTCATCGCCACTTACCTTTGTAACCAATGATAATAATTCACCAACACCCTCATCACCAGTCAAACCATAGAACTGAGTAAGTCTAAAGCCTACGACATAGATGTTGTCATTAAGGGTTTTACCTATAAAAGGCAGTTCAGTCTCATCGGCCTTGACGATACCGTAAACTTCATCCAATCCGTTGACATAGACAGTTTCCCATTCCTCATATTCTTCCGGGAAAAGCTGTGGATTGATTGAACCCAGAACCGTTTCCATATCCGGATAGCCAAAGCGGAACTTAATTGGCTGGCATTCAAGATTTAGAAAAGCCTGATTTCTGGTGATCTTGTCTTCAGGAATACCGTCAGCTTCAATAATGATGTTTACACCATTTTCTGATAGCCTCTTTACCAGTTCTTCAGCCTCACTGCGGTCATCGTAGTCAAAGCCCGCCAGATAGATAACTTCATATTTGATCAGGTCTTCATAGGTATAATACGATAGATTATCGCTATCAGCTAATTCAAATGCCGGGAAGGTCTCACAAATGTTTTCTGCATCACGGCCAATAGCCAGATATCTATAAGTAGAAACAACACCATACTTGCCATCAACAGGATATCGGTATAAATGATAGTCATCACTTCTAGCGATACGAATATAGCCAAGTCTTTCAGCAGCTTCCTTTAGTTTTTGTCTTTCTTCGATATCGCCACCACCAATCTGATCGGCTTTAACAATCACCATATCAGCACCATAACTTAATAGACGGTCAAACAGATAAAGATAATTGCCATTTTCCAGACTTTCATAAAGCATGCGGGTATTTCGTTTGGTCATAGACGCATTCCAGCCGGTACCCATAATTGCTTCATTACCATCTTCACTTACCAGATAAGTGCCTAAAGACGAAAGCATACCGTTGTCCAATAAAGCAATCCTGTTTTGCCCCAATTCTTTGGCCTTATCGATATAAACATATTCTTCAATCTCTCTAAAGCGTTTGGTTTCGGAAATACCAGAATAATTGCCGCTTACCATTGAGAATGATGGAACGATATCCATGATTAATAAGGCGATGATTAATGCTAGAACACTTTTTCTTAAACTGAACCACGATAACAAATCAACATACAGAAGAGCTGCGCTTATCGCGAAGACATAAATCATTTTCAAAATTCCACTCAGTGATAAATAACTCATAACCTCATAGAAGATATATGAAGATAAGAATAAACAGATTAAGAAACATAAGGAGTTGGCTCTGTTTTCTTTTCTGCCAAACAGAAACTGTAATAAGGCAATAAAGACCAGCGATAAACCAAAGTACATATGTCTTCCATCTTCAAAGATTCTTTTTAGTGGATTAAGACTTACAAAGATACTTTGGTAATTAATTTTTAAGCCCTCACTCTGTTCAAAATAATTGATATTGCCAGTAAAGGCAGGGATAAAGTAGAAAGCTACCAAACCTATGCCTAATAGCGAAGATAAGAAAGCGTACATACAATGTTTCTTTCCCTCACCAGTAATAGCTAACAGCAATAAATATAGAGCTTTCACAAAGAGTGTCATCATCGCATATGATTCTTCACATAGTGTAAGTATGGCCATATATAAGGCGATAGACATAAGACTCTTGTGATCAGCTTTTTCAATATATTTTTTAACGTAATAATAAATTAATGGCACAAAGATCAATAGGCCAGTAGCACCTGATAAATCACCATTTCTAAACCAGATAAACAGGTTTGTTGGCAGATAAAACCAGATAGCACCCAGAATAAAACTGCTTAAGTAGCTATTTGGTCTAAGTTTTATAGAAAGATGATAAATAATGGTAGCTGAGACAAAATAAATCAAAGCCGTATAGATAAGATAGGTATTACCCACACCACCTGCAAAGTATCTTACAAGAGCCATAAAGTAACTTGGAAGCACACCAAAATAGCGCAGAATTTCTGTGCCGTTATATAGTGTTGGATCATAGTATACAAAGAATTGGCCATTCTTAAGATTATTAAGAAGCAGCTCTGCCCTGTATAGATGATACATTGTGTTTTCCCCATCCGGATAAGTGCCACTGTTCATTAGTACCGCAATCAGTGCCAAAGATAATAGCACATAGGCAAATGAAGAAAGTATATTCCAAAGAGACTTTTTCTTAGCCATGTTTTCTAACTATTTCATCAATGATTGAGTCAATTGAAGACTCATTGGTATTTCTGTTTCCAAAAGATAAACGGGTAATTCTGGTAGGTGTTTCTGCTACTTCGATTGAATAGAAGGCGCCACCAAAGCTTTCAACAACTTCGCCAATGCTTTTGGCAAAGACATCGGTCATATTTTCAACAGTCGGAACTAAGCCATCAAAGGGTTCATGGTCATTTAGAACCTTGTCCTGGTACTTGTCAATACAGTCATTGATAGCTTTTTCAATCTTGGTAAACTGAATAAAAACGGTGCGCGGAATTCCAAAATGAATCTGAATTTCCCAGGTATGAGGGTGGGTTTCACCCTTCTTGTCGTTGATTACAATATAATGCTTGGCATTTAAATAAAATTTATATTTATATTCTCTATATAATGGCAGTTCCATTGTTTAATACCTCACTAAATACAACACTTCTCATTTGCATCTTTGCAATGCAGTCAAGCTCACACATCATCTTAAGTTCTTCTTCATCCTGGTAAACCGAAAGCAATAACATGCTTTCTCTACCGGTCATAAAGCAGATGATATCTTCTGGCAGTTCTTCAAAGAAGGCACGCATCTTGCCTACCGAAGTAAAGGTTAAATCTACCAGGATTCCATTTGGAATATCTCTATCAAGATATGACTGCATAAATTCATCAAGAACTTCCAGATCAAAGTGGCGATGCTTGACAGTTTCCTTGGTTTGGATGATTTCATTAAGCTTATAAACTCTTTCGTTTAATTCCCTGATCATTTCACCTTCATCACTGCCAAAGCTTCTGCTTTGATCAAGCTTCCAGCTTAATACAGCTGCCATAACTAGGAATATCAGACTGGCGCCATAAAATAATAAACATAATTCAATCTTCCCTCTTAGATAGACATTGTTTTCAAAGACCATGTCCTTATTAGAAAGAAGTACCAGACGATAATCTGAACCATTATAGTTAAAGACAGTACCCGAAGCTATATAGTCCTTATCTTTTAATCTGATTAATTTATGAGTGACACTATTACGCTTTAGATTCTGATAATAATCCTGAGCTTCCTTTGAATCATAGAAAGAAGAAGAGGTAAACAGCTTATAGCGGTTAGTTTCCTGAACGTCCTTAATATAAAGAATAGTATCGCCCTTGGTAAATGCCCAGTACTTGCTGTTAGATGCATCAAGTGAAGAAAGAATTGAAGAGATGATTTCTTCATCATCACGATTATCTTTTAAGTTAATCTGATCTACTACCAGTTGCACGTAACCATCCTGTGAGGCAGCTACAACACTTGATAAACTCTTTTCATACTGTCTCAGGGCAAAGAAAAACAGCACAAAAGACAATACAGCCAATGTGCAGCAGATTATTACAACTTTTGGAAATGATTTCTTATTTTTCATTATTTAACCCCAATTATTTCATCGTATTTATCAGAATTTTTCTGAACTTCGTCATACAGCCACTCAAATCCTCTCTGTTCAGCAATTGTTTTTTCTAAAGAGAGTAGGTTAACACCCATACCCAGTTTTTCACCTTCGATTTCAAAGCCTAAGGCTGAAAGAACAGTTGGATACATATCCATTTGGGTAGCTATACGTTTATCATTTAAGACTTCTTTACCACTATTTATGATTGATAAATAAACCTTACGATCATTACGTTCAATATCTTTCACTAAAGAACTATCCATTCTTAAATGGTCACCACAGATAACAATGACAGTTTCTTCATAGAAGTACTGTTTTTGACACCACTTAACAAAGTCTTCGATTAAATGGTCATTACATAAGGCGACATTAGCAGTAATATTGTCATACTTGTTCTCGCACTTTTCACACATATTGCCACCAGGTGCATGTAAGTCAACCGTCAGCATTGTCATATTAAAAGGTTTATCTTGAGAAGCAGCTTTTTCCAGTTCAGCCTTGGCAATTTCAAATAAGTGATAATCTTCAAAGCCCCACCAGTCATCGTAATAATCAGCAGGAAGATAGCCTTTTTCTCTAGCCTTGTATAAGTCAATTACTTCAAAGTCACCATGTTCTTCATAAAAAGTTTTTTTACCACCAAACACGCTATCTGAACCACAGATAAATGTCTGATTATAGTCGCTGTCCTTTAGGAAATCGCCTAAAGAATAGATGCCTGGGAAAGACATATTATCGTTTTCGCCCACCGCCGTAACCTTTAGTGGAAGGCCAGTTGCGCTAGCAAACAAGGCTGCTGAAGTCCAGTTGGCACCAACCAGATTATTTAAGCCTGAAAGCTTGCCATCTTCACTCTTAATAGAGAAACTGTTTTTAGCTGTTTCGCTTAAATAAGGAAGGTAGTTCTCATACTGGAAGCCGCCACTATTCTTATCGGTATAGCTTGTTTCCAGAGATTCCACATAAATATAAATTAGATTCTTCTTTGTTTCTGGTGCGGTAATACTCGCCTTTAAAGGATCATAATAATAGTCATTAAAGATTGATGTCTTATCGTTTTGTACCTTTAGATAATCTAAAACACCAAAACTGCTGTTTAGTACCAGCAGGAAGATAATTGTTGGCACCATACAGAAATTACTAATAAGCTTATGTAAACTTTCTTTATCTTTAATAAAGAACTTATCAATTAAACATAGACAAACAATCAAAAGTATTAACAGCAGTGAAGGGATACCGATGCCCAGGACATTTTTCATAATCATGGCCTTGGAAGTTCCCTGTAATGGTCCAGTCATGGTATTGATGGTTTCTTCAATGCCAACACCAAAACTCTTATGGACAAAGTAGGCTGCCCAGGCCAGAATTAGAGGCAAGGCATAAATAAACGACATACCCACATACCAGAAGAAAGAAGTATTTTCTTCCTTCGCTTCTTCTTTATCAGTGCTGTTAATTAACTTGTTAAGTTTAGCCCAGCTCTTATCGAAGAAAGATAGGTCCTGTCTTAGAATCTTGCCAACAGCTTTTCTTTCATCAGTAAAGTCATTAGTACGCCACTTACTGTCAGTAGTAATACTATTGATGATACCAGCCATACGCATGAAGAAAGTAATCAGGTTATAGACTGGCAAGAAGATCACTGCCCAGAAGTGTTTTAAATAATATGAATGTAATTCCTTATCAAATTTCAGGAAATGAGCAATTGAAAAGAAATAGAAGTAATTAATAATGATGTATAAAAAGAAGATTACGCCAAATGAATACAACAGAGTAACGCCTGAATAGTTCATGGTTACCAACATCAAGATGGCGATATACCAAATCATTCTTGGGAAGGCAAAGGTGTGGTCAAACAGCAGGGTACTGACATTTAAGTTGGTAAGGACTGTTTTAATACTCAGATTTTCACCTTCAAACATCTTAGCTACTTCTAAAGAACCTCTTTGCCATCTTTGTCTTTGTACATACAGCTTATTAAATGATTCAATTGGGTCAACATAAAACAGAGCATCTTCGCAGATTTCAATTCTCTCATTTCTAAGCATACGCATCTGAAAAGTCAGATGGGTATCTTCAGATACGGTTTCTGTATTATAAAGTCTGGATTGCAGGATAGCAGACTTTCTAAAAGCTGAGAAAGCTCCAGAAATGGTATATAGACGATTGTTTTCTGATGCATAACTTCTGCCCGCAAGGAAGGCCTGCATATATTCCATATATTCCATAATTCTTAAAAGACGAGGGAATACCAGACGATACTTCTTAATCTTTTCAGGCTGCGTTAAAATTGCACCAGTAAGGCAAGAAACGTTAGGATTACTTTCAAACTTGTTAATCATGTTTTCCAGAGCGCGATAATCCAACATACCATCAGAGTCGATATTGATGATGTATTTGCCCTTTGAAGAATAAGCGGCCAGGTTTAAAGACTTGCTCTTACCCTGCTTGGCATTCAGCCATTGCATCATTAAGTTTGGAAACTCTTTCTGACACTTCACAAAGACATTAAATGAATTATCCTTACTGCCGTTATTTACCAGGAAAACACGGATACGATCACTTGGATAAGTACTGTCATTGATTGAACGGATACAGTTTTCCAAAGTGCTTTCAGAATTGTAAACCGGAATAATGATAGTGATCTCCGGTAAGTAGTCATTCTTTATTCTTTCTTTATTTGTTCTTACACGATGTTTGTGTAATGTGAAAATACTGCCAACAGATGGTAGGATTTCCATTAAGACAGGAATTATTATCCAGGCAGCCCAGAATAATATTGAATTAAGCATTCGGTTTATGATTACCATAGACAATATTTCCTACTTTCATACGTATTATTTGCGGTTTCGTAAAGATATAAAAATATAAGACAATTGAACAGAAATAGAAAAAGATTCTGCCAATAAAGGTATGAGCTACATAATATGAAGACATGCCAAAGAAATGAGTTATTGAAGCGATAAGAATAATGCGGAAGGCATTGGCTAACTCGATGGTTAAAAAACCAATAATAGCCACTATTACTTTTTCATAGGTACGATAGACATCAAAGAAAGTAATCAGACTAACAAAGACCGAGATTTCAATAATACCCGAACATTCCATATCAATCATCAAAGAAAGGGTATCTCTCTTGGCCTCGATAAAGATAATGCCGTATCTAAAATAAGTAGTGCACCAGTCAGTCATTCTTCCAAAAATGCCTGCCAGAGCTGCTACACTTCTTGATAGCGGTTCGGTTAGAACCGGAAATAAGACTACTACAATAAGTCCAAACATGCCCATGGCACCAAACAAAAAGCGCCAAAAGTATAGTTCTGACCTTTTGAAAACATGTAAACTGTATTGCCATACTGCGATAAACAGCAAAATAAACATAATCTTCATATACTTATATACTAATTAATTATTTTAACCTTCTATTTTATGTTTGTAAATTTTATATGATAAATAATCAATTTTTTCTTAATACACTGCTTTAAGATGAGATATTAAATAATTCATTATAATTTACTTATATCTAGAGTTTTGTAAAGTATAGTTATTTTTTTACGAACTTTTATACTTTAACAGATATAAGAAAACTACATAAACATAAAAAGCAGTTATTTAGGCAAAACTTTTATATTGACCAAAGAAAAGATTATCTGTGGTAATAAGATATTTTTATATAAAAAAAGACTGAAAAATCAGTCCCAGATTACATCTTTAAATTAACGATTTAAGATAAGCAAACAGGAATTTCGAAATATCACCATCCATAACCTTGTTGATATTTCCTTCTTCCTCATTTGTACGATGATCCTTAACCAGTGTATAAGGACAGAAGACATAGGATCTGATTTGTGATCCCCATTCAATCTTCTTCTGATCACCCTTTAGAGCGCGCTTTTCAGCTTCTCTTTCTTCAATAGCTTTCTGATACAGCTTAGACTTTAAGACTGATAGACATCTTTCTCTATTTAACAGCTGACTTCTTTCCGTTTGCGAGAAAACTACAATGCCGGTAGGAATATGTTTCATTCTAACCGCGGAGTCAGTCTTGTTGATATGTTGGCCACCAGCACCAGAAGAACGCATAGTATCTACTTCCAGGTCTTTTTCTTCAATGGTGATTTCAATTTCATCATTGAATTCTGGTGTTACTTCAACAGAGGCAAATGAGGTATGTCTTCTGGCATTAGAATCAAATGGTGAGATTCTAACCAGACGATGAACACCACTTTCACCTTTTAGATATCCATAAGCAAGGTCACCTTTAATTAAGACTGAACAAGACTTTAATCCAGCTTCATCACCATCTTCATAGTCAATTACTTCAAAACCATAGCCATTCTTTTGGGCAAAGCGCTGATACATTCTAAACAGCATTTCCGCCCAGTCTTGCGACTCAGTACCACCAGCACCTGGATGGATTTCCAGGATGGCGTTGGCGTGGTCATAGTCATTAGACAGTAAGACTTTCATTTCAAAGTCATCAAAGTTATTAATGGCTTCGTTATATTCTTCTTCAACCAGTTCAAATAATTCAGGATCAGGATTCTTGGATAACTCTTCTACTGATTCACCAAGGCTTTCTAAAGCGCTGGCATTTCTTTCATAAGAGCTGACCAGTTCCCTGGTGATGTTTGTT
The DNA here is from genome assembly GCA_030526485.1 of Erysipelotrichaceae bacterium. Classification (GTDB taxonomy): domain Bacteria; phylum Bacillota_I; class Bacilli_A; order Erysipelotrichales; family Erysipelotrichaceae; genus Colivicinus. Next base: position 23,599 of record JAUNCS010000003.1, on the reverse strand, counting down.
TCCTTAATGACGCTTTGAGCTTTCTTGGCATCATTCCAGAAATTTTCATCTTCCTGTTTCTTTTCCAGTTCTTCTATTTTCTTCTTTAAACCAGCCAGGTCAAAGAGAGTCGCCTAAGTCTTTTAACTTCTTTAGGGAAGTGCTCAGGCCTTGTTTGATTTCATATAGTTCCATTACTGTTCTCCCTTGGCAACTACTTTAACGTTGTTGCAGAAAATCACAACGTCATTTGAGATAGTATTCATCATTGATTCAAACAGATCATATCCTTCTTCCACATATGCCTGCAAAGGATTATTCTGGGCATAGCTTCTTAAGTGAATACCTTCTCTTAGTTTTGACATAACATCAATATGTCCAACCCAGGCTCTATCCATCATTCTTAGAACCATGGTCTTTTCAATTGGTAATACCTGCTGCTTAACAGCTTCAATCTTCTTATTGTAGGCTGCAAACGCAATCTCCTTTAGGCGAAGTGCACATTCTTCTCTATCAAGATTATTGATAGTATTGATATCTACTTCAGAGCCTAAAGTCTTCATCGCATCAACTACACCATTGTAGTCAACGACTTCTTTCTTGCCTTCATTAAGCATATTTTCACCAACGATACGGCTAGAAACTCTTTCATACATGTTTTCGATAACACCATGGATATCTTCATTTTCCAGGATGAAGTTTCTTTGTTCGTACATTGTTTCTCTTTGCATACGTAATACATCATCATAATCAAGTAATGACTTACGAACATCAAAGTTCATACCTTCTACTCTTCTTTGAGCAGTTGAGATAGCCTTAGAAACAGTCTTGTTTTCAATTGGTACATCACCCATCTGGTTAAATAAGGCCTGAATAGAATCAGAGCCGAATCTTACCATCAGTTCATCTTCTAAAGATACATAGAATCTAGAATAACCTGGGTCACCCTGTCTTCCTGATCTACCTCTTAACTGGTTATCAATACGTCTAGATTCATGTCTTTCAGAACCAATAACAGCTAAACCACCCAGTTCCTTACTCTTATCAGTAAGCTTGATATCGGTACCTCTACCTGCCATATTGGTAGCGATAGTAACTGCACCTTCGTGCCCTGCACGAGCAATGATTTCGGCTTCACGGGCATGGTTCTTGGCATTTAATACTTCGTGTCTTACTTTTCTTTCCTTAAGTATCTTAGAAATAAGTTCAGATGTTTCAACAGAAATTGTACCAACAAGTACTGGCTGACCCTTTTCGTGGATAGCCATTACTTCATCGATTAGTGCACGATACTTAGCTCTCTTAGTACCAAAGATCAGATCTGGTTCATCTTTTCTGGCAACCGGTCTATTAGTTGGAACTTCCACAACACGCATGTTGTAGATGTCTAAGAATTCTTCTTCTTCAGTCTTGGCAGTACCAGTCATACCAGCCAGCTTATTGTATAGTCTAAAGAAGTTCTGGTAAGTGATAGTAGCTAAAGTAGTAGTTTCCTGTTTGATAGGAACTCCTTCCTTAGCCTGAATTGCCTGGTGTAAGCCATCTGACCATTCTCTGCCTGGCATCTTACGACCAGTGTTCTGGTCAACGATGACGATTTCATTATCTTCAACGACGTATTCAATGTCGTTGTGCATGATGTAGTTAGCTTTTAAAGCCTGGGAAATATAGTGTACTAAAGAAGTATTATCAAGATCATACATATTGTCGACCTTGAAGTATTTTTCAGCCTTATGAACACCTTCTTCAGTTAACTGAATATTTTTACCCTTGATATCAATTTCATAATCTTCATCTTCATGAAGCTTCTTAACAAACTTATCAGCGTTGATATATAAATTAGCTGTTTTTCTTTCACCACCTGAGATGATTAATGGTGTTCTAGATTCATCGATTAAGATAGAGTCTACTTCATCGACTAGAGCGAAATTTAATTCTCTAAGAACTCTGTCTTCAACACGGGTTACCATGTTGTCTCTTAGATAGTCAAAGCCAACTTCTGCATTTGTTGTATATGTTACATCACATAGATAGGCTTTTCTTTTTTCAGCAGGAGTAAGTTCTCTCTTGTTTAAGCCTACTGTTAAGCCTAAGAATCGGTGGATTTCACCCATCCACTTAGAGTCTCTTTCAGCCAGGTATTCGTTAACAGTGATAACGTGTACACCCTTACCTTCTAAGGCATTAAGGTATACAGCCATAACTGATGTCAGAGTCTTACCTTCACCGGTTTTCATTTCCGCGATATCGCCATGGTGTAAGACGCAAGCACCTTCCAGCTGGCAGAAATATGGATACTCGCCAATTACTCTTTTAGCTGCTTCTCTGGCTACCGCAAAGGCTTCAGCCAGAATATCATCTAGTGTTTCACCATTTTTTAGTCTTTCTCTGAATTCATTAGTTTTAGCCTTAAGCTGTTCATCACTTAGGCTGGCCATTGTATCAGCATATGAAAGTACTGGTGTTACTTCATTTTCAATCTTTTTTAATTCTTTTTTATCTGTGTTAAATAAGTTATCAAATAATCCCATTATTTGCCTCCTTTTGTCCCATCCTATATTCTATCACATCTCAAAAAGGTCAAAAAAATGGTTAGCCTAGCGACTAACCATTCTTACCAATTCTGGGAGTAAGTTGAACTACGTTCTGTGCCTGAAGTCCTCTTTCACTATCATATACTGTAAATTCAACTTCTGAACCTTCATCAACATATTTGTAACCTTCCATTACAATCTGTGAGTAATGGAAGAATGCATCTCTACCATCTTCGGTTTCAATAAAACCATAACCATGAGTCTTATTGAAGCGTTTTACGATCCCTTTCATCGTAATTTCTCCTCTCGTATAATCATTTTATGACTATCCGAAACCCCTTTCAAACTTTCGCAAGGATAACGATACATATCGTGGTACAACTGTCCCGTAAAGCCTTTATTACGCCTTTTAAGGAGGAACCCGTTGTACAGACATCATCCACAATCAAGAGCTTTTTGATAGGCGGACCATCATAATAATAGTTATCTATCATCTTTTCTCTTTCTACTAATGTCTTACCGACTTGTGTAAGTTCTTCTTTCTTATGTAGACCTTTTACTTCTTTTAAACCAAGCTTCTTAAAGATACCCTCTAAATGATTGAAGCCCCTTTCTATCAGTTTCTTTTCGCTACTTGGAACATATAGTATCTGATAGCCCATATACTTCAATTTCAGATAAATATCGATTTTGTATAAGAAGATCTCTTTAAGAGCTTCGTCATAGCTTTCTTTGTATTGTAACAAGATATCTTTAAATAAAGAATTGTAATCAAAGAAATAAGTTACTTTATAACCCTCCAGAATAAATTTACGCTTCTTCATCTTTAATTTATGACGACAATCACTACACAACAAATCTTCTTCTATAAACAAAGAATAAAGGCTGTAGATCTTAATTTCCCTGTCGCAGTATAGACATTTCATATTCCTTATTAGCTCTCTTAATAAGCTCATCAGCCTTATTTATTTCTTCATCCCTGAAACAGGAAAGGATATAAGCCTCCCCATAAGGGTTTAAGAAGTTACGACCCACTCTTCCAAGCATCTGCACTAAACTTCCTTCATCAAAGACCCCTTTGTGAAAACAAAGTATTATCACATTGACATCTTTAATGGTGATGCCTCTTTCAAGAACAGTAGTAGCCAGAATAAACTGATATTTCTTATTTCGAAAGTCTTCAATATTTTCCTTTCTTTTTGAACTCTCGGCATAGACATAAGTGATAGAGAAAAGATGTTTTAAGACACTGTATAGTCTTCGGCATTCCTTCTTGCTGGATACAAAGATTATGCACTGGTTAGTCATAGTTTGCATTAATCTAAACATATAAAGCAAGAGAAAGAACTTATTACTATATAGTATTAAAGGCTCAATAAGTGGTTTTAAAGAAGGACGGATAAATAAGGTAAGTTCCTCATAGTTACGCTTCTTAATTGACTTCAAAAGAAAGTCATTAACGGTAGCCGTTGAATAGATGATATTTCCCTTGGCACTGTTTATCGCAATATGCATTAATTCATAGTTGCCCTTTAAAGGAAAGGCATCGACTTCATCAATAATTAATAGATCAAAGGTCTTTTGATATCTGAAGAGCTGATGAGTCGTACAGACTATTAAGTCACCACTTAGTACATCGTGGTGGCCACCATAGACCCCAATCACTGAAGCATCCCTGAAGATAGCTCTAAACCTCTTTTCCAGTTCAATGACCACTTCTTTTCTACTGATGGCATAGCATACCTTCTTACCTTCTTTTAAGAAATCACTGATAGTCTCTACTACCAGTTCGGTCTTACCCGCCCCACATACACAGTGCAGCAAGACATCTTTTTCTTTAATCAAGTTCCGACACTTATCAGATACTTCCTGCTGGTACCTGGTTAAGGGATAGTCAAAATAAAACTTTTCAACATTTTCACTGACACTGTATTCATAACTTTTAGTATCTTCATCTAAGAGTATTCTTTTAAAACCTATACACTTTCGACAATAGATACCCTTATGCCCTTCATAGAAGTAGGCAGGATCTTTATTTCCACATCTTTTACATTCCACTTTTTTCACCCTCTATATCTTTATTGTGAAAAATGAAGAAAAATTCCTACACCAAATTAAAAAAAATTAGTGATTTCTCACTAATTTAGCTGATTTACCTTATATACACCAATTAATACCAGGACAATTCCTATTACCTGTATTAGATTAATTGCTTCTTTTAAAATGATAACTCCTGCCAGTACTGAGATAACTGATGTCACATTGGCAAAGACAAGACTTCGACTGGCTGGCAAGACATCTAGTGCCTTATTCAGCAACATAAAGGCGCCAACTGAAGAAATACAAGAGAGGTAGATAATACTTATCCAAAACTGAAGATTGCTTAAAGGAACAAGCCATAAAGAACTGTTAAAACCCGTCTTAATTAAGGCCATAGGCACAAAGACTATCATCCCAATCATGAACATGACATAGGTTCTTTCAAACGCCGTATAGTCATTGGCTATCTTTCTGCTCTGCACCGAAAACATTGAGCCGAAGAATACTGCTCCCAATAGAAATAACAATCCCAACATTTTAGTACCACCAAGTTCTCCATTATAGGAAATGATAATGACACCAAGTACCGAAACAATTGAATAGATAATCTGTTTTAGACTCATTCTTTCTTTTAAGAAGATATAGGCCAGTATTAAACCAGCAATTGGAGCCAAAGAAATAATAATGCCCGCAAAAGAAGAAGATGACAGTTTAATACCATAGCTCTCACAGATGAAATAGAGAACGGGTTGCATTAAGCCTAAGACAATAAGGGGCTTTAAGTCCTTGCCCTTAAGTTTTAAATCTACCAGTTTAAATAGATATAGTATATTCATCAAGATAAAGGCTACGCTAAATCTTACTGCCAGTAAGACTAATGGTTCAGCTATATCTAAGGCAAGCTTGGAAAATAAAAAGCTAAAGCCAAATATCGCATTGCCCGTAAAAGCCATTAACATATACAGTTTTTCGTTTTTAGACATAATTCCATTATAGAAAAAGAAAAGGTGTTTGAATCAATCAAACACCTTAACTTAGATTATTTAGCACCCTTCAGTACTTTCTTCTTCCTCTTCTTCCTCATCTTTTCTCTTCCAGAAGATTAAGACAAGTTCAACGATTAAGATTAAGCACATCCAGATTGTGTACTTATCAAACCATACCATCTTATATCTCATATTCTGAGTTAATAAGAAGATGATTGGGTTGATTAGACCAGTAATACTTAATAGTCTTCTGCGCTTTCTGAATAAGGCAATTACACCTAATACTACAGCGGCTACAGAAACTACCAGGTTAATTAATGACCAAGTTTTAATTACTTCGATCTCAATTGGATCACCAGTAGGATTTGAAGTTGTAGGATTATGAACAATCACATCTTCGCCACCACCGATTTCTCCCGGAACTTCAACACCTGCATCAGTTTCTACAGTTGAACCATACCAAGGTCTTACTGGCTTAGCAGAGCTTGAAGAACTGCTGCCACCGCTTGGGATTACTGGTGGTTCCTTAACCAGGATAGTAGAGAATGCACTACCTGATTCGTATACCAATTCAACATAATGTAAACCAACACTTAGTGAATCCATGAATTCCTTAGAGAAAGTAATAATTGTTGAACCCGGTTTAACGATATAGTTATCGGCACCAGTTGCCTTATCTTTCTTATCAACCTTGACATATTCATCAGTGTCGTAAGTGATGTAGACATCCTGGAACTTAGTAATATCACCCGTACAGTGGATTATTGCACGGCTATCGACAGTCTTTGTATATACTTCATCAGTGATTATCGATTCACCACCCACCATTCTTTCATCGTAGATGATTTCTGGAAGCACATATACTTCAAGAGTCTTATAGATACTGTTAGTAGCTATATCCACAATAGTGATAGTTGTAATACCACCAGGGATCAAGACTGGAGAACCAACAAGTTTCCATCCACTTGGGATTGCATCATCAATCTCACTATTACCTAATAAAACAATGACATTGATTGTTAATGTGAAGTCAGATACATCAGGAGAAGTAATCTTGATCATAATCTGAGCAACTTCATTTGGTGTGATTGTAGCTGAGTTCTTGAAACCAAATGACACCTTGTTTCCACTTAGTGTTGGAGTTTCCTTGAACATATTATCAGTATCAACTACACCGACAATTTCCGCCTTATAGCCATCAGGCAATTTAACAATTGAATCATCAGCCAGAGTCTTAGAGATCTTATCTAAGTCATAGATAGAATCATTACCAAGCTTCAAGCTTACATATAAATCAGTTTCACCCTTATAAGGACCCTTAACGATAGTCATTGTGCCATTTAAAAGTGTTAGCTGATAGTTAGGATATGTACCGTCATCCTGACTCAAGTTAATCACATATGTGCCAACGGTTTCACCCGCATCTCTATCAATATTAAGAGTTAGAGTTTCACCATTAATCTTTGTATATGAGTAAGTAAGAGTTGGATCACTGTCACCAAACGCCTTAGTCTGATCATCAGCAGTTACAGTAACTAAAGCCTTTAGAATCTTCGAATCAGCACTGTTGATTGAATTAGCAAGATCAACCACATAGTTCTTAGCGCTAGCTGCATCAAGAACGATGTCTGTAATATTAACTGTTCTATCAATTACATTTCCAGAAGCATCAATATTTACATTAGCATCATCATATGCGCTAACGATATCGAATGTGATAGTATCACTAAATTCTACACCAACAAATGTTGAAGCACCGAAGTCATATGTAATCTGTGAACTACTTACAGCAGTAGTACCATCATAATACTTATCCGCAACACTTACACCACCAACTACCTGTAATGTCTTCTTAGAAATTGTGAAATCAATATCCTTGCTTAGACCAGTGTAGTTTACTGTCGCGTCAACGCTGAACTTAGCTGTGTAGTTACCCGCATCCTTTGGAGGAGTAGTGCTGTTATATACCAGACCACCTGTTTCCTTATCGACGTAGACAACCTTCACTGTACCAAAGTTAGCAGAACCTAGTGATGTTGTATCTGGCTGACCATAGATGTGACCTGTGATACTTGGTTCAACCTTCCAAGCGTTAGAGTAAGTTGAAACAGAGATTGTTCCGTAGTTTACGCTAACAACATTGTAGTTAGAAGCCAATGTACCAGCATTCAATGTATAGTCAAATGTATTAGGTTTAGAACCCTTTTCTGTAATAGTAGCGAAATTACTATACGTAGCACCTTCACCACTCACAAATCCATCGCCACCAACAGTAACTACATCTGCCTTGAAGACATTTCCATCATATACATGAGAATCAGTTTTAGAAGTAAATGTAATATCACGCTTGTTGACAGTTAATACCTTAGTAGGCTTAACAGTTGGAAGTGCATAGTTAGGATTGCTTAGAGCTGTTACAGTAACTGTTGTTGTACCAGCATTGGTAATTGAATTACCACTTAATGTAGCGGTACATGTTTCACCACTCACAAGATTATCGAAAGTAACTGAAGTACTATGTTCAGTACCATCATACTTCCAAGTATTATCAGTTGCCCAAACAGTATTTACAACTCTAGGAACAATATCAAACTGTACCGATGTACTTTCAGAATAGTTACCCTTACCTGTGATAGTGATTACATATGTGCCTACATTCTTGCTGTTGGCAGTATTATCAATCTTCTTATAAGAAAGTGTGTAATCTGTATCCTTAGCTAGAGTTAATGTACCTGGTGTAGCACCATACTTAACCACTGGTAATGGAGTATGAACCTGTCCATCGTAAGTAATGTCAGTAATAGGATCTACTGTAATATCACTATCTGTTAGTTTCTTGGCAGTAATTGTTAATGTGCCTTCATACTTAGAGATTGTGTAGTTATTTAAGTCAGTACCTGTCTTAGCTGTATAAGTGAACGCATTTGTTACAGTTCCCTTATCAGTAATAGTAGCTGTTGAAGCGAAGTTGTAGTTAACGCCTTCTGTACCTGCAAATCCTGCGCCACCGATTGCTACATCATTGTTTGTTAATGTTGTACCATCGTATGTCTTAGAATCTGTTGCAGATGTAAGAGTTAATACACGCTTGTTGATAACCCAATCTTCTGACTTAGTCTCAATTGTGCCATCATTCCATGAATAGTTGTTTGTATCCTTTAATGCCCAGCTAACAGTGTAAGTAGTGGCGTTAGTACCAGCAGCGTTACCTGTTTGAGTCATTGTATTAGAATCATAGCCATTCACATCAATAGTCTGTTCACTACCTGAGTAAGTCTTTGGAGAACCACTTAGAGTAGGAACATTTAATTTCTGCTTAGCCACAATAACTGTTAGAGTAATGTACTTATCACCAGGGTTGTAGTTACTGTTACCAGCCGCATGAGCCTTGATAGTAACAGTGTATGTACCAACTGGAGTAGTACCGTTCATCTTCAGCTTGTTATCAGTGCCTGTAGGTATTGAGAAGTAATCAACGTCCTCAGTTCCTTTTTTCTGTGATTCAACAGTATAAGTTACAGCGCCCTGATTTAATGTAGCTGCAATAAATGTATGAGTCTGATCACTCACCTTGTATGTAGGTTCATAATTCTGACTAGCTGTTACCTCTATAGGGTTAGCTGCCTTGTTGATAACCCAATCTTCTGACTTAGTCTCAATTGTGCCATCATTCCATGAATAGTTGTTTGTATCCTTTAATGCCCAGCTAACAGTGTAAGTAGTGGCGTTAGTACCAGCAGCGTTACCTGTTTGAGTCATTGTATTAGAATCATAGCCATTCACATCAATAGTCTGTTCACTACCTGAGTAAGTCTTTGGAGAACCACTTAGAGTAGGAACATTTAATTTCTGCTTAGCCACAATAACTGTTAGAGTAATGTACTTATCACCAGGGTTGTAGTTACTGTTACCAGCCGCATGAGCCTTGATAGTAACAGTGTATGTACCAACTGGAGTAGTACCGTTCATCTTCAGCTTGTTATCAGTGCCTGTAGGTATTGAGAAGTAATCAACGTCCTCAGTTCCTTTTTTCTGTGATTCAACAGTATAAGTTACAGCGCCCTGATTTAATGTAGCTGCAATAAATGTATGAGTCTGATCACTCACCTTGTATGTAGGTTCATAATTCTGACTAGCTGTTACCTCTATAGGGTTAGCTGCCTTGTTGATTATAAATGCACCTTCTTTTACAGAAGTAATGTTGTAGTTATCGTTAGTCAAACCAGAAACCTTAACTGTGTAGTTACCAGCTCCAGCAGTAGCTAAATCAGTTACTACATTGCCAATACTGTCGTAAACGGTATATGTAGCCCCTGTGAACGCATCACCACTAAATAGTTTCGGATCCGTTTTAAAGCCATTTTCAGTCTTCGAACCTGTATTGCCATAAGTCATTGTGACATCGTTAGTTTCTACCGCCACATTCTTTTGAACAATATCAAACTGTACCGATGTACTTTCAGAATAGTTACCCTTACCTGTGATAGTGACTACATATGTGCCTACATTCTTACTGTTAGCAGTGCCATCAATCTTCTTATAAGAAAGTGTGTAATCTGTATTGTTATTCAATGTAATAACAGTTCCAGGTTTCGGCTCGTATGTAACTTCTGGTAATGGAGTTTGAACTTTTCCATCGTAAATGAAATTGCCAATCGGTTTTACCGAAATTGTAGTGGTATCACTTAACTTCTTAGCCACAATAGTTAACTTACCTTCAACCTTTTTTATTGAGTAGTTATCTAAGTTGGTCACACTATTTTCGGTATATGAGAACGCATTAGTTACACTACCCTCATTAGTAATTGTTGAATTTGAATCAAAACTATAGATAACTCCTTCACCATCAACAAATCCATCGCAATTAGTACCTGCAACGGTAACTTCATCATTTGTTAATGCTGTACCATCGTATGTCTTAGAATCTGTTGCAGATGTAAGAGTTAATACACGCTTGTTGATTGTTACTTTTACAATATTAGAAATATATTCTTTTCCACCAGCAGTTTTTTCTTTACATACATAATATCCAGACTGAGAAACGTTTGTTAGATTTATTTCACTAGTATTAGCTCCTGAAAGAAGATCACCATTTTTGTACCATTCAACAGTGCTATCTGACTTAATGCCAGTTACAGAAAGCTTTATTGGTTGACCATCATATAGCTTTGAAGCGGTGTTGTCGCTTGATTCAATTTTTATTGCATGTATTAAATCAAAAGGATATTTAGTTTCATTGCTATGATCGCAATTCTTTTCATCGCTACTTATAGCCTTAACCACAAACTCATAGTAGCCACTATCTTGGCAATAACTAGACACATCAAATGATGTTCCACTAATTATTTTGTTTTCCTTTTCAGTCCATTCATCTCCAGATGCTTTCTTGTATGACAGAGTAACCCTATAAGTAACATTTACTGTTCCTGCACTTCCTGCAAGACCATTGTTTTCTTTTACTTCATCGACCTTTTTCCATTCAAATAAACCAAATGGAGCTCTTGGGTCATTAGTTGGAGTTACATTTGTTTTTGTAAATTCCGGAGTATTTAGCTTAGCTTGAGCAATTTCAAATATTTTTGGTTCAGGCGTAAGTGGAGTCTCAAATCTGTTAAAGTTAGGTGTTTGCTCAACAACCATGCCTACATGATAACTGCCTACATCCGTAGGAATTTCCTCAGACCATGTATAGCTAGAAATAGGTTTATAACGGAAGCTTACTTCACTTGCAGAAATCTCTGAATTTAGTCCTGTATAAGTTGCTGTGTTTCTTGGATTACCATAAGTCCAGCCAACCATTTCAGCTACAGGATTTAAATCACCTCTTTGAACTTCCGATGTCACTGTTTTAGATAGAGTAATAGTTTGATTATTATCTAAACGTGTAGCTGTCACAGTGCATTTAATTACATATGTATTAGCAGCAATGTTACCTGTAGGGAAGTCAAAAGAAGATTCACCAACACCTTCTTTTACAAAATTCCAACTATCTCTAGCATTTTTCTTATATTCCCATTTATATGAATATTCATAACCAGCAGTACTTACTGTATCACCTTCTACAACAGAAGGGTAAGCAGTATATACTGGAGCCTGATCTTCGGTATATCCATACTTCGGAATTTCTTTATCATCTCTTCTAATTTCAAACTGTAATTTAGCAGGGTTCGCATTTAAAGAAACCTCTAAATTAATAGGACTAACATTAGTTAAATTTTGTTTAACACTAATTGTAGAACCGTATTCAGAAGAACCTTCAGTATGTGTGGTGCTTCCAACTGTTACATTTGTGTTTGCACCTTTATTCCATGTAGCAATTCCATAACCAGTATCATTCTTAACTGTTGCCTTAACCGGAATTAAAGATTCACCAGCAACAACAACACGAGATGAGCTATATTCATCATCAGTTGCGTTCTTTACGAATACGCCAATTCCACCACTTGTAGTTATAGAATCACTTGAGTAAGCAATAGTTAAATTTACAGCATATGTTTTTGAAACAGCTTCAGTGCTATCAACAACATTTTTATTGTCTTCATTATTTGTCAGGCTAGCAACTGCTTTCACCTTGATCTCGTATTCGCCAACGCCTTTAGTTCTAATAACGTTCAACAAATCAATTTCATAGTCTGTTGTTTTTCCTATTTCGGTATCAACTGTACCTGAAGCAACCACATTACCACCACTATCGCGTAATACATAATCATAGCCACTAACAGCTACATTACCAATGCCGTTTACTGGAGCCCACTTTACAACACCAGCTTCCCATTTGATTGCCGGAGTTCCTAGTTTGCTTTGAGCAACTATAACCTTACCTTTTTCAGTAACAAAATCATACTGGTAATTTTGGTTAGTAATTGAACCCTTTGTACCATTTATTGCATATTCACCTACATCTTTATATTCTGTGTAGACTGTAGTGAATGCTGGAACACCACCTAATACAGATGAATTCTCATCTTTGACAAATTCGCCATAAACAGGGGTAAATTCTGTAGGCGCTGCATCACCGTAATTGATTGTGATATTTTCCGCTTTTATTGTTAATGTCTTAGCTACAATAGCGGATTCAACAGTATCCGTATTAGAAGTTAATGTATAGCATTTATCTAAATTACTATCTTTATTCAGACTAATATTTAGTGTAACCACCTTACCAGTTCCACAATTTGCATTATCGTATACAGCTTCAATGATTACATCTTTATTAGATTTGTCGCTTTCTCTAGCAAGTGCATCATAAGTCATGCCACCTTTTTGAATTGCTTCATCAGCTACATCGGTTGTTCCATCGTATGTTTTACTATCAACACTTACACCTGAGATTGTTAAAGGTTTCTTGTTGATTACCATGTTTTCATTAACAGGTTTAAAGCTGTAATTTGTAGCAGATAATCCGCCTACAGAAACATGAATTGGATACGTGTCTGGAATCTTAAACTGATCATCATTGCCAGCTGTAGATAAACCAGGCGTTCCACTTATAACTGTAGAAGTATCGCCCAATACAAAGCCAGAATAAGTATAAGTCAATGTGCGAGTTGTATCATTAATATCTGTGCCATAAATTGTTTCCTTATGGTCAGCTTTTACTTCTAACTCTTTTTTATTAACTGTTAATTTGTTTCCAGTAAATTCAAATACATAGTTGTCTTTATATTCGTCTTTTTCAACAACACTTGCAGTGATTGCGTAACCGTCTGCAGTTACATTTCTATTTGTTTCATCAGCAGGATCGTAAGCACAATCAAAATTCACTTCTAATGTGTCACCATAAGAAATGATCTTGTAATTCTTATTCTTTTCGTTTCCTGATGCAATTGTTGTACTTAACTTAGTAGAACCATCATAGAATTCAACTTCGTATGAAGGTATAGCGTCGCCATAAGTAATACTTGATTCTAGAACTTTTACAGCCACAGTTCTTGCGGTGATTTCACCGTCTAAATCAAAAGTTTTATTGCCGATTACGTAGTTTGTATCTGTGATACCTAAAACAGTAACAGTAACAACCTTACCTGTTCCGCAATCCTTAGTGTCATACGCTGCAGAGAATGTGAATCCTAAATCTTCAACCTTATCACCATTCACCATACCTGTGAAAGTGTAGTGTTGATCGCTAACTAACTTAGTAGCACTTGTATTGCCATCGTATACCTTCGAAATAACTGTTGCAGTATCAGCCTTTCCTACTGTAATAGTCTTAGGCTTAACTCTTAAAGTACCTCTAGTTGATTCAACAAGTTCGTAGTTGGTGCATTCACCACTAATTTTTGGAACAATTGTGTAATCACCCTTTGCGGTAGTTGGACCAAATGTAGATGTTTCGCCATTTCTTAACAGCTGATAGCTGATTGTAATGCCACTTAATGAAATAGTTTCATCATCACCAGCAACAAAATCTTCAGACGCATATGTTACACCAAACTGTACACTATTTGCTGCATCACCATAAGTTGCAGCTTTATCATCAGTAATCATATTGTTTGTTGAAACACGAAGCTGTTTCTTTAGAATATTAGCTTCCGGATCACTTGTCTGATATGACTTTTGCGCTAAATCAAGAACATAGTTATCCTTATCTTTACCGCCTAATTCAACATTAGTGAAATCAACTCTCCATTTACCAGCATCTGCTGTTTCTTTATTATCTTTGTCTACAAACTTAGCCTCAATCTTATTAACATAAACCTCATCATCACCAACAATATCGCCAGCGCCATATGTCAGATTACTAAAGTCGTATGTTAAAGCATTTGCAGTACCATCATAAGTCTTATCATTAACTTCAACACCAGAGAATGAAATTGGTTTTTTGTTAATTGTTAATGTTGCAGATACAACTTCAACATCAAAGTTTTCTGTTAAATCTACACCGTTCTTTTTGATTACAACAGAAGAAGCATCTGGAGTAATTGTATAAGTTCCAGCATTTGTTTCTGACTTATCAGTTTTAACTGTTACATCATAACCATCTAATCCTGTCTTTGTAATGTTTAGTGTGTGTGGATTACCATCATAAGTTACAGTATTTGCTACGCAGCTGATAGTAACTTTTTGTTCTTTAATTTCGAAGTTCTTAGTACCATTATTTAACTGGTAGTTACTGTCTTTAAATGCAGTATTATCTGATTTTAGAGTAGCTACAGCTAAATAATTATCACCAGCATTGGTTTGTGCACCAGTCAATTCTAACTGTACACCTTCCGTTTTAGCTACACTGCCATCTTCGATATTTAAAGAACCAATAGGCATTTTCTTTGTGCCATCATAGTATAGAATTCCATCATCTGGTACCCATGTCACATTTAATGGATATGGATTAATCGATGCTGAAATAGTAACTTCAACATAATTACTTTCACCAAAACGGTAGTTGTTATTTCTTGTACCATCTGATTCTGTTAGAATGATACCTTTTAATGTTACCGAACTAGCTTTTAAGACTTCGGCACTATCAAAACTTGCACTATTAATCTTTAAATCGAAATTATTGATGTCATCAGATCCAATCAAACCGCCAATCTTATAATTATTCTTTTGTTCAATTGTTTTTAAA
Source organism: Erysipelotrichaceae bacterium (assembly GCA_030526485.1). Taxonomy (GTDB): domain Bacteria; phylum Bacillota_I; class Bacilli_A; order Erysipelotrichales; family Erysipelotrichaceae; genus Colivicinus. The sequence goes on along the minus strand of JAUNCS010000003.1, from coordinate 8,495 downwards.
TCTGTATCATTAACATCAGTTTTACCATCATAAGTCTTTGAAATAGTTGCCTTATTTTCTAATTCAAAGCTTAATACCTTTGGCCTGATTGTAATAGTGGTGCTTCCAGCCATTGAGTTGTAATTATTTGTTTTTGATTTGATATAGAAATATACAGTATATGGAACTACGTTATTATCAGTTAAGTTATCAACATTAACATTAGATTCCTTAATAAGTTCCTTGCTGCCCGCAATATATTCCTTATCATTTAACTTAGTTTGATCAAATTCTGTATATGAATAGTAAATATCATAATCATCTGGAGTCAGATTGCTTGAATTGATATTTACAACGATTGAATGTTCATTCTTATCGTAAACACCATCGTAAGGAATTGCATTAAATTCAATATCGATTGGAGTAACGGTAACTGTAAATGGCTCTGATTCTTTTTCAATAGATCTGCCATTATCGGTTCTGGTTGCAGTTACTTTACATACATATTCGTATGTACCAACATTCATCTGAACAGGGAAACGATACTGAGCTGTAGTAGCACCATTATCAGTAATAGGTGTTAGTACACCATTTTCTTTTAGATACCACTGATATGCAGAAATATAGCTTCCTTCATTTGGTTCAGCTTTAACTTTTAGCACAGCTGTTTGATTGCTTGCATAACCAAATTCCAGGTTTGTAGCACCTTCGATTTTTACATCCGCATTTAGTTCAACTTTTTCAGGTTGTACATAAGCAATATACTTCTGATCTTTTGTTACATCAGGGTTGAAACTCTTGCTAGTTGATAAAGGAGCTTCTGTTTTATCCTTAAGTTTCTTATCAGCACCGAAGCTTTCTTCCTTATACCAGCCAACAAATTCATAGCCAGTTGGAACAGATACATTTAGTTTTGCTTTGACGCCATAGCAGTATTCCATGTCTCCACCAGATAAAGCCGCTGGAGAGTCTAATCCATCACTTGCATATGAATCAACACTGATCTTGTAATAAGGAACAGTATAGAAACACTCAATATTTTCAATGTTAGGAGCCCATTTGTATGATGTTTCGCTATCAGTAGCCTTGATAGTCTTTAATTCCAGGCTTGTTGTGATAATCTGATATTCAAATGCATAGTCCAGATAATCTGTTGTATCCGTAAACTCGTCTAATTCAATAGCTGTATCTGTTTCGTACGCAACATCAAAACGTCTTGCTATCAGCAAGCCATCTTCATCAAAGAATTCAATAACATTACCTAAATCTTTAGCTATTACCCTTTCGCCACTCTTGTAAATACCATCTGCGGGTTTAGGGTTTGTGCCATTAATAAATGTTTGAATATTATCAACCTTAATCTTATCGTAAGTACCCTTGGAATTCTGATAATAAGAAGTAACAGTTACATTTAATGTCTTAGGAGTCCAAGTAGCGTAAGCCTTAAGATCACAATTTGCCATTTTGTACTTGAACAAAGTACCTTCCTGGTCAAGGTTAACTAACGAATTATCTGAAGCCTTGTGGAATTCCCAACCAGCAAATATATAACCATCTCTCTTCGGCTCAACAGTACTAAACCATTTACCATAAGCAAACTTATCAATATTAATTGGTCTTAAATCAACTTTATCCTTATAGAAAGTTACTTCATGATCTAAACGCTTGTAATGAGTTGATAGATTCACTTCATAATCATTCTGATCAAATAGATATTCCGAGAAGTTATTGTTAGCATTTCTATCGTAAGCAAAACCTTCAGGAGCAGTATACCAGTATGTACTTACTGAGTATTCTACGTATTGAGGTCTACTAAATTTTTTAGCTACTACTTCTTTATATATATATATATATCGTTTGTAGTGTATGTAACAGAACTTGTTGCGAAATCTTTATTCCTCTTAAATTCGTCTAAAAGTCGAATGCTTCCGGTGCTTTCGGTCTTTTCTAGAGTTCCATTTGCTACAAGAAGTTCCAAATCAATTTCATCAAGATATGAATTATAAGTGTCCTCACCATATGTAATAGGTTTACTTAATTCATAATATTGATATTCATTATAGTAAATAGCCTTCTTTTCATAACGGCCATAGAAATTGGTTTGAGTCTTAGCGGTGTAGTGATTTTCTGAAGTGTTCATTGGTTTAGTGAACTTATTATCTTCATACCAAACAACAACTCTGCCTTCTTCCTCAGGGTACTTTCCTGCAGGATCTTTAGCAGTATACATGTCACCGTCTTGCTTAGAAACAATTACAGAATAAGGTATTGTAGTACCAATACGATAATTAACACGCGCATACTTTGTCCAGTCGATATCATCTGTGTATGTAACAATCACGTTATGTGAATCAGAATCTTTCCAAACACCAGCTGTACTTCTATTATTGACACGTGGGTAATTTTCAGGATTTAACTTCGCTGCATATTCAGCAATAGTTTTGTTAATCTGGTCATAACCTGGATAATTTGTTTCAAAAGAAGCGCCATAGTAATTTCCAGGGTAATATGGATTGCTAGGATTTGCTATATATAAGTAGTCCTTTAAATCATTATCGGAGTCATTGTAATAGCATTTAACACCACTGATTGTTATCTCTTTCCAACCATCTTCAGTTTTAAGGTTTCCTTTGGTATATGTGCCATTGATTACATTTAAAACAGGATACAGATCATTTGTTGTACCTGATTTATAAGTTGAATTAAAGATATCCTTTTCATTAGTTATTCGAATGCCAAATTCTCTTTCAACACCATCAATAGTTTCCTTATGAACTACCGGAATAATGTTCTCAACTGAACTTAAAGCATTTTTACCATCTTTTTCAATTACATCAACCTTATTTTCTTTAACAGTTACATAACGTATGTTTTCATCTCTTACAGGCTTAGTAAAGTAAATGTATAGTCTATTACCTGCATTCAAACCGTTATTAACTTCACCAAATTGCATAGTTCCGCTAGGTAATTTAGCGCTGTCTTTCAAATCTGTAAGTTGCTTAACGGTTGTAAACTTAGAATTTGGCCAGTGTCCACTATCACCTGAATAGTAGTATCCAGAATATGAAATTAAATAGCCCTGTGCGCAATAACCCTCAGGGTTGTCTGTTCCATTGAAACCAAATTTGCTTAGAATTTCATCATAAATGTCTTGAGTATAAGCACTACCCCAAACAGCACTAGGATTCATTTCCAGTTCTTTTAGTTCTGTTTGTTTGCCTGTACTATCTATTTCATAGAAAGAAATCTTAGTAGTTTTAATCTTACGTCTAAAATAAACCTTTAATACAGTATTACCATTGCTTAACACGGTATCACTTAATTTATTGTTTGAATTTTCAGTATCTATTTCATACAAGTCGTGTGTACTGCTATTAAATGTTTTGATCAAGTCGCCTGATGCAACTTCAGTCTTGCTTGATATGCCAGCTGATTCAATAACACTTACATTTTCATTTGTGTATCCAAAATATTCCAAAGTTTGATTTGGATCGCTAGGATATGATAAATTTGCATTTTGGAAATAAGTTTCAATCTTAAAAACAGAAGAACTCTTAGGGTTTAAATGCACTTCAAAACGAATCGAAACATCCGGCATTGTGATGTCGAAATCATCTGTTTCTTCCCAATCAACACCAATAATCTCTACAGATAATACGTAACCATCAGGGATTATTACACCTTCTTTAGCCTTTTCAAGGTATTCTTTCATTTCAGCGCTTGTGATGACGGTGCCATATTTTATACTGTTATCACTCAAAGTCTTATTAGATACAAGCTTGTTATCCTTGTACACATATTGAGTAATATATGGAGCTGTTCTTCTATAATAGAAATTCACATAGTTGTTATCAGTTCCAATTTCTAAAGTAACTGGGCTAGTAGCACCCTCAGCTGTATCATTTGGAACACCTGTTGTCATACCACTTAGATAGAAACCATCAAATTTAGACTGATCAATACGTTCAAAAGTATATTTCTTACCATAAGAGGTGTCTTCCATCACCTTATAATTTTCATTTTCAGTAAACTTACCATCATCGATATTTTCAAAGAAATAACGTTTAGTATAAATGCTACTGCTTTCAACATAGTAACCAGTTACAGTAATATCCTTATTAGGCATAGTTTCTGGTAATTTACCAGCTTCACCATATGACCAGCCAACAAACGTATAACCACTTCTTACTGGTGGTTCTTTCATATTAAATTTTTGGCCATAACTATAAGTTTGTGTTCCGTAATCGGTCCATGTTGTTTCATCAACATCCTGATATTTATAAGTTACAGTTAAACCATTTCTTTTATAGTAAACTTCAATGGTTACTTCATTATTGTTATTTATTGTGTAAACAGTATTACCTGATTTTTCCGCATCAAAAACAACACCTTCCAATTCAAGGTAATTTTTATGATTTTGAGCACTTACTCTAGAACCTTTTTGAATTTGATATTTGGTTGATTTGTATTCTGCATACTTAGTAGGGTCATTTGGATCCGCGATATATCCTTTAACCCAATATGTTACTTTTACAATTTCCCATTGAGCTTTTAAAGTATCATCTGAATTAGCAGTAAAGACTCCTCTATCTGAATATGAACCTGTATTACCAGACCACATTGCAAAATCATAACCGGTTTTTTCATACTTGTTAGCTGGAAGAGTCACAATTACAGTTTCATCACTAGTTTTGTAGAACCAGTCATTTTCCATTAGCGTAGAATCGTTTGCGCCATTGCCATCAAATGTAATCTTATATACATCAGCATTAGCAGACACCACATTGTTCTTAGTGTCCTTTACCCATAAAGTGTAAGTACCTTTTTGATCTGCACCTGTATAATCGCCGATATCAGAAATTTCTAATATTGTAACTGGAGTAACCGCTACCCAATTGTTTACATTGTTCTGATCGGTTACACCCTTTGTGATTGCGTATTCCTTGATGCCAACAGCATCAGTAGCCTTGAAAGACATTTTAAAGCTCTGTCTATCACTTGAGAAGACAGGTTTAAAGTATTCAATCTCCGGATCTGTATCTAAAGTATGCGCTGTTACAGTTATTTCTTTTGCAGAATTTAATTCATCTAGATAAATGGTTGTACCCGTTGTACTGTATGGTTCACCAATTCTTATTGAATTATCGTTTGTTGTCCATACTGGGCTATTATTATCCCAGTCGTAATTATCAAATTTTGTCGCATTTACTTCTTGTGATTCACCTTTCATCAAATAGAAAGGGTCGCCAGGGCTAACTGTTCCAATACCATCATCGCCTTTTGTTACAGTGATCTTGGCAGTGTATGTATATACGTCTGCTTTAGCAGAATAGCTATTTTCAAAGTTTGTATTTCCCGGTATTTTCGCAACAACTTTGAAATAGTAAGCACCTGGGCCGTTTGTTTCGCTATCGCTAATCATAGCGTTTCTAAAATCAACGCTAGTAGATGACACATCAGTAGCTGTAGCTATAGGGGTTGCTTCACTGCCACCGCCTTTTCTATATAAATAAACATCATATAGAACTGTTTGATTTGTTACATGAACAGCAGCCCAATGAGCTTCAGAAGACTTAGTAGCTCTCCATGAAAGAGAACTTGGTGTTGCAAGCCTCTTTGTAGTAATGGTTAAAGTACCAGGACTCAATCTAACATCATAGTTTTCGCTATTTGTAACGCTAGTGAAATGATATTCAATTGCGTTATTACCGTCTGCGGTATCTTCCACGTTTGTAACGGTAGTGTTAACAATTATATTTTTAAAACCATCACCAGTTACAAAATCATCTCCTGTGATTGTGTATTCCTGGAAGCTATGCCTACCACCATCGTATTCCCATGACTTACTTCCGCTGCTGATATTGATTACTCGTTGATTAATTGTGTATTCAACAAAATCTTTATCTCCCGAAACATAAGCTGCGTAATTATCTGTAGCAGCAATATCTACTCTTACTCGATATGTACCAGCATCCTTAGGAGCTTCGCTTAAGTCGGCCCAAGTTCCACCTTCATTCTTCTGATAGAAGAAAGTTTTTTCGCCATCACTCTCAATTCCGCTTACCGCAACATTAAATGGCACACCTTTATATTTTTGGCCATCTTCAGCAATTGAAATTACAGGTGTTTCTTCCTTTTTGGCAATACTAAAGGTTAGTTCTCTTTCTCCATCAAAGTTTACAAAAGAGAATTTAACTTTCGCTGTATCCACACCAGCTTCCGTATTGTATAAGTATTCAATAGTATAGTCTGTATCAAAAGTTAACTCGTTGCCATTGTGTTTAACTACAACCTCAGGAGTTTTAGCTGTTCCGTCATATGTGAAATTTGGTGTATTTACAAATTCAATATCTAGAACAGAACTGTTTAACTTAGAAACATATAATTTATTCTGAGTATAAGAAATTGTGTAATTAGGACTTGAGAATCCTGAAGCAGTGATATCATATTGACCATTTGCGTTACCTTGCTGATAAGAGCATTCTAAAACACCCTCGGTTATATCAGAATCAGTATCTGTACCAACCAAACTATCATAAACAAAATGTATAAGAAGGAGCAGTATCTAAGTAGTTAATATCTTTTCTATCAACAACTACTATTAATGGTGCAGGACTAATATTAACTTCAATTTCATCAGAAGTAATTAATGCTGGATCAAGCCCTTCAATACTATATGTAATCTTTACCTTATATTTTCCGCTATCAGAGACATTTCTTACTGCATAAGTTGAATTGATTGCACCAGGTATATCAACATATGTACCGCTCTCAAGTTTCATCCACTGATATTCAAAAGTACCACCTGGATTATTTAATGTAACAGAAATATCATGAGTTTCGCCATCATATACTTCTGGACTATCAGTAGTTCCATAACCACTTGTGTTTGTTATATTGGCGTTAAGTGGAGTCCATTTAGCCCATAGTTCTACAACATCCAAATCTAAGCTTTCAGTTGAAGATACAGTTTCGCCAGTTAGTGCTGAGTTAGTGTACCATCCGTCAAATAAATAACCTGTTCTTGATGTACCTAGAACATTATATGTACCTTCACCAATACGATAATCTACTGTGGTTTGTGTACCGTTATAGTTATGATATGTAATAGCTTTTACACCATATGAAATGTTTGTTAAAGTAGCATCAGCACTTGAAGCTATATTGCCCTTGTTATCTTTAACATAGACATAGTATGTTCCTTCAGAAGTAGGTTTAAAGGCATTTGATACCTGCCAGCCGCTTTCAGTACCATCTACACTTGTAGAAGTTGTAAATAAGTATTCTTTAACACCAGAACCTTCATCGGTTGCAGTCGCTTCTAAAGTTTGATTGTTTGTACCAACAACCGCGTAATCTGTAATGCTTGGTTTTTGATTATCTGTACCACTGATAGTTACATTTAACAGCGGATCAGTATATGAACCATTAACGTTAATTGTATAAGTTGCTTCTGTATCATCAGAATCAACTTTATTTACTGTTAAATCGGTATTATTGCTCCAAATAACATCTCCAGGATATCCAACAGACTTGTTAACTTTAACAGTAGCTTTAGAGCTTGAATTGCCAGCAATAAGCACGATTTGACTAGTAGATAGATCATTTATTGAGAAACTATTAACACCGGTTAGAGAGCTTATATTTACCTTTGAAGCATAAATAGCATTCGATTCAGTAGCGCCAGATGGCTTGTAAGAGTCGTTACCATTAATAGCTTGAACAGAAACTTTATATTCACCTTCTTTATTGAATTTATCTAATCCAAATGTATAAGAAGTTTCATTAGAAAGGGCATCAAAATATTCTTTTACATTGTCGGGCTTAATCAAGGTTACGACAAATTTTTCAATCGCATCTTCATCAAGATTAGCATTATCAGTTGTTTTGGTAGGGGAAGTCCAATTAACAGTTAGTGAAGAACTATCAAAAACTACTTCACTTGGGGAAGCTATCGTAGCTGGTAAAACCTCAACAGGATACTTATCATTAGCTATTTCTTTAAATTCTCCATTTTTATCAAAATAGAAAACACCTATATAGTATTTACCAACAGGTAGTGGACTATCTAAAGTCTTCCAAATAGTATCAGCATCAACTTTTTGGGTATAGAGCCAATCGTCGATTGAATCAACATCTTCAACGTTCAATTGCGGACTAAAAGTCTGGCCATATGTTACATTGGCGCAGCTAATGTCTGGTGTATCCGCAAATACTGGATTTGAGTTAAATCCTATGCATTCAAACGCAATCAGAATACTGATCAGGATACTGAATGTCTTATTAAACAATTTATTCATAAGTATTTTCCCCCTTATACTTAGATATTACGAAAAAAGCGCAAAGACTTTTGCTCTTATATAATATAACGACTAACGTAACAAAGTTGTTACAAATTGAATTAATTTCAATATTTTTATTACGTTTTTCAAGAAATATTTTAAATATATCCCGTAATCAAAAAAAAGCTCTCATACGAGAGCTTTCAAACCGGCGACGTGCTTGATTCACATAAA
>JAUNCS010000065.1 GCA_030526485.1 Erysipelotrichaceae bacterium | reverse complement strand
ACACCGATTATCCGAGAAGAATCATTATTCGAGAAGTATTGCTTAAAAGCTGATGTTTACTGAGCTTTGGAAAATTCTTCTCGAATAATAATAATTAATATATCCTTATTGTAAAACTACAATAAGGAGGTATTGCTAATTATGCAAGAACGTAACTATTCATTTGAGGAACTTGAAGTCGAACTTTTAAAGAGGCTGAAAGAACGTGGCTGCACGCCTGTAACCATTAACGGATATAGGTATCAATGTCACGGTATCTTTGCAAAGCTAAAAGAAAATGGATATGAAAGCTATAGCAACGAAGGAGGGATGAAACTTTTACAAGAGTATTATAGCAGACAAGGAGATAATAAATATTACAGATCAATAAGGACAGTGATATATAGGCTAAATGACATAATGGATAATGTCTGGCACGATGTGCATTCAGATAAAGGAAAGCACTTTTATTTATCAGATGAGTTTTTTGAAACAGTTGATAGATATTGCAGCTGGGCGAATAAAACTGCACATGCTATCAGAACCATTAAGAACAAAAGATATGCCATTTCGTGGTTTTTGTCTGAATTATCTGCTATAGGATGTTGTTCTCTTGAACATCTGTCACCTGCATTTATTACTTCTGCATGCGTAAAGATTACAGATCATAATCTTTGGGGCGAAATCAGAGTCTTTTTAAAGTATTTATCAGAGTTTGAAATTGTTAAATCTGATTATTCTACAATCGTCCCTCATTATAGTAAGCCTTATGTTATACCAAGTGTATATTCTATTGAAGAAGTAAAGAAGATTGAAGAAGCAGTTGATACTAGTACGGTATTAGGGAAACGTGATTACGCAATGATTCTTCTTGCGTCAAGAATGGGAATGCGTTCGGGGGATATCGTAAATCTAAGGATTGAGGATGTTAGTAAAAAAAATGAATTGAATATAATTCAGGAGAAGACAGGAAAGATCCTGCATCTTCCACTGATTAAGGAGGTTAAATCAGCGATTGAAGACTATTTATCGTTTAGACTCTTTTCGCCTATAGAACAATTGTTTATTACTGTTAAAGCTCCTTATCGTGCTGTGACTACTTCAACACTTAGAAGAGCCCTTAAGAAATATATAACACTTGCAGGAATTGATCCTGGAAAACGTAAATGTGGCCCGCATGTACTCAGGTCATCATTAGCCAGTTCAATGGTTAATGATGATATTTCATATGAAACTGTAAGAAAAGTATTAGGGCACAGTTCCAATAATGCAATTAAGCATTATGCACGAATAGATGTAGAAAAGCTTAGAAGATACAGTCTTACTCCGCCAGTACCAACTAATAAATTTTATGCTTTCCTCTATGGGGAGGTGAAATAGGATGTCAGAGTATAGGTCGGTTTTCTGCGATGAAATAAGAACACACCTCTCGATTAGGGAAGTTGAACTAACCAGCGAAGCATATAGACATTATAAAAGAACCATAACTCTCTTTGATGAATATCTTTGTAGGATTAACCATACTGAAAAGAAAATCTCAGAATCAGTTATTGAAGACTGGATTAAAGAAGTTAGCACTAGTATTTCAGTAAATACATCCAGCCTGCATGTGCATTATATAAGACAGCTTCTACTTTACCTAATTGACTGTGGGTATCCTTGTTTTATTCCTAGAACAGTAAGAACAAAAGATACTTATGTTCCATATCTTTATTCAGATAAGGATATAGAAAAAATATTTGAAGCTGCCGATTCGTTAACAGTATCAAAGGCAGTAAAAAATGTTCTTATTGAAAAAGAAATGCCATTGATTCTGCGTTTACTCTTCTGTTGCGGTCTGCGTGTTGGTGAAACACTAAATATTAAAGTGGGCGATGTGGATTTTAGAAGGAATCTAATTATTCTTCGTGTTACTAAGAAATATAAACAAAGAGTGGTTCCTTACGAAGAAGAATTATCGGAAATCATTTATCGATATTGTGTAGCTATGGGAATACTAAATGATTCCGAAGCTTACCTGTTTCCTGCCGAAGATAGATATAGCCATGTTTCTGCAAACAGTGTTGAAAATTATTATAGAATTATACGAAAGAAAGCAGATATCGGCAATAAAAACAGTATCAAGAATGGTCGTGGTGCTTGCCTACATTGCTTTAGACATTCTTTTGCTATAAGATCATTTGATAAAAATGAGCGGTATGGGATAAAAGCATGTGAATCGGTTCCATATTTATCAACCTACTTAGGACATGATAGCCTTTATGAAACTGAAAAATATCTTAAATACAGTGGAGATTATTTTGAGGATACTCTAACAAAATTTGAGGATTATTCTGGAGATTTATTCCCGGAGGTGAACTTTGATGAGTAGGCGAAAGAATGATTTTATGACTTTACTGGAAGATTATTTTGAGACATATTTACCATACAGTCGAGGGCTTAGTCAGAACACAATAAAATCATACAAACAAAGCTTTTTACTATTGCTTCGCTTTATGTTGGATGTTAAGAAAACGAATGCTGAAGACATCAAGTTTTCTGCATTAACCTATGATACACTGCTAGAGTTCTTTGGCTGGATAGAAACAGACAGACAATGTAAAGCCTCTACAAGGAATCAAAGATTATCTGCACTTTCTGCATTTTCGGAGTATGCACAAAATAGAGATTTCGATGCGGCATTTGTTTTTAGAAGTGCAATAATAAAAATTCCAGTAAAGAAGGGACAGAATAAACCAAGATCTGTATTTTCAAGAGAAGAGATAAAAATACTATTAGATCTTCCTGATGAAACATATGAAACTGGCTTAAGAGACAAAGTTTTACTCTCATTCATGTATGCTACAGGCGCAAGAGCACAAGAAACATGTGATTTCACGGTTGCTGATTTGCGAATTAATAATAGAACTGCATCAGTTACTTTGGTCGGGAAGGGCTCGAAAACCCGGCAAGTCGGGATTTCTTTATCCTTGGCGAAAATAGTTCAGAATTATATTAAACATAGACATATTGACAGGCATCCGGATAGACATGTTTTTTCAAGTCAAACTCATGAGCAAATGACGGTATCCTGTATTGAAGAAATCTACAAAAAGTATGTCACTATTGCCAAAGAGAAGTATCCGGATATGTTCTTAGACGATAATTATTCACCCCACTCTATGAGACATAGCACAGCATGTCATTTGCTGGAGGCTGGAGTAGATATCGTGACTATTAAAAATATTTTGGGACATGTATCAGTGCAAACAACACAGATATATGCTGAAATGTCGCAAGATTCGGTTGATAGAAAACTGAAAGAATGGAATGATACTTGGTTTGGAAATAAGATTGAAATTAAGAAGGCAACAGATGAAATACCTGATTTTTTAAAAAGATAGTATAATATTATTCGAGAAGAATTGTCAGAAGTTCAGTAAAAATCAGCTTTTAAGCAATACTTCTCGAATAATGATTCTTCTCGGATAATC
>JAUNCS010000032.1 GCA_030526485.1 Erysipelotrichaceae bacterium | reverse complement strand
ACAGGTGGCACCGCGGATTTAGTCGTTCGTCCTGATCGATAGGATGAGTAACTAAAAACGGAGGTGCTTTTTATGTTGTCTTTTATATATGAACATCCACCAAATCGTCCTTGTTTTATGAAACACAAATTTTAGAAGGAGAAAATAATTATGGATGTATTAAGTGAAGTTAACGCTGTGGTATTCGGTGTTTGGTTTTTAATAGGAGCTGCCCTCGTATTCTTTATTCAAGCAGGCTTTGCAATGGTTGAAGCCGGCTTTACCAGAGCTAAGAATACCGGCAATATCTTGATGAAGAATCTGATGGATTTCTGTATTGGTTGTGTTGTCTTTATTCTGATTGGATTCTCATTTTTATTAGGTGAAGATTTATTCGGCCTGATTGGTAAACCTGGTCTGGATATCTTTACCGCTTATGAAGGCTTTGATTTTTCAAACTTTGTCTTCAACCTTGTATTCTGTGCAACTACCGCCACAATTGTATCTGGCGCTATGGCTGAAAGAACTAAGTTCTTATCTTATTGTGTCTATTCAGCAATTATATCTGCTTTAATTTACCCCATCGAAGCACACTGGATCTGGGGCGGTGGTTGGCTTGCCCAAATCGGCTTCCATGATTTTGCTGGCTCATGTGCTATTCACATGGTCGGTGGAACCTGCGCATTAATTGGTGCAAAAATTCTTGGACCGCGTATTGGCAAATTCTCATACGCCAACGATGGCTCTATAACTAAAGTAAATGCTATTCCAGGACACAATATCGCTATTGGCTGTCTGGGTTGTTTCATTCTCTGGTTTGGCTGGTATGGCTTTAATGGTGCTGCCTGCACCGATGTCTATCAGTTAGGCTCAGTATTTCTAACCACAACTGTTGCCCCATCTATCGCAACTGTTGTCTGCATGATTTTTACCTGGATCAGATACGGAAAACCTGATGTTTCTATGTGTCTAAATGCCTCATTGGCAGGACTTGTAGCCATTACCGCACCGTGTGATGTAACAGATTGTTTTGGGGCAATCGTTATCGGCATTGTCGCAGGCTTACTAGTCTGCTTTGGTGTATGGCTATTAGATTACAAATTACATATCGACGACCCCGTAGGTGCTGTAGCTGTTCACTTTATGAATGGTATCTGGGGAACTATTGCGGTTGGTCTGTTTGCTACACCTAGTGCTCCAAGCTACGCAATAGCCGATGCAAATGGAACCCTAATGAAAGGTCTATTCTATGGCGGTGGTTTCAAACTTCTTGGCATTCAGTTATTAGGTCTTTTAAGTGTAATGTCTTGGGCTGCTGTAACTATTACTGTTACATTTATTTTTATAAAGAAAGTATTTGGCCTAAGAGTAAGTAGAGAAGAAGAATTAATTGGTCTTGATTCTTGTGAACATGGTCTATCAAGCGCTTATGCCGGTTTCTCTATCATGGATGCTACATCACAGATTATGGACATCAATGATAAGACAGAACTTGGCAGCGGCGAAGCTTCAGTTGTTAAGGAAACACCAATTGTTGAAGTTAAAGACTATTCAAGCAAGAAAGTCAGCGGTATGCATAAAGTTACCATCATTACCCGTTTATCTAAATACGATAAACTACGTCAGGCATTAAATGACTTGGGTGTAACTGGTATGACCGTAACTCAGGTAATGGGCTGCGGTATCCAGAAAGGATCTGGTGAAAAATACCGTGGTGTCGAACTTGATGCAACTCTATTACCAAAGGTACAGATTGATGTTGTAGTATCTACTATCCCAGTTGATGTCTTAATTGATACTGTTAAAAAGACTCTATACACCGGTCATATCGGTGATGGCAAGATCTTCGTTTATGATGTTGAAAAAGTTGTAAAAGTAAGAACTGGTGAAGAAGATTTTAAAGCTTTACAGGATGTTGAATAAATTTTAAAGATATGGTTTCTGCCATATCTTTTATCGTCATTTCAAAGGGAGGAATTAAAATGACTTGTGAAATTCATGAAGAGTGTGGTGTCTTTGGTGTTTTTAATGCCAAACACGCAGCAGAACTAAGTTACTATGCCTTACACGCTATGCAACACAGAGGTCAGGAAGGCTGTGGTATTGTCGCTTCTGATGGTGAAACACTAAGAGGACACCGTAACCTTGGTCTGGTTAAAGAAGTATTTGATCAGAAACAACTCGATAGATTAGTTGGCAATAATGCAATTGGACATGTAAGATATGCAACTTGTGGTGGCAGCAACCACTCCAATATTCAGCCATTTCTTTATTATCATTCAACTGGCGACTTTGCCCTTTGTCATAATGGCAATATCGTTAACTCAAGACTATTAAGAGAAATGTTTGAGAAGGCCGGCTCTATCTTTCAATCCACATCAGATTCCGAAATACTGGCCCATTTAATAACTAAAAGAGCTTATGGCAAAAGAACCGATGCCCTGCTTGAAGCCTGCAGACAGCTTGAAGGTGGCTTTGCTTTCCTGGTATTAACCAAAGACAAGCTATACGCTATGAGAGACCGCTATGGTTTAAGACCTCTTTCTTTAGGAAAGATGGGTGATGGCTATGTGGTAGCCTCTGAAACCTGTGCCTTTGATGTGATTGGTGCTGAATTTATCAGAGATATTAAACCTGGTGAATTAATCAAAATAACAAGCGAAGGCATTGAATCTTCTTTCTATCAAGAAGAAAGATTAAATAAGATGTGTGCCATGGAATATATCTATTTCTCTCGACCTGATTCGGATATTAATGGTATTAATATCCATTTATCAAGAAAGGCTGCTGGAAGACAACTCGCTAAGGAATGTCCATGCGTTGCCGATATCGTAATTGGTGTTCCCGATTCATCACTATCAGCCGCCAATGGTTATTCAGAAGTAAGTGGTTTGCCACTTGAAACTGGTCTTATCAAAAACAAGTATATGGGTCGTACCTTCATTGAACCTTCCCAGGAATTAAGAGAACGTGGTGTAAAGATGAAACTTTCACCAATCAGATCAGTAGTAAAAGATAAAAGAGTGGTCGTAATTGATGACTCTATCGTCAGAGGAACAACTTCAAGGCAGATTGTACAGATGCTAAGAGAACACGGTGCCAAAGAAGTACATATGCGTATCGCTTCTCCGGAAATGATTGCTCCTTGTTTCTATGGCGTTGATACTTCCACATATGAAGAACTGATTTCTGCTGGAAACAGTGTTGAAAAAGTAAGGGAAATAATTGGTGCCGATTCTTTGGGCTTCCTTTCAAAAGAAGGCTTACTAAAAGCAGTCGGTGCCTCTGATTTATGCATGGCCTGCTTTGACTCCAAATATCCAACACCCCTATTTGAAGACATCACTAAAGCAAATAAAGATGGTAAATAATAAACACCCTATGAATACGCAATTCATAGGGTTTTGTTTCTATAGTCCAGATAAATCTATATTTACAACAAGACTATCCATTTTTTGTTCTTTTAAAAGATAGCTCATGTATATTGGAAGATAAACAATATTCTCTTCTTTTTCAATATTATGTGTCGAAAACACATAAGCAATATCAAAATTATAGTCGGATACTTCCATATAGTTATTTAAAGATTTGTGTGACTTATAATTTTTACCAGACTTAACTTCTATTGGCACTACTTTGCCATTCAGCTCAATCAAGAAATCCAATTCACCAAGATTCTTTTTCTTACAGAAATAAGGTTCTAGACCATTAGCCAACAATTGTTGTGCAAGCGCATTTTCAAAATGAGCGCCATTATTAACTTCGGAATTTTTATTGATTAGTTCAATTTTTGTTTCCACAGGATATGCGCTTGTAAGCAATCCCGTGTCGCTTGAAAATAATCTGAATACGTTGCTGCTTTTACTGATAAACAACGGTTTTTTAGGATTTTCAACATTATACACAGGAATCGCCACACCGGCATCTTTCAACCATAAAAAACTGTTTTCATATCTATCAAATTTAAGTTCTTTATTCAGCATCGTAAAGACAAACTTTTTATTTTGCTTATTCAATTCTGCCGGAATAATCTCATATATTGATTTTATTTTTAATTTTTTGTCTTCGTTCTCGTATTGTGAAAAGTCTTCTTTATACAGTTCGACTATATCCTTTTGAATCCTATCTACTTCTCGGATATCTTTGGTTTCTATATATTTCTTTACTGCGTCAGGCATTCCGCCAACTATTAGATACACAAAAAATATTGAAAGCAATTTTTGATGAACAAGTTCATCAATTGGAATTAAACTTTTGAATTTTTCTTTCAAAATATCCAATGTTGTGTTTGAAACACCATTAGCAATCATAAATTCTTCAAAATCCATTGGATACATTTTTAGAATTGATAAATATCCAACCGGAACAGAGGCTATACCTTTAAGTTCAACCCCCAGCAATGAACCACTCATCACATAACGATAGCTTCCTTCATCAACTAAAAATTTGATTTTAGTTACTATTTCAGGGCATTTTTGGATTTCATCAAAAAATACAATTGTTTCATGCGGTTTATACTCTGATGGCATTATCATTTTTAATCTGATTAAAAAATCTTCCGCGCTTATATTTGCGTTAAGATAATTAACCATATCTGGTTGATCAATAAAGTTTATTTCAAACTTCTTAAATCCACTATTTGCAATTTCGTTTCTAATCAGCCACGTTTTACCTATCTGCCTTGCGCCCGTCACCAACAATGCTTTGTTTGAATTATTTATCCATTCTCTTATTATTATCGAGTCTTTTCTAAACATATTTCAGTTCTCCTAAACATATCATATAACATTTTGCCCCGTTATTTAACTAAAAAAGGAGCAATTTTGCCCCGTTTTATCTATTTACCTTATTCCACTTGGTATAAAGCTCTTCAATAAGTTCACTTTCTTTGATGGAATTATCAGCTGTAACTACATCAGATACAATCTGTTTATTGTTTAAACATTCAATAAAATGTTCTATCTCATAGATAAACTCATTGCCTTCATCATTAAACTCTTTAAGAAGATTATTATCTTTATAAATAGTCACATGATGGCTGCGCCAGAAGGTATCGATTTCCATTACAGCATTTTTACCTTTGATAATAGATTTATTATCGATTTTACTAATAGAACTGATAAAGGAATGAACTTTTATTCCATCTACTTCAAAAGTAAAATCACACTCCTTATCACCGCCCATATCCGCAAAGACAGCTGTTCCATTTAGATTACTTATTCTGTCAGAAAATAAATTAAACAGGAAATGATAAACATACGGCGAAGAGGCACCATAGACGCCTCCTCCTTTTGTGTAATCATGCATCCAGTGTTCTTCTTTAAAGGGCTCACTGCTGCTTAAACATAAATAAATGGATTCAATATCTCCTAACAAATTAAGATTCTCTTTAATGAATCTAAAAGATGGTGTAAAGACATTTTTAACACCCTCCATTAATAAACAGTTATTCTTTTTAGCTATTTCAAAGAGTTCCTTGCTATCTTCTGAATTTAAAGTAAAAGGCTTTTCCAGCAGGACGTGTTTATGATGACTTAAGGCCTCCTTAGCACACTTAAAATGCAGATCATTAATTACCGGTATATAGACAATATCAATATCTGTATCAAGATATAGTTCTTCATATGAACCATAATATTTTTCGATATTATTACTTCTTGCAAAGTCTCTTGCCTTTTCAATATCTCTTGAGGCAATGGCCACAATTTCATTGCCGGTAAGTCTTATAGCATCCATCACCCTTTTACAGATTGAAGCTGTTGAAATTATTCCAAATTTGTACATACTTCTATGATAATTTGAAAAGCAATTGGGTGTAAAATTATGACATGTTTAAAAAATTTATTTCATTCTATAAGCCCTATATTAAATTACTGGTAGCCGATTTATTCGCAGCCTTCCTGGTGTCTTTAACCGCGATGTTGTACCCGATTATGACCAGAAAACTGTTGAACGTTTATATTCCTAATAAGGAGTATAAATTCATTATTATCTTCGGTATCAGTCTTTTACTTATTTATATATTCAGGGCCTTCTTAAAATATTTTATTCAGTACTATGGACATCTGATGGGTGTAAACATTCAGGCTGATATGCGTTCAGCTGTCTTTAAAAAGATACAGCGCATGCCTTTCACTTATTTTGATGAAAATGAAACCGGTAAGATCATGTCTACTATGACTAATGACTTATTTGAAATCTCTGAATTAGCCCACCATGGTCCTGAGAATATTGTCATCTGTACTTTGATGATTGGTTTATCGGTTGTTTATCTTTCATCAATTAATATGAGACTGGCCTTGATTACCTTCGCTTCTATTCCTTTCTTATTACTTATTGCGATTAAGTCCCGAGCTTATATGCGCAATGCTTCAAGAAAGTCTAAGAAAGCTATTTCCTCTATCAACAGTGCTATCCAGTCTTCAGTATCCGGTATTAGAGTTACCAAGGCTTTTGGAAACAGTACTATTGAAACTGAGAAATTTGAAAAGACTAACAGGGAATATATTGAAGCCCGTAAGATTCATTTCTCTGGTTTCGCTCTCTTCCATGCCTCAACTGGCTTTGTAACTGATTTCTTTAATGTCATCTGTCTAATTGCTGGTGGTATCTTCTTGTACAATGGTGAAATCAGTTTTGGTGACTACTCAACTTTTATTGTTTCAGTCAACCTGTTTATTTCACCAATCAACACATTGGTTCAGTTTACTGAACAGCTGGAAGAAGGCATTGGTGGCTTTGAAAGATTTGTCGACTTAATTGAAAGACCAGTTGAAGAAGACAAAAAAGATGCCAAGAGCTTTGATAAGCTAAATGGCGACATTGTCTTTGAAAATGTTAACTTCGCTTATTCTAATGAAAAAGAAAAAGTTGTCTTAGATGACATCAGCTTCAAAGTTAAAGAAGGCAGTACAGTTGCCCTGGTTGGTGAATCAGGCGGTGGTAAAACAACTATCTGTCATTTACTTCCACGTTTCTATAAAGTTAATTCTGGCTCTATCAGTATTGATGGCACAAATATCGAAGATATTACCATGGAATCTTTAAGAAACAATATCGGTATTGTTCAACAGGACGTCTTCCTCTTCTCTGGAAGCTTCTATGACAACATCCTTTATGGTCGACCTGATGCCAGTGAAGCAGAAGTTATTGAAGCTGCCAAGAAAGCTAATATTTATGATTACATCATGTCTTTACCAAATGGCTTTAATACCGAAGTTGGCGAAAGAGGTGTCAGATTATCTGGTGGTCAAAAACAGCGTTTATCTATCGCCAGAGTATTCTTAAAGAATCCGCCTATTCTATTACTTGATGAAGCTACTTCCGCTTTAGATAACACAACAGAAATTATGATTCAGGAAGCTCTTGATTCTTTAAAAGAAGGAAGAACTACTATCGTTGTAGCTCATCGCTTAAGTACTATTAAAAATGCTGATCGCATTATCGTTATTTCAGGTGGCAAAATCATTGAAGAAGGAAGTCACACAGAACTGATGAATAAGGATAATGGAACATACAAAAAGCTACACGAAACACAGTTTAATATTGTTTAGAAAAATAGCAGGTCTAGCCTGCCATTTTTCATGTTCTCAATTACTTACAGTTACTATAAAAATAGTTTACTTTGAAGAAATGGTATATTTTCTTAATTATAATATTGAATAAATGGAATATATTATTGTTTTATTGAAGAAACGGTAATATTATAAAAGTATAATATTGAAGAAACAGAATAATGTTTGAGGTGATACTACATGTTTAAAAGAAAAGCATTCGAAAAATTAAAAGAATGGAAGGAGAAAAAAGCACCAAATTATTCAGCACTTTTAGAAGGTGCCAGACGTGTTGGTAAGTCTACAATAGCTGAAGAGTTTGCTAAGCTAGAGTATAAATCATACATAAAAGTGGATTTTGCCAATATTAATAAAAACATTCTTGAGGTGTTTGATGATATTGCGAACTTGGATATATTTTTCCTTAGGTTGCAAGCTGCAACAGGGATTACTTTATACAATAGAGAATCTGTAATCATCTTTGACGAAATACAGCTTATGCCTAAAGTACGCCAAGCTATTAAATATCTTGTTGCTGATGGAAGGTACGATTATATCGAAACCGGATCGTTAATAAGTATAAAAAAGAATATAAAAGACATTGTAATTCCTTCGGAAGAAATAAAAATTCCAATATATCCAATGGATTATGAAGAATTTATGTGGGCTACATCTAATAATAGTTTCCATATTTTAAGAGAGTTATATCAATTGGGCAAACCAGTTGGAAATGCTTTGAATCGGAAAATGATGAGAGACTTTAGAATATATATGGCTGTTGGAGGAATGCCACAAGCAGTAACCGCTTATACACAAGGAAAGAATTTTGAAGAGATAGATGAAGTTAAGCGCGGAATTATCGAATTGTATAAAGACGATTTTTATAAGATCGATAGCGCCGGACTAATTGGAAGGATGTACGATTCTGTTCCAGCACAATTAGCAACCGACAAAAGAAGTTATGTAATTTCTTCTGCAACCGGTAAAAAGAAAATAGATAAAGATTTTGAACGTTTATATGACTTAATAGATTCTAAAACAGTTTTGCCATGTTACAACATATTAAATCCAAGTATAGCATTAGCACAAACAAGGGATGATAAAACATTCAAGCTATATTTATCAGACATCGGATTATTTACAACTATGATATTTAATACATCAGATAAGACAGATGAAAATGTATATGCAAAATTATTAAGCGACAGTCTTTCGGCTGATTTAGGATATTTATACGAGAATGCTGTAGCTCAAATGATTGTAAGTGCTGATAAAAAGCTCTATTACCATACTTGGGAAAAGAAAGGCAGCTCACATTATTATGAAATTGACTTTCTTTTGACTACAAAAACTAAACTAGTACCAATCGAGGTGAAATCATCAGGACTTGGTAAGCATGAATCTATAAAAGAATTCAATAAAAAGTATTCTATGCACACAGCAAAAGAAATATTGCTATCTCAAAAAGATATTGGGAATATTGAAATGTTAAAACTATATCCGATTTATATGCTTCCTTTTATACTTGAAGAACTGTAGACCATTAAGTCCGCTTTATTATCGCAGGATTAGAAGATGGGATATAAAAAGGTTAACTGCTCAGGTTAACCTTTTATTTTTGGGAGACTATAAGTCATTAAGTTCTTGCTACATATTCATTGTAGGAATTATTTAAACAAAACAGAAACGCATATTATTAATAGATGTATGACAAAATGTCATATACTATTAATATGGATTCAAAGAAACTGGAAATACTAATGACAGCTGTCGACTTAGGCAGTTTTATTAAGGCTGCTGAAGTAGTAGGCTATACCCAATCAGGCCTAACCCATATGATGGATTCTTTAGAAAAAGAAGTGGGCTTTGCCCTTTTAAAAAGAAGTCACAGTGGTATTGAATTAACCAAGGAAGGTAAGATTCTGGAACCTTTAATCAAGGACTGCTTAAAGGCCAATGCCTTATTGGAAAGCAGTATCAACGAACTAAAGAGTTCTGCCAAGAGCACCATTAAAGTCGCTGCATATGCTTCCATTGCCATGCACTGGATGCCGGAAATCCTTTATCGCTTTAAAAGAATCTGTCCCGATGTCTCTGTTGAACTGCAGATGGTAGACCATGCCTTAGAACCATTTGAATTACTGGAAAAAGGATTGTGTGATGTCATCTTTGCTTCCAAGCAGGACTATGATAAATTAAACTGGATTCCTTTATATGAAGAAAAGATGTATGCTATCCTGCCAAAGGATTATCCATTAGAAAATAAGAAATCATTTCCAATCAAAAACTTTAAGAATTCTGTTTTCTTAATGCCATATGGCAAGTTTGATATTGATGTGGAAAAGATAATGAAGCCATTAAATATTGAAATGAATACGGAAGTATCTAAAGTAGATGATGAAACCCTGATCAGAATGGTTTCCAGGGGCTTAGGTATTTCTATGATGTCAGAACTGATGATTAGAGGAAGAACTGACGACGTATTGTGTATCCCGGTATCACCAGTTACTAAAAGGCAGCTTGGTATGGGCTATTCTTTGGGCAAGCCAAAGGACAGCATCTTAAAGCTGCAGAACTGTGTAATTGATTATCTGAAGGAAAAATAAAAAGAGCTTTCAAGCCCCCAACATATATAATTATACTGCTAAAAAAATTTTAATAATAGACTACACATTATGTGTAGTTTTTATATACTAAAGGTGTAAAGAGAAATACTTTACAGGAGGATAAAAAATGAAGGAGATTCTACTAGAAATTCATTAACTCCTCACTGATTCTAAGAGTGATCAGTGAGTGTACTAACAACTCTTAGAAAGAAGGTATTCTTTATGGAGGATCTACCAAAATACTAGATCGGTTATATGAAGGAATTCATATAAAATAAATAAACAACTAATAAAACAACTAATAATATACATAATCTTTTGTTAGAAAAGGCTGCTGGGTGGCAGCCTTTCTTGT
Source organism: Erysipelotrichaceae bacterium (assembly GCA_030526485.1). GTDB lineage: Bacteria > Bacillota_I > Bacilli_A > Erysipelotrichales > Erysipelotrichaceae > Colivicinus. The sequence continues at coordinate 13,567 of JAUNCS010000032.1, read as the reverse complement.
TTTGTTAGTACTTTAATGAACAGGCATCACAAGCTTCTTCTTCGTCATCTTCCAGTTCACCTGCTTCTAAAGGTGGCTGATGCATCCAGTATAAAGCTTCATTCACATTAAAAGTGATAGTGCCATTTTCTCTTTCAAAGAAAGGGATACCAATCTTGCCCTCTTCCTTTACCGGGATAAAATCTAAAGAAATATCGCGATAAGCCAGATAAGTTTTTAGATTAGCAGTGTTTTCAATAATATTAACTCTTTCAACCTGAAGATTTCTTTTTTCAATCAGTTTTTCCAGTTTGCGACAATCCTTGCAAATCTGTGGTGCAGTATATACTTTAATCATTTCTTTTTAACCTCGCTATATCCATTATAAAATTAAGACATGCAGGAATTTAAACATTTGAGTGAACATCTATATGTCTATACTTTTGGCGAAGAAACTGACAGGCCAAATCTTTTCTATATTAAGGGAAAAGATTATTCCGTAGCAATAGATGCCGGCAATTCTAAAAGACATCTTGATAGTTTCTATAATGAGCTAACAAAACATAATCTTCCACTTCCTGAAAAGACCATTATTTCGCACTGGCACTGGGATCACAGTTTCGCTATACCTTATGCTCAGGGTAAGACTATTTCTTCTGTTAAAACCTATGAAAAGCTTAGGGAAGTATCTAAATGGGAATGGACTAAAGAGGCCATGGAAAAGCGTCTGGAAACAAAGGAAGACATTCCCTTTTGTCATGAATTCATTCAAAAAGAATATCCTGATTTAAATGAAATAAAAGTTAAACTTCCCGGTGAATATATTGATATAGATACTATATACGATTTAGGTGATATAAAAGTATATTTATACCCAAAAGATTCCACCCATTCCCGTGATTCAATCTTTGTATATCTTCCAAGTGAAGAGGCTCTGATTGTACAAGATGCTGATAATGTTGACTTCTATCATGGTGAAGTTTATTTCCAGGACAAGTTAAAAGAAATGATTAATTTCTTTGAATCAATTGATTATAAATATCACTATCTCGGTCATGATGAAAGATGTACTAAAGAAGAGGCTTTAGACTATTTAAGAGGATATCTGTTATGAAAAGAGTTTTATTAATAAACGACTTATCAAGTCTAGGCAAAGCGGCCCTGACTGTTAATATTCCCATCATTAACAGTTATGGTATTGAAACGATACCAGTACCGACGATGTTGCTATCAGCACATACTGGATTTGAAAAATACACTGCCTTTGATTTAAGTGAACAGTTAAAGAAAATACTTAATGACTACAAAGAAATGCATCTGCATTTCGATTTAATCTATACTGGCTTTTTTGCCAATAGTAAACAGATTGAAGACTGCATTCAAATAATCAGAGAATTAAAAGATGAAAATACACTGGTCTTTGTTGATCCAATACTGGGAGAAAATGGACAATTATTTAAGTGTTTTAATGAAGAATATCTTAACAGTATGAAGAAACTTGTTAAGGAAGCTGATATTATCTCACCTAATATCACTGAGGCCTGTCTATTAACCAATCGCAACATTAATGATGATCCAATTGATATCATCAAAGATTTAAATAACAGATATATAGCCTTAAAGAGTATTAGAAAAGAAGATAAGATTGGCTATCTTATTAAAGATGATGATTTATCTTTCATCTATAAAGAAGAGTTTAAGGAAAAGCTGCATGGAACCGGCGATGTCTTTGCCTCTTTCTTAATTGGTGAATATCTAAATAACAGAAATTTCGAAGAAGCCTGCGCAAAGGCTGCTGATATTACTGAAATCTGTATAAAGGAAACAGTGAAAGATTATGAAGAACACTGGTATGGTTTAAAGTTTGAAAACTACTTAAAAGACTGCGATTAACGCAGTCTTTTTCATATTAGAAATCAATATCGAAGAATAGTTTTTCGTAATTAGGATAAGGAAGATTTTCCTCAGAAATATAGTGTTCCATCTTATCAGCAGTACTTCTTAATTTATCAGCTAATGGCAGAACCTTATTTAAGATATACATATCCTTATCCTTGGTAGTAGCTTTCTTTCTAGCCTTTTCCAGTTCATCTTCACACTTACCAGCTAAAACTGAGCAGTCATCAATGAAAGCAGAAAGCTTTTCAGCCTTTGTAAGCATAGTCTTAGACATGAAGTTGCTTGTGCAGGCAGTGATGAAATTTAATTCCTTAATAGCTGAAGGAATGATGTTCTGATAAATCATGGCAGTCATTGTCTTAACTTCAATACTGCGGACATTTAAGAAAGATTCATACATGATTTCACTTCTTGCCATAATTTCCTTTTCAGTGAAAACATTATATTTAGTAAATAGTTCAACACTCTTCTTATCAGCGAAACAAGGAATAGATTCCACAAATGTCGCAATATTTGGAAGACCTCTTCTTTCAGCTTCCTTAACCCATTCATCAGAATAACCATTACCAGAGAAGACTACTCTTTCATGTTTCTTATAGATGTCAGCTACAATCTTTAAAGAAAGTTCTCTAACATCCTGTCTGTGTTTTACTTCATCAAGCTTATCGGCGATTTCATCAAGTTCCTTAGCTAAAGCTGTATTGATTACAGTATTTAGTAAAGAAGCATTTAATGAAGAACCAAGCATTCTGAATTCAAACTTATTACCAGTAAAGGCAATTGGTGAAGTTCTGTTTCTATCAGAAGTATCCTTTGGCAGGTTCTTGATAGTATTCATACCAAAGTCATTTAAACCACTCTTAACATAAGAAACTGGTTTCTTGCCAACAGCAGCCTTGAATAATTCTTCAATCGCATCACCAAGATACATTGAAACGATAGCTGGTGGAGCTTCATCGGCACCCAGTCTAAAGTCATTGCCAGAATCACTTGAAGCCAGTCTGATTAATTCTGGATATTCATCAACAGCCTTGATTAGAGCAGCTGTGAATAATAAGAAACGGACATTATTATGTGGATCCTTACCTGGATCAAACAGGTTTTGACCATCATCAGTAACCAGTGAATAGTTATTGTGCTTACCTGAACCATTAACTCCGGCATATGGCTTTTCATGTAATAGACATACCAGGTCATGCTTAATAGCTACTTTCTGTAATACGTCCATTAGAAGCATATTCTGGTCAATAGCTGGAATTAAGTCTGAATAAATAGGTGAAATTTCAAACTGGCCAGGAGCTACTTCATTATGTTCAGCCTTGGCATAGATGCCCAGGTCCCATAATTCTTCATTAACTTCCTGCATGAAGTCAGTTACTCTTTGTGAAATAGTACCAAAGTAGTGTCTTTCAAGTTCCTGACCCTTAGGAGGCATAGCACCTAAAAGAGTCTTACCAGTTAAGAATAGGTCTCTTCTTTCAGAGAAAAGTTTCTTATCAACCAGGAAGTATTCCTGTTCAAGACCAATAGAACCCTTTACTCTTTTAACAGTCTTATCACCAAAACTATTTACAATTCTGGTAGCGGCAGCACTTACTGCATCAGCAGACTTTAAAAGTGGACCCTTAGTATCTAAAGATTCACCTGTATATGAAATAAAGATAGTTGGAATATATAATACATGGCCTCTGATAAAGGCAGGAGATTCAACATCCCAATATGTATAGCCTCTAGCTTCAAAAGTAGCTCTTAAACCACCTGAAGGGAAACTTGAAGCATCCGGTTCATCCTTAATTAATGATTTACCAGAGAAACGACAAATCGCTTCACCATTCTTTTCCTCAACGAAAGAATTATGCTTTTCTGCAGTAGTACCAGTTAATGGGTGGAACCAGTGAGTATAGTGCGTACAGCCATGTTCAAGCGCCCACTGTTTCATTTCATGAGCGATTACATCAGCGATATCACTATCAAGCGGTGTATCGTGTTCTCTAGCCAGTTTAAACTTCTGGAAAGCTGGAGAAGGAAGTCTCTTTCTCATCTCCTTGTCATCAAATAAATGTGAACCAAATTTACTAAAATCGTAAGCCATTTTTTACCTCATTTTTTAATTTCAAGTAAATTCTATAACTATTTTTTAAGATTTTTAAGATATTTTTGAATATTTATTCGATTTCAACCAATATTTTTCAATATTTTCTAAAATTTTCTGATTTTTTATTCCATTTATTCATAAATCACCAAAAAAGCGATCAAACGATCGCTTAATACAGTGTACGAATTGCCTCACCAATATTTTCAATGATATCAGTAGCTATCAGACTATCTTCGTTACGCTTGCTCTCGGCTATATCACCAGCTAAACCATGAAGATAAACTGCCTTGCATACTTTCTTTAAATCAATTTCCTTTAAGGCAAAGCCCGCTATCATGCCAGCCAAGACATCGCCACTGCCAGCTGTTGCCATGCCACTGTTGCCAGTTACAGAAATATAAGTTTCGTTCACATCGCCAATTAAAGTATTATGTCCCTTTAATACTGCAATACAGTCATATTTCTTAACCAGTTCTCTTAAAGAAGTGTACACATCTTCTTTTACTTCAACACTCTTCTTATTTAAAAGAACGGCAGCTTCACCGGTATGTGGAGTAATTACCAGTCGACATTTCTTTATATTTTTCAAATTATCAATCTTACTTAAAAGATGCAAACCATCCGCATCAACTATCAGATTAATATCTTTCTTCAACATTCTTTCTAATATAGAAAGATATTTTTCATCTCTGCCTAAACCTGGACCAAAGACCACTGTTGTCTTCTTGTTCAATAGAAGATCCAAGTCTTCATCCAGGTGTCTTACCATTACTTCTAATGGAGCTCTTTTAGAAACGATTTCATAGTTGTCTTTAGGACAAGCTAAAGATAATAGTCCCGCCCCACTCCTTAGAGCAGAAAGACTTGCCATGATGCCCGCCCCTGTCATCGAAATATTTGAGCCAATCACAAGCACTGAACCAAAGTCATACTTATTGCAGTTAGCTGCTCTTTTTGGATGTTTACCAAGATATACTTCATCAATCAATTTGATGCACTCAACATTGTAGCTATTTAGACCAATATCAGCGATAGCTATTTCACCGCAGACATCTGGTCCATCAGCCAGTAAATGGCCATACTTAATATTATTAATAGCTGCTGTATAATCCGCTTTAACACAGACTGGTTTATAAGTACCGGTATCGCTGTTTAAGCCTGTTGGAATATCAATAGCTATCTTTATCGCATCAGTATCATTTATCTTGTTCACAACTTCAACGATATCTTCTCTTAGTTCACCCTTTAGGCCAACACCAATAATCGCATCAATGATGACATCATATTTCTTATAATCAGCATTTCTGCCATATAAAGAATCTAAATGTCTCTTCTCAAATTCCTTATAAAAATAGGAACAGGTTTCATTCATTTTTTTCAGATTTCCTACAAAAGAGACATCAACCGATACTTTATCATCTTTTAAAATTTTAGCCAGTCTAAAGCCATCAGCTGAATTATTGGAATTACCACATACAACTAATACTTTGTAGTCATATAAGATATCATCCCTTATTAAATTAAAGCAGGCTAGGGCCGCTCTTTTTACCAGGTCGATTTCATTGACATTATTGTCAATCATTGTCTGTTTATCACAGTATTTCATTGAATTAGAACTTAGTATTTTCATCATTTATATAGTATCAACAAATAAGCTATAATTTATAAGGTTGGGAGAAATTTATGGCAAAACAAGTTGTACAACACAAAGTTTCAGATATAAATGATAGAAGTGTAATATATAACGGTAAAAACTATTTTTACTATGACTCAATCACAAAGAAAGGCTATCTTCTACAAAACAGAAATGCCTTAACATATAATCGCTATTCTTTAAGATATTTATTTGGACTATTAATCGGTATTATGGTCTTCTATATATTCAATAATCCAGTCTATGGTTTAGTATCAGGCTTACTGGTATACGGTGTTATTGAAGTAATGTTTAGAGTTAAATTCTTACCAACCTTAACCGAAATGGAAAATCTTGGCGAAGTTAAAAAGGACTCATATGTTGAATACCTGGCTAAGTCAATGGAAAGAAAATCATTAGTCCTAAGTGTCATCTTTGGTCTTATCATGTTTTTCCTTTTACCACTACGCGGTATTGCAACTAACTATACAGGCTTAGCTAAAATCGTAAATGACTTAATCGCTTATGGTTTTACTGTTTATGCAATCTTATGTCTATTAGCTATTTTTAAACAAAAGAAGAATGAAAAGAAATGATTATGAACAAGAGAAGAAACAACAATAAAAAAGAAGAACAGAAAGAAGTTAAAAAACCAGTAATCCGCTACACTTATCAGTTCAAGGTAGCAAGATCTTGTGAACTGTTAGACTTCTTATTATCTAAGATGCCAACATCAAGAAATACAACCAAGGCTATCTTAAAAGAAAAGAAAGTCTTGATTAATGGTACGGTTGTAACTCAGTTCAATTATCCATTAGCTAAGGATGATGAAGTAAAGATTGCGAAATACCCTGTCACAACACCTGTGGCTTCTAAAAAGAACAAGGCCCCTGTTAAGACTTTAAATGTTAAGGAACTGATTATCTATGAAGATGATGAATTCATCGCCATCAATAAACCGAATGGTTTACTGTCAGTTCAGTCAGATAAAGATATTGAATCAGCATACAAGTATGTTGAAGAATATCTAAAGAAAAAAGATCCAAAGATCAGACCATATGTCTTACATCGTATCGATAAGGAAACATCTGGTGTCCTGGTTTTTGCGAAAGACATTAAGATTCATTCAATGCTTAGAATGCACTGGAATGAAGATGTTACCAAAAGAGAATACTACGCTATTATCAATGGCCGTTTAGATGAAGAAAACGGTACTATTAAAACTTATTTAAAAGAGAATACCAACAATCTGGTTTATGTAGCTAATTCAGGTAAGCTGGCTACAACCCATTATGAAACCTTCAACAAGAATGAAAACTACTCATTCTTAAGAGTTGAAATTGATACTGGTCGTAAGAATCAGATCAGAGTTCATATGGCACATATGGGCCATCCAATTATTGGTGATGACAAGTATGGTGATGGCATCAGCCCAATCAACAGATTAGGCTTGCATGCATCTAAACTGGCTTTCATTCATCCTGTAAGTAAAGAAATTATTGAAATTAAAGCACCAACTCCAAAAGAGTTTAGAGAGTTATTTCCAAAGAAAAAATAAGTATGAGTAAATGGGTTAGTACATGGGGTAATGCAATGTCTTATAAGGATGTAAGTCCTGCAGAATACGCAAAAGATATTACCCTTAGATATACAGTCTTAAATATGTTTGTTGGGCAAGCAATTCGCCTGTCTTTTGATAATTTTACTGGCACAGAAAAAGTTACATTATCAGATATTACTGTTGACTTAAATGGTGAATTCTATGATGTCTTATTTGATGGAACCAATGAAGTTACATTAGATGCCAAGGAACAGAAATTTTCTGATCCACTAAGCATCGATGTAAAACAGGGTGACATTCTTTTGATTAGTTACTACCTAAAAGACTTTACCAGTCTTAAGTGTGGCGTTCTAACAACTGGTCCTTATTCAAGCGCCCAGTTTGCCTGGGGTAATGAAACAAGAAATCACACCTTCCCTAAGAAAACTTCCAAGAAAACCAACTGGGTACACTTCTTGAATCAGATTGATGTCTTAACTGAAGACGACAAGGAATGCATCATCTGTTATGGTGATTCAATCACTGCCCAGGACTGGCCAGACTTTGTACAAATGGAACTGTTTAATGAACATGCAAATAAAGCAGTAATCAGAAGAGCGGTAAGTGGTACCAGAATTCTAAGAGAATATGATTGTTTAACTTATCTGGCCTATGGTCTAAAAGGTGATAATCGTTTTGACCACGAAATGGAAGCAGCATCTGCTTCTTCAGTTATTATCTTCCAGGGTATTAACGATATAATCCACCCAGTAGGAGCTAATGTGAATGAATACCGTCCATGGTCTGATTTACCAACGCTGGAAGAACTTATTGATGGTCTAAAGAAATATATCGAAAAGGCTAAGGCCTTAAATTACAAGGTATATCTTGTAACCCTGCTTCCAATTGAAGGATGGCGTACATACGCAGACTTTAGAGAAGAATTAAGAGTAGGCTTCAATGAATGGATAAGACAGTCTGGTGAGGCTGTAATTGACTTTGATAAAGCCTTGAGAGATGAAGAAAACATCCACAAGTTCAAAGATATCTATGACAGTGGTGATCACCTTCACCCTTCTACTTTAGGCTATAAGAAACTGGCTGAAACAGCATTAGAAGCAATCAGATAATGAACATTAACGTATTTGAACAGTTTAATAAAGACTGGGCACTAGTTACAGCTGGTGATATCGATAGTTTCAATACCATGACTATCTCCTGGGGCACACTAGGTACGATATGGAATAAAGATGTCTGCATCGTCTTTGTGAAGCCCTGTAGATACACCCATGAATTCATGGAAAAGAATGATTACTTCACCGTGTCTTTCTTTGAAGAAGAATATAAAGAGACTTTAGGACTGCTTGGAAGAATATCTGGTAGAGATTACGATAAAACAAAGGAAGCTAATTTAAGTCCAATTGCATATGATAAAGCTGTTGGCTTTAAGGAAGCTAAGACTACTTTGGTTTTAAAGAAAATCTACTCGCAGAATCTGGATAAAATCAATATGCCAGAGGACGTAGTAAATAAGTATTACCTAAGTGAAGAAGAACACACCATGTATATTGGTGAAGTAGTAGAAATAATTGAAAAACACTAAAAAACCTCTGGACTTCTGATTCGCTAGAGGTTTTTTATTAAATCATTTTTTATTGAATTTTTCTATCTCCGATAATAGTCTAGTGTCTTCCAACGGCTCATAATATGGATCGTTGTACAAATCAATATAGCCCATCGGTTCGAGCAAAGATATTGATATGCTATACAGTAAATTTTCACAGTCATATTTGTCTACAGCAACATTTATTATTGAATACAGACGAGCCAGTAATTCATAAGGTTTCTCAACCCTATATTGGCAACTTGTATACCACCAAAACAGCTTCGCCCAATTTATAGCTTTTTCTGGCGTTTTACAGTCATCTTTTAAATACAAATACCAGGCATCGTAAACTTCTTTCCATCCAAATTTATTAATCATATTTTTGGCTTCTTGTTGATATTTTTTCTCCGTTTCTTCGCACAGAGATTGCTTATTATAATCGATAGAAAACAATTCTTTTGTTATGCTTTTTAATTCGTTTTTCATGATTTGTTGCTCCATTCTGAATCAATCGAAAAAATCTTTATATTATCTTGGCTAATAGCTTCTAACTTGTCCTTTACACTGCTTAACGATTTCAAATTCGGTTTGTAATGTCCGCTCATATTATCTACACTAACAATTTTTCCATTATTGAAGGTCATCATACCAGCACATTTAACCAATGGATTTTTACCTCCAATCAAAGTTGGGTGAGGTGACTTTTTCTCTCCCAGTACATTTTTTCTTATGGCTATAACAATATTGTCATCCGGATCTAATACATACATAATTTTACCATTAGCTATCTTTCCATCAATGTACACTCTATTTTCAACTATTGAATCTAGAAGGTTTTTTGCTGTAGGATTTTTTATATATCCAATATCCTCACTATAAACACCTGGGATTTTTGTATCGTTTTCTCTCATATCAAACATAACAGAATAATTATCAGAATAAGCTTGAGATGCGTTTGTATTCGAATACGAACTATTATATCCGCTACCCATTTTTATTACCTTTTTCAGAATGCATACGTTTAGTCCAGTTATCATACTGAACAAAAACGGTTCTATTCTTTAATTCATCAAATATTTCTTTTGGCATCGAACCATAAACAACCACAATTTTTGGTTCAAGCTCATCAATCATTGAAACAAGTCCATCTTTGAAAAGTTTCTTATCTTCCTTAGTTTTAATGCAACCATATGTCCCGATAGCTACTATACTTTTCTTTTCTATTCCAAGAAATGCTATTTTTTCAGGAAAATAACTTTTGTTAAACGTGAGTGGACTCCCCCACCTAACTAAAGGGATAACATTTATACCATGACGTTGGTAGAATGATCCAATAGCCCTGTTTCGATACAAATTAGCGATTTGAACAGCTAATGGAGCATTTCTATACATAGAACAATCTACCGATATTATTCCTTTATACTTTTTTAAATAATTCAATATAATTGGCAGGATTCCTTAGAACATCACTAAATTTTTCGTCCATTTCATAAAAACAAACATATTCATCAAAATGACATATATTCTTTTTTGCAATACTAAACGGAATTAACCCTTTCGGAATGTCTAAGATTTTTGGTTTCTGAATAATCGGAATATCCAAATAGCCATCAAAATGACAGCCACGAACAAGCTCGGGTGTGCATCCATCATCGATAATTGACTTTTTATTAATTTTCATAAATCTCCTTTCGTATGATTAGAGAATATTTTTTATTCTCTTGCATTTGAGTAAATTTTGTCATTTTATGAAATAATAAAAGCGGCAAAAAGCGGCAAATAGAGGCGCCGCCAGGTGATAATATATGAATTTTTCAGAGTTTGTAATAAAAGCACAGCCTTTTTTAGGTTGTGGAAAAAACATAAAAGATTACACAATGGATTTGCTTCTTAGCATCGTGGAAGAAGAAGGAAAACAAATTATATATAAACTCTCACCTAAAACATTTGATGATTATTACAGAAATAAACGCTCTATAAAATCTTTGGCCAAGAAAATCATAAAACACTTAGATACAACAGAATTCCAAATTGAACTTGATAACCTTAGTGATGAATCCGTTATTGAGATGGTAAAAATTTTCAAAGACTATATTGCGGAATTAAATACCTTGAATTTATCAGATGAATTACCGGTTTTTTACGAAGCATTATAATTAACGCTTCATTGAACAGTGCTAAAAAGTCTTTAGAAAAACAAATGAGTTTTATCGATAGATTTAGTGCGTATATCCAAGATAAAAATAATTGGATTATGAACAATTCAATTGACGACGATTATATGTACTATGATTTAGATCCATCTTTTCTTTTAATTCACAATTATAAGTCCGCCTATGGTAAAACCGGATATGTAGTATATGCTCTTAATTTAATCAATCCAAAACCAAATTGGGTCGATATTTATCTAAAATATAACAACACAATCATCAAACATATTGATGGATTATATTTGGAAGATATGAATTATTTAACCCCCTGTCCCAATATGGATTCAGTTAAAAAAGGTTATTGGCAAGATGAGTCTATTGTATTCCCTTATTTTGTAAAAAATAGTTTAGAATATAATCTAAATATTTTGTATTTTAACGAACTCGAATATATCCAAAGAACAATTCGCAAAAACCTTTTTGAAAACATATTGGTTTTTGAGTCTATTGAAGAAAAAAACGATTTCAAAGAATATGTTGAATTCAAATGGAATTCTGAAAACGCTTTTGTTTACGACTTTCTGGAAAATAATTTAATAAATCTTGATGAACAAACGGTTATAGCCTATAAGGAACAACTTTTAGATATAGCAAAGCTGCAAAAAATGTTGAATGAATTTAGGTCATGCATAAAACCAATCCAACAAGCCTGATAGATTAATATCTTCAGGCTTGTTTCAATAATTGCCAAACAGCTAGCTCAGCATTGCAAACGCGTAAATAATGTATAAAATTGTGCAAATTATTAAAGAAAATATATGCTAATTCGTGCAAATATTGACGAAACAAACATACGAATTTGTGCAAATAATGAGATTTTTTTGGTATGAATTCGTGTAAACAATACTATATAATACATTTAAACAAGGAGGAGACATGGAACGTTTTGCATTAAATGACCTTATTAAATGGAATGAAAGTTCACGCAGAAAGCCACTAATTGTTTGGGGTGCCAGACAGGTTGGAAAAACGTATCTGGTAAAAGAACTGTTTGCGGAAAAACACTATAAGAATAATTACATCTATATCGATTTTAAAAAAGAAGATGAAATTCGTAAGTTCTGTTTTGATACTGCGGATTCCGACAAAATAATTGAATACATTTCATTACTAAAAAATAAAGAAATCAATGAAAGAGTATTGTTAATTTTCGATGAGATACAGGAATGTCCAAACATCATTTCTTCTCTTAAATACTTTTGCCAGGACCATAAAGAAATACCAGTGATTGCCACTGGTTCTATGGTGCGTATAAAAATGCAAAGAGAAACACATAAACCAGGTACAGGAAGTAATAAATACTTGTTCCCTGTTGGGAAAATAAATCAGATCACCGTATATCCTATGACATATGATGAGTTCTTATTTAATAGTAATAAAGTACTCTATAACAAACTTTTAAACGCATATAAAGATCACGAAGCATTAGAAGACCATATTCATGAATTAGCTATGGATTCTGTATATAGATATCTTTTGATTGGCGGCATGCCAGAAGTAGTGGATGCCTATATTGATGGTGAAAATTTATTAGAAGTCAAAAATATTTTAAAAACATTATATGATAACTACTTATCAGATATGGAACTATACCAGGCAAGTCAAGAATCCGTAATTCGTTCTCGCGCTCTATTCTCTAATATTTATAAAGAATTAAATAAAGAAACAAAGAATTTTTCACCTGGCCTTATTGAAGAAAATGCCAGAACAAGAGATTTTGCAAGTTCCATCCAATGGCTAACACTTGCACATATAGTGAATCAGTCTTTTCAGTTAAAAGAACATATCACTATGCCTTTATTGGAAGATAACAGCAGCAATTTCCGATTATTCTTGGGGGATATTGGTATGTTTGCATACCAAAGTGGATTAAATGCAGCCTCTTTTATTTCTAATGAAAGAGAGAATACTTTATCTAGTATATTCTATGAAAACTATGTAGCTAATGAACTGATTGCGAAAGGACATAAACTGTTTTATTGGAAAGGCAAGACATCAGCAGAGCTTGAATTCATCATTGAATCAGACAATAAGTTTTATCCTATTGATGTTAAAAAAGGTAGAGGCGTATTGAATTCTCTTGAGAAGTTTTCAAATCACAACAAGTTTGAATTCGCAATAAAGATTTCAAAAAACAATTACGGATACAATCCTGAACACAAACTATTATCTATACCTTTTTACTTCACTTCATTTCTTGCGAATGATTTGGCAAACGGCACATTAAGTCTATAAACAGCAATTGAGCATGGTTACCCCATGCTCAATTGTTTTTATTTTTGGAATTAATTATTCAGCAACATCCCATTCCCAAGTGTTATCAGAAACGTGAGCTGTTAAAGATGTATCTAGACCAGTTACTCTTGAAGAAGTAGCAGTGTAGTCGTAAACCTGAGCGATTGGAACGATTACAGCATCATCATACATCTTCTGCTGGTATTCAGCTATAGCAGCAGCTTTTTCTTCTTCGCTAGCAGCATTAGTAATCTTAGCAGCGATTGTATCTAATTCATCACTTGTGTTGTGGATACAAGTTGAATTTCTGTTTGCATTCACCTACCACACAAACAGTTTCATGTTTCTTTACAGCCAGATTTAATTCATG
>JAUNCS010000064.1 GCA_030526485.1 Erysipelotrichaceae bacterium | reverse complement strand
TAATAGACAATCTTTCATCAAATGGTAGATCATCATATTCTTTTTTTCCTGAGTGTTCTAGATATAATTCTGCCATTCTATCAAGATTAAGTTGAAGCAGTTTATCATAATTCTGATTAATCATTTCTTTTCTCCATAATATGATGGACCTCTTAAAATAGCCCCATCTTCCTTTCTTGTATTATTATTTTTTTGAATTGATTCGATAACTATCATAAAATTTCTATGTATCGGTGTTATGTGTTTATTAAGAATATACTCGCTAGCACTTTCCAGGGTTTCTTTTGAGTATTTATCTTTAAGTTTAAGTATTGACATACACTGGTTGTATACCTGAACTTCATATTTGGAATTATCAAATATTTGGCATATAACCCGATACGTATTTGATCCTATATTCTTTGACCAGTTAATAATCCTTTCTCTGTTCCACTCTCCATACTGTTGATGATTAGGAGGCATGTGTTCATTTAAGGTTACGTACTTACCTTTAGAACCAATTATTCTTGGGTGCGAAACTATTCTTTTATCTCCATCGAAGATTTCAATCATGTATTTACTTATTCTTAAATCCAATGTTTTTCTTAAATAGGTATACGGAACAGAATAATAGTTATAATCGTATGACACATGATAGTTAAACCCAACTGTAGCCTTTTTCCAAATCGCAAATTCATATGGTCTATCTGGAAGAGGTTTAAGATATTCTTTCTCTTCATTTTCATACACATATGTCCTTGAATAATCTCTTTTCTGGAAAGGGGAGTCATTTAATATCTTCAACTGTTTTGATATGTAATCGTTGAGTTCAAATATAGATGTAGCTTTTATGTTTCTGATTCTGGCTGTTATCTGGTTAGTAAGGTATCCAACACTCCCTTCAGATGAAGCTTTATCCTTAGGTCTTCTAACTCTTGTGGCTAATACAGCAGTGTCATAGTATTCGCACATTTCCTTGTATGCCTGATTATAGATAATCTCATCATACTTCTTGTGTGATATGACACCTGTCTTTAGATTGTCGCATTGTAAGATTGAAGCCACACCATTAAAATGCTTAAACATATTAATATGATGATTAATCCATGATTCACTTTTCATATCAAGCGATGCTGCACAATACATATATTGTGAAAATGGCAGAACACCTACAAACAGATGCGCTTTAGCTATTATCTCTTTCTGAGTAGTATCATATATTGGTATTGTAGCTCCTGCCCAGTCAACCTCGATTCTTTCTCCAGGTTTTCTTTCGATATGCATGGTCAGCTTATTGTCTTCAACATATTCTTTGTACACATTACAGAACTGAGTATATTTAAGATAATCTATACCTTTGATAACACATTCTTCTTGGTACTCTTCATGGAGAAGTTTCAGCGTTACCCCTTTCTTTTTAAGTTCCTCATGAATGTAGGAACAGTCTGGTCGACCAACATCTGATTTAAATATGGTCTTTTTCTTTTTGGCGAATAATTCATCGTCATCGAGTTTAAGAGCTTCTCCATAGGATAATCCTCTATCAGCACATAGTTTTCTTATCTCTGTAATGGTTTGTGGACCTACATGTACACTTGAGATAATCATTCTAGAAGATAGCCCCAACGATAGAAGTCTTAATACTTCTCTTTGTTTTGACATAAAAAATGTCCTCACTTTCTAGTAGACTATGGTCTACAAGACCATTCTAGAAAATTAGGACACAATTTAAAACTTATACAAATTATTCAACATATAATGATGATATCAATAAGTTAATACACTGATATTATACCGTTAACACAGTGATATCATTTCATTAACATAGTGATACAAATCAGGTGAAATATTCAGGAGGTTTGGAATATGGGATTAAGATTTAGGAAAAGTGTAAAAATCTGCAAAGGAGTAAGAGTCAATTTTTCAAAATCTGGTGCAAGTTTGAGTATGGGTGTTAAAGGTGCTAGATACACAATAGGACCAAAGGGAACGAGAAGAACTGTGGGCATACCAGGTACTGGCATTTATTATACAAGCAGTTCAAGTTGGGGTTCAGGAAAGAAAAAATCAAATAAGCCAAGTAGTTATAAACCAGCTAGTAAAAATGCGGTTGTATCTTCTCAAGATGGCAAAACAACATATACATTTACCCCAGAACATGTAAGAGTGTTTAAGGAATATATTGATAAAATCACAAACTTTCATAAAAAATGTAACGATTGTGTGGATTGGATGTATATAGAGAATTTAGAACCACCATTTGTAGAAGGAACTGTTGGTCCAAAACAGAAGGAAGCTGAAACAGCTTATTTAAATGCTAAACCAACACTTTTAGAAAAATTTAATAAGTCAGCATTTGAAAATAGAAAACAAAATTTATTTGAATTAATACAGACTGGAGCTGCAGAAGATTCAGATGCTTTAGAAGCGTGGAAGAATAATGTGAAAGTAGCTAAAGGAGTTATGTCTGGAGATATTAATTCATACTACGAAGCAATAGAAGCTGCAGATCCGTTTGTAGATTTGTCAGAGTATGGAACAGATATTGAATTTGGGACTGATAATCCTAGATACGTAGAAGTCGAATTCTCCTGCGATCCTGAGGAAATTATTCCGATTGATACAATCTCACTAACATCAACAGGAAAAGTTTCGCACTCTAATTATTCAAAAACTGATTATTATGCACTGTGTCAGGATTTTGTGTGTTCATATGCAATAAGAATTGCCAGAGAATTATTTGCTTTATTGCCAGTTGAAAACGTAATCGTTCATGCGATAGAAAAGAAAATACAGGGAGTAAATACAAGAGTTATTCTTTCTGTTAGTTTTGAAAAAAGTGTGTTTGATTCATTAGATTTTTCGAAAAATATCGATGCTTCAGATTTTGTAGAAACTTGTATACATAATATGGATTTTAAAAAAACACAGGGTTTTAAAACAGTTGATAAGCTTGATACTGGTGTAATAGATTTAAAAATAAATCCAAATAATACTAATTCAGTAAGAGAAAAGAAACTGAAAAACGAAAAAGTAAATGTAGAACTGCCATGGGGATGGTTAAGCGAAAACGATGAAGTAATCGATTTGCTAGAAAAGGATTATTGGGAAAAAAGAAACACTTATTATTCTTCTTCAAAGACAGTAGATGAAAAAATAAATAATTTAAAAAATCTAATTGCATCCTTCCTAAAAATGAAAGCTGACTTTGAAAGTAAAGGTGTCTATTTTGAAAAGTACTTTAATGATCATTTTTATACAAATGCAGGAAAGAAATATGATCCTGTAAAATTATGGAAAAAAGAATTAGAAGAGTTGGAGGATGGATATCTAGATGCAAAAGAAGCTGAGGAAATTCGTTCAAAAGCTTTGCCAACATTACAAAATGATGTTTTACAAATAATAAAAGATAATGATGGCATTTTACAAAAAGAGTTAGTAAAGAGATTTCATCCTTGCTTAAAAAATGATGTATTAAATGTACTTTGGGAACTTACAAAGGATGGAGTTATCACAAAGGAAAAATCTGGAAATAGCAATATTTTAAAAATTCAATGATGTAGCAGGCTCAAAAGGGCCTGCTTTGCTTATTTATGGGTAATTATCTTAATTGTCATAGTTTTTGACGTTCTAGCACGTATCATATAAACGATTATTTTTAATACGATATATATGTATATCATATAGAGTGATATTAATTTAAATGATATAATGT
>JAUNCS010000063.1 GCA_030526485.1 Erysipelotrichaceae bacterium | reverse complement strand
ATCTGTTAGAATTGAGTTAAATTTTAATGTGTCCAGGATTCTGGGTACATATCATATATAGGGCTCTTATTAAAATGGAGAACATTATGAATACTATTGAATGCATTAAGCAAAGAAGATCATACCGGGGAAAGTATGAAAATACAAAGGTTCCTAGAAGCGATCTTAGAATCATTATGGAAGCAGGACTAGCTGCGCCCTCTGGTTGTAATCAGCAGACAACCAGTTTAATTGCGGTGGATGATGAAGACTTGTTAAATCAAATCAAGTCGGTAATTGATCCACCAATCGCCTTAACAGCGCCAGCCTTTATCTGTGTTTTGGCAGACAAAATCAATGCCTACAGAGATAAGTGTTTTGCGATACAGGATTATGCGGCAGCTATTGAAAATATCTTACTGGCAATTGAAGAACTAGGTTATAAGTCTTGCTGGTATGAGGGTCACATCACTGATGATGATCTGATAAATTATAAGATTGCCAGAATCTTAAATGTTGATGAAAAATACGAACTTGTCTGCATCTTACCAGTAGGTAAGGCTATTGAAGAAGTAAAAGAACCAGTAAAGAAGAGTTTTGAAGAAAGAGCCTGGTTTAATTTAAAAGATGAAAATGATAATTAATAAACAGGAAATAATAAATGATTTAAAAAAGCTCGGCTTAGAAAAGGGTGATATCGTTATAGTTCACTCCTCTTTAAAAAGTATGGGCTATGTTTGTGGTGGTGCCCAAACAGTAATTGAGGCTTTAATTGAAATAGTGGGTAAAGAAGGAACTATCGTTATGCCTAGCCAATCCTGGAAAAATCTCGACCCTGAGACAGGTGCACATTGGGAAGTGAATCAAGAAGACTGGGATTATATTCGTGAAAACTGGCCAGTCTATGATAGAGATTTAACTCCTACAAACACAATGGGAGCTATAGCAGAAATGTTTAGAAAGTGGCCGGATAGTATTAGAACCACTCATCCTGCCAGGTCTTTTTGTGCTCTTGGCAATAAGGCCCAATATATTACATATAAACATGATCTTTCGGATATTTTTGGTGAAGAATCACCTCTTGGCAGATTATATGAACTAAATGCGAAAGTATTATTAATTGGTGTTGGCTATGATAAAAATACTTCTTTACATCTGGCTGATGTAAGGGCTGAGTATCCAGGTAAGCATAATTGTATAGAACACAGTGCCGTTCTTGAAAATGGCAAGAGAGTCTGGAAAGCTTATGAAACTCTTTATGTGGATGGTGAAGACTTTGTTGAAATTGGTAATTCCTTTGAAAAGGAATATAAGGTATCCATTTCTGGTATTGGCGATGCGACTTGCCGATTAATGAATCAAAGGGAACTTGTAGATTTTGCGGTAAGGTGGATAGAGGAAAATAGAAAATGATAGAGAAAATTCATGAAACAAGATGTGGTGACATTCACTACTGGACTTCAATAAAAGATAATTCACCAGTTTTAATCTTTTTGCCAGGTTTAACCGCAGATCATCGTTTATTTGAGAAACAGATTGAATATTTTGAAGATAAATATAATATCCTGGTTTGGGATGCGCCAGCCCATGGCAAATCATGGCCATTTAGCTTTGACTTCAATTTAAAAGACAAGGCTACATGGTTAAATGAAATCATTGATAAAGAAAATATCAAATATCCAGTAATCATTGGTCAATCAATGGGAGGCTATGTAGGACAAATGTATGCTGAACTGTTTAAGGATAAGCTTAAAGGCTTTATCTCCATTGATTCAGCGCCATTGCAAAGAAAGTATGTAACAGCCATTGAAATCTGGCTTCTTAAAAAGATGGAACCAGTCTATAAATACTATCCCTGGAAGTCTTTGCTGAAGACAGGTTCTAATGGGGTAGCGGAATCTGAATATGGTCGAAGACTGATGTTAGAGATAATGCATACTTATGATAATGATAAAGAAAGATACGCCAAGATAGCAGGGCACGGCTATATTATGCTGGCAGAGGCTATGGAAGCTGATTTGGCATATGAAATAAAGTGTCCAGCATTATTAATATGTGGAGAAAAAGATAGAGCCGGATCTTGTATCAGATACAATAAGGCCTGGCATAAAGATACCGGTATTCCTATAAAGTGGATAAAAGATGCTGGCCATAATTCCAACACCGATAAGCCTGATTATATTAATTCATTAATTGAAAATATGATTAAGGATTAGCAACTTTTATTAAGAGATAGTAAGATAATGAATGGACAGAGGGACGATTATGAAAAAGTTTTTAAATATCATTTTAATTATGATGCTTGCCATGTCTTTAATGGGCTGTGATGGTGAAAAATCATTAGTTATTTTTGGAAATAAACACGAATGTGTTGACAGTGATAATGATCATAAATGTGATGAATGTGGGCAGTGTCTGCATGTAAGGCTGGCAGATGTCTGTGGCTTTTGCGAAATCTGTATAGATAATATTCCTCCAGTTGATGAAGATGGTGATAAGATTTGTGACTTGTGTGGAAGAAGTACCTGTTCACAATACCAGCACTGTCATCTTGATCGCGACAATGATAAGTTCTGTGATCGCTGTGATTTTAATATCTGTGGCATCTATGGAAATCATGTCGATGAAAATAATGATTCAATCTGTGATTTCTGTAAGAGGGATATAAATGAGTATTTCTATTATTATCCTGATGAAATTCTGTTTAATGGTGACTGTTATAAGTATACTAGCGCTATTTATATCGATAAGGCATTATTCAACTTTGATGGCTGTAAAGATGTGAACGCATTAAAAGAGATGATTGAAAAGTATCCGCAATCATTACTTCCAGGATATGATGACATCTATGTATTTACTGATGGTGTAAACTTCTACGATATTCTTATTTATCAGCAGGATGACTTCCAGTATGGTTTAGCTACTCAAAGTATTGATACTGAAAATGGCTACATCGATAACAAAATTCTTTTTAAAGAAGATGGTGAAATAGTGCATCAAAGTTACTCTGTGATAGATGCTGATAGGACAATGACTACTGAATCTTATTACACTGTTGAAAGATATGGCGGTAAGATTAATGACTGTTATTCAAAGTCTGTCACAACTGAAAATGGTGATGTCTTATATCTGTACAAAAGAGAAGAGAGTGATACTGAAATTTTCATTGATGAAAGAGAAGGTAATAGAGGCACTGCTACAACTATCTATAAGTGGCGCGATAATAAGACTTATGTCACTACATATAAATACATTAACTATGAACGTATTCCACTTACCAGAACTTCTGATGATTTGGATATGTGGTGGAAATATGTATCTGAAGATTCGATAATTCAAACGGAAATTTACAGCGAAGACAGGGGCTATGGCGATACTGTTCACTATATTCTTGATGGACTGGGTAATGGACCTACGCATATTGTTTCGCTTACCAGAACTTATAAGGGTGTAACTAATTATTACACTTACGATACTATGCCTTGGGGCACTGGTATGCTTTACCCAGAACGAATTGTTAGTTTCTAATAATGAAAGATGGCTTGATGCCATCTTTTTTATCTACGAAGCGTAGGTATGAATGAATAAATATCGATAATACAATGGATTTGTGGAGGAAGAACTTATGAACCAATATGTTACGGGTGCTACTATAAAAACTTTAAGAGAAAAGAAGAAATTAACGCAATCACAATTGGCCGACATGCTAGGCGTAACTGATAAA
>JAUNCS010000031.1 GCA_030526485.1 Erysipelotrichaceae bacterium | reverse complement strand
ATAATTTTCAAACTTTTTCATAAAACTACTTGAATTTTATATAGTTAGCTCACTTGTTGAAATTTCAACAAACATTTACTACTTTAACATAGAACTTGTTGATATTTCAACATCTAAAAACTCAGTATTCCTACTGAGTTTCATCAAGATATATTTTCTTCCAGTAATAAATAATGGCTATACCATAGATACCAATCACCAGAAATGGGAAGCCATATTCTCCCGCTGTCATAAACTGTTTAATACTGTCAGGTATATAAACAATTATTAATATGGCCGCCAGTACCAGATATCTTATTCCCTTTGGCGAATAATAGAAACGATTGCTGAATTCAAACATCAAGGGTATACCATATCTTATTGGGGCAATGATATAACCAAAGAAATATAGCGAACCTATTACGATCAGTGATGGAATCTTCACAATTAGTGGCAGGTTTTTAAACAATGGAAATACCACTTCATAGATAGCCACAAAGACACCAGTCATAAAGACGGTGATAAAGAAGATCGCAATCAGTATCATCCACGAGAAAGGTAAGAAAAAGAGATTCTGTTTCTTATTCATTGTTTCTCCTTCTTCATATGCAGATAAGCCTTATAAGTTGTATAGACATCAGCTAAGGCACGGTGGGCAACATCCTGGTCAATATTAAAGCGAATAGCCAGATCACATAATCGATGGTGTTTAAAACCCTTATAGAAGCTTCTTGAAATATATAAGGTATCAGCATAGCGGTTTTCAAAGACCACACCCAAATGTTTTAGACTCTTGTCTTTAATAAAACTCAAGTCAAAGTTTACGTTGTGGCCCATCACAATATCTTCACCCACAAAGTTCAAGAAGTCAGGCAGTACTTCTTCAATATCTTGCGCATCTATTAAATCTTCATTGGTAATACCAGTCAGTTTGGTAATAAAAGAAGAGATGGGCTTAGAAGGTTTAATCAGTTTTTCAAATTCCGCTACCACCTGATCATTTCTTACTCTGATGGCACCTATTTCAATAATTTCATCATTCCTGGGATCTAGACCTGTCGTTTCAATATCGAAGACCACATAGTCAGCAGGAAACATATTATACTTACTCATAATTATTAATATAGGCTAAATAGTCTTCCTTTGTCATTCTTGGTTTATATTCTTTGACGATTTTTTCAATTGTTTCTGGCTTCTTTAATAAACTTACGACACTGTTTACCAATACCTTAGTCGTATCGATATAGATTAGATTTTCATCCTTAATCATAAAATTCTTGCCATGCGGGATACCACTAAAACCACCATAGCCAATCTGAACTACTGGTTTAAAGATAGAGATATCACCCACATCTCCTGCCGCCATGGAAGGAACTTCATTTTCAATCTCTTCCTTGCCAGTTACCTTAAGCATTTCTTTTTCAATAAATTTAGAGATTTCACGATTTTGAATTAATGGCAGATAACCTGGCTTATTCTTGATTTCCGCCTTGGCACCTAAAGCCTTGGCACAATATACTGCCGCATTATCAACTTTCTTAGCAGTTTCAATTAAAGCTTCCGCATTCATTGAACGGACATAGCATTCATAAACCACTCTTTCCGGAATAGAATTAACAGTCTGTCCACCCTCCGATATAAAGCCATGAATACGGATGGTATCTTTTTCCTTAAAGGTTTCTCTTAACATATTTAAGGCACTGTTAAATAAGGCATAGGCATTTAAAGCGTTAATACCCTTATCAGGCGTAACGGCTGCATGGGCTGCCCTGCCCTTAAAAGTAATGCGCTTATAAATAAAACCGCCCAAATCAGTATTTAAAGAAAATCTGTACTGGTTTTCGCCCATGGCATGTAAGTGAATAAAGATATCCACATCATCAAACAAACCCTTTTCCAATAGATTTAATTTGCCACCAATATACTTAATCTTCTTTTCTTTAATTAACTGCTCACGATATTTGATATCAGTATATTCTTCAGCTGGGGTAAAGAATAGTGTTACCTTGCCCTTAAACTTCTCTTTATTTAATGCAGATATAACCCCACACATAATGGCACACTGAGTAGAATGACCACAGGCATGAGCGGCATTATTATCCTTTTTATTGGCACACTTATGACCCAGTGTTGGAATGGCATCCAGTTCCGCAATCAGACCAATATGGGGATGACCACTACCAATCGATACTGAAAAAGCCGTTTCAAAACATTCATCCCCAATGCTTAAGCCCTCACTCTTTAAATAATCAGTGATGATCTTTTTAGTTTCAAATTCCTTATAGCCAAGTTCCGGATGTTTAAAAAGATTTTGACCTAAAGCTATTATTTTTTCTTCATCAAGTTTTTTCATATGAATACCCTATTATCTGTTTATTTCATTTATGAATATATTTTACAATAGTAATAACGATGAAACTTAAAGTACTTGTCGATAATAATACTTACATAGACCAGTATTATCTGGGAGAACCTGCCATCTCTTTTTATATTGAAGAAGGAGGCAAGAAAATCCTCTTTGATACTGGCTATTCTGATGTCTATATCAGAAATGCCAAAATGATGAATATCGATCTTAACGGTATTGATTATCTGGTATTGTCCCATGGCCATAATGACCATACGGGTGGACTTAGATACTTTAAAGACTTAAGTAAAACTTCTTTAATAGCTCACAATGAAGTCTTTGAAGAAAGAGTATATGAAGGTCTTGAAGTAGGTTCCCCTGTAACACTAAATGAACTGAAAGTTAAAGAATTTGTTCAAGGTAATGAACTGATTAAAATTACTGACAAGTTATACTTCCTGGGCGAAATAAAAAGAAGGACAGACTTTGAAAACAGACCTGTTGGAATCTTGAAAAGATTTAATAAGCCTGACTATCTAAAAGATGACAGTGCCCTGGTCTACAAGAGTGATAAGGGACTATTTATCATCACCGGCTGTTCACATTCTGGTATCTGCAATATCATTCTTGATGCCAAGGAAAAGCTGAAAGAAGATAAAGTCTATGGTATCATTGGTGGCTTGCATCTATTAGAAAATAATGAACAGCTGGCTAGAACCATTGAATTTCTTCAGAATGAAAATATCGAAGTATTATATCCTTCGCATTGTGTATCATTAGAAGCTAAACACCTTCTATTTGAAGTAAGTAAAGTAAAAGAAGTCGGAGTCGGCTTAGAAATAGAAATATAAGGAGCAAAAATGAATAATTACGATTTTCCCAAAGTAGATTTACATCTACATCTTGATGGATCTTTCCGCATTGAAACCATGTATGAACTGGCTAAGGAAAGAGGAATTGAAGTACCTGGCGGTACTTTAGAAGCATATGGCGAATGGATGGAGGAACACTCAAACGCCAAAGATGTCAACGACTACCTGCAGATGTTTGATCCACCTACTGCTGTTATGAAAGACAGGGATTCAATCATTAGAATTACCAAAGAACTGATTGAGGATATTGCCAAACAGGGTCTAAGATATGCCGAAATCAGATTTGCACCTCAGCTGCATCTTGGCAAGGGCCTAAGCCAAAGAGATGCCATTGAAGCAGTTCTTGAAGGTAAGCGAATTGGTGAAGCTGAGAACCCAAGTATTAAGATTGGTATCATCTGCTGTATGATGTGCATTGGCACTGAAAAAGTTAACTATGACGCCAATATGGAAACAGCTACCATCATTAAAGATTACCTGGATAAGGGTGTTGTAGCCCTGGATCTGGCTGGTGCTGAAGGCATAGTTCCCCTAAGTAATTTCAAGCCATTCTTTGATGTAGCCCAAGCCAATAATGTTCCATGTATCTGCCACGCTGGTGATTCCCAAGACTGGAGAACCTGCAAAGACGCCATTGATATGAATGTCTTAAGACTTGGACACGGTCATCATATCTATGAAAACCCCGAGCTTTCTCGCTTAGCGGCTAAAAAAGGCATAGCCTTAGAAATCTGTCCTACCAGCAATGTTCAGTGCAAGACTCGTGAATCATTTAAGATGCACCCTGCCTACAATCTTTACAAACTGGGCATTCCCGTAACTATCAATACCGATAATATGGTCATGGCTAGAACCAATGTAGATAGAGAATATGATCACTGTATTGAAGAAATGGGCTTTGAATATAACGACATCATTAAGATGAATATCAACTCTTTCAAAGTAAGCTTCGCTGATGAAGAATACAAAAAGGAAATGATAGCTATCCTTGAAAGCAAACTGCAATAAAAAAGAAATCAGTTATCTGATTTCTTTTTTTAAATAATAGCCACCTGTTTTATTAGAACCGCGGTGCTCAATATAAGGGCTGAGATTGCGCTTGATCTCATTTTTAATTCTAAACAAATTAATAGAGTCATCATCCCCGCTTAATATCTTTGCCATACCTGGCGCACTAATACCCGGCATCGCCTTAATTAAGGCCAGAATACGTGAACCAAGTTCATTTACTGGGATATATAAATAATTTATAGGTTCATTTATAGAGTCATTTATCGAGTCATCAAATTCATAGTTCACATTTGGCAAAGTGACAATAAAGAAATTTTCACTAGCCTTGAATTCAGGCTGCCTGAAGTAATTCTCATAACTCTTTAAGGTTCTTGGAATTCCGGTCCCAAAATTTTCAATCATTCCCAGTTTATCCAAAACATGGACAAGTCTAGGATTGCGATATGTTTGAATGCCGTTCATTATTTCATCCAATGAGGCATTGAACACTCCACCCGGACTGCAGATTCTTACTCTGTCAGGAAAAAATTCTATCTTAATATTGGAACGTATAAAGTAATCCGCATGACAAAAGGCATTCATAACCATTTCCCTAATAGAAGCCCCAGGGTATGACTTGGTCTCAATTCTTTTAAAAGAACGACCATCTACCAGAGCCTTCACATCATTTAAACGTTCCGCCTGTTCTTCCACTTCTCTGATTAATTTTATTAATGAACCCCTGAAACTCTTTTTAATTCTAAAGTTCATACCCTCATCATATTCAGCCAGTTTAACAGTAATTTCACTTTGATCAGACAGTAAATAAGCCAGATTGGTAAAGTAACCATTACTGTTTTTTAAACCCAGATTATTAAATAAACGTTCACTTACTTCAATATCATTTTCTTCAAAAGCTCTGCTCAATTCCTTAAAAGTAAGATCCTGTTCATCAGACAAATCTTCTTCATAACTGTATTTATGTGATTTAAGAATCATCTTTAGGATTTCATCCTCTGAAGCCTTTCTCTTGCTTCGACCAACTCTCACAAAGACACCTGAAGGTTTCGGCCCCTTTTCTCTTAAAAAATAAGGTTTATTATCACCCTTGGCAACCTTAATTTCCAGAACATTATCCTCATTAAACTCATAAGTGATAAGTCCTGAAGGTTTGGGGAAGAAAGCTTCGCTCAGCCAGTTTCCTACTTTTAAATCAATTTCGTCTTTTGTCTTTTCATCATTAAAACCGATGATAGTACCATCGTCCTCGACACCTACATAAATAGTGCCACCCTTGCTATTGAGGAAGGCAACTATTTCGCTCTTTACTTCATCAATTAATTCTCTTTTAAGCTCAACACATTCACTTTCAATATACTTTGTCATTTATCGAGTCACCTCCTATTATTATTATAATACTATGACTCTATAAAAAAACTTCCATTCCTGGAAGTTTAGCGCTTATGACCTAATTTAGCTTTTTCAATATACATTAATCTGTCTGCCTCAGTAATCATCGCATCAAGATTAGCGAATTCATCATTCTGTATGCAGACACCAATTGATAAAGATAATTTATATTCCTTTGTAGAGAACCTGTTATATTCATCGAAATTATGTTGAAGAGTTTCGATAAATTCTTCGACATGGTCTCTTCTCACAGTATTTAGTAATATTACAAATTCATCACCAGCATATCTGACAACATTACCCAGGGCCCCAACACTGTTCACCATTAATTGAGCAGTACTGATTAGAGCTCTATCGCCCTCACCATGGCCATACTTGTCATTGATTTCCTTAAAGTAGTTCAAGTCAATCATGCAGACCGTAATACTCTTCTTTTTGCGTTTTAATTCTTCACCAACATCAGTCAGATAAAGACGATTGAATAAGTTGGTTAAAGAGTCACGATACAGCGATTCGTTTCTTAAACCATTTAAAAAACCTGATAAAGAAATAGTAATAGCTGGCCAGATGGTTGAAACACCATAGAAGAAGCTCTGAACCAGAACACCCAAAACTACCGGGAAGACAAACCGCAGTACCGGGAAGAACTTAAAGATACCACCCTTAATCTTAGTTTGGATATACACAAAGATACTATCAACCATGAAGATACACTCTATAACGGTATATAACCAGAAAAGACTTTCTCGATGGTAGGTATTAAAGCTATCAACCGTAAAGACAACCGGTGTAAAGAAATTAACGACAAGCGCCAGTATGCCCAACAGCGATAAACTGCCCATCACAATCTTCTGATGTCTAGGTAAAGAACCTATTAAGTGTTTATTTAAGACAATTATCCAGCAGGAACCAATTAACATATTGCTGACATAAAGATATAGATTAGCCAGATAAACAATCAGATAACTTAGCTTGCCGGGTCGACTGTCAAAAATAGAAGCCAAAGGATCGGCCAGGCAGGCAACTGCACAGATAAGCAGCATATACCTGATTATCTTGTCTTCATTTCTATCTTTGGTAAAACGGAAGCCATAAGAAAAGAGATACTGAGAAATCAGCACCAGGGCTAAACCATTGGCGATAAAGACCGCCATTGTATTAATTCCGTTTGACATCTTAATTATCTATTCTTAAGTATTTCTTCAATAATGTAGGCTACACCATCTTCATCATTTCGAGGAGCTACATTCTTAACCAGTTTTTTAATCTCATCGCTGGCATTACCCACTACCCAGGAATTCTCAAAGGCCAGTAAGGCATCCAGGTCATTCTTATTATCTCCTACAAAGACCACTTCTGACCTATCAATGTTTAAACTTTCACAATATTTTAGTAAAGTTACATCCTTACCACCCTCTATTGGCAGTATTTCAAAGTTATTATGACCACTGGAAGTAAGCTTTAATCTCTCATCCTTAAAACATTCATTGAAGTATTCGATCTGTTCATCAGTTACATAAATGAATTCACATTCACAGATTTCATCATTCAAGACATCTTCATCAGTCTTTTCAATATTAGCTACTTCCTTAATCCAGGAAGGCTCATCCTTTAAAAGATCCTCACCACTTCTTAAACAGTAGTCATGATGTCTTTTCTTGATATCTTCAAAATTCAAAGTAACATGGACATCTTTAATGCCGTGATATGCCACAATAAGTTCCATCTCTTCAGCCATCTTCATAACCTTTTTAACGACATCAGTTGGAATAATATTCTTAAAGATTATCTCACCTTCCTTATTCATGATGAGATTACCATTAGAACCAATACAGTTAGCCTTGAGTCCTGCATCATTCATAAACCAGTGAAGGCCCTTAGAACCTCTTCCTGAACAAAGCAGGAAATGAATACCAGCTTCTTCAAGTTTTTTAACAGCCTCGATATTTTTCTTGGAAGTATAGTTATTGAAATAAGTAAAAGTTCCATCAATATCGGACGCAAACAGTTTAATATTTTTCATTATTCACCCTTAATAAGTTTTACAACAACATTTGAAAGTAACAGTAAGGCAATCAGGTTAGGAATAGCCATTAAACCATTGAAAGTTTCCGCAATATCCCATAGAGCACCCAAATCCATAGTAGCACCCACTATTGAAACAAATGAATAAACAACCAGGAAAGGTCTTACTGACTTGTTACCACAGATAAATTCAATACATCTGGAACCATATAAACCCCAGCCAATGATAGTTGAAAAAGCGAAACAGCAAAGTGAGACAGCGGTAAAGATTGATACCCAGTTACCATAAGTAGCAGTAAAACCAGAAATCGTTAAATCAGCACCAGCTGCTGCACCATAATTAACAGAAACGCCACTGCAAAGAATAACCAGGGCTGTTAAAGTACAGATGATGATGGTATCCATAAATACTTCGAAGATACCAAATAAACCCTGCTTAACCGGGTTTTCGGTATCAGCGCAAGCATGAGCGATACTGCCAGTACCTAAACCCGCTTCATTTGAGAAGATACCTCTTGATACACCTCTTTTTAAAGCGATAAAGAAAGAACCAACCATACCACCAGTAAAGGCTCTAGGAGTGAAGGCTCCCACAACAATCATTTTTAAAACAGATGGTAAAACATTAATATTTAAAATGACAACACCTAAACCTAAAACGATATAGAAAAGGGCCATAAACGGAACCAGTCTTTCAGTAATCTGACCAATTCTTTTTACACCACCCAAAAGTACCATGGCTACGCAAGCCGCCACCACAATACCAATCACAAGATTAAGATGTTCAAGTTTAGATACATCAACCAGATTGTAATTTAATAAAGCTGAATCAATAGAAGTAACAATGGTATTAATTTGTGTTGCATTACCAGTACCAAAGACTGTTAAGACACCAAACAAGGCATATAAGAAAGCTAAAAACTGCCACTTCTTGCTCAAACCATTTTTAATATAGTACATTGGACCACCAACATTTTCGCCATCACCATTCTTTTCTCTAAAATGAACAGCTAAAGTAACTTCGGCAAACTTGGTACACATACCAAGGAAGGCTGAACACCACATCCAGAAAACAGCACCTGGGCCGCCCAAGGCAAGCGCACCAGCAACACCGGCAATATTACCAGTACCAACTGTACCTGCCAGGGCTGTACATACGGCCTGGAAAGGTGACATGGTACCCTCTTTGACATCAGTCTTACTAAAAATCTTACCAATGGTTTCTTTTAAAGAATCCTTGAATTTTCTAATCTGAATAAAGTTTGTCTTAACTGTTAATAAGATGCCAACTCCCACAATACAGACCATAGCTGGTAAACCCCAGATAAAGCCCGACACTATACTATTAATTTGAATTATTTTGTCCATCATAATGTTTTACCCTTTTTTGTATTAATTTTCCCAAATATAGAAAGAAAAGAAAAGCACTTTGAACATAAAAGAAATCCTTCCAGTGGAAGGATTTTATCATTATTTACTTAATTTAAAGGCGTCACACATGATGTCAACAAATTTCTTGCGGTCACCATCATAGCAGATATGAACGTTACGATTATTCTGGAAGTAACGGTGGTCAACGATCGTAGCACCATCAGTCATACCAGAAAGAGAAACATCAACATGCAGATATTCCATCTTAGTGATAACACTAGGATCAATCAGATAAGCGATACAAAGTGGATCATGCAGTGCGCAGGCATCTGGTAAAGTAAGTGGCTGACACTGTGTATGAACTTCAATTCTTGTCTGACACATCTTATCCGCAAACAATGCAGCTGGTGTACCAATTTCCACAAAACGCTTGCAGTCATCCTTGGTAACCATGGCCTTATGAGTTACATCTAGTGGACATAAGACAATTCTCTTGAAGCCAGCCTGGAAAACAAGCTGGGCAGCTTCTGGGTCAGCAAAGATATTGAATTCTGAACAACTGCTAGAGTTGGCATCGATATCGCCACCACCCATAATAACCAGCTCTTCAACATTTTCTACCATATCCGGATTAATCAGGATAGCAGTAGCCAAATTGGTTAATGGGCCAACCGCAACGATAGTTGTATCCTTAGGTTCAGCAAAATATTCAGCATAGAAAACACTTGCTGGCTTAGCCTCTTCCTTACGAGTAGATTCTGGTAAAGAATTAAAGTCCTGATGGATATAGAAAGGCTTACCATTTTCATCCACAGCAGTTGCACGATTATCAAATTCAATACGCCATGGACAAACATCTCTTACTACTGGGAACTTACAACCCTTATATAGAGGTACATCGCTCTTTACCAAGTCCAGTACTCTCTTAGTATTTTCAGTAGTATTGGCTAAGGGCTGATTACCCTTTACTGAGCAGACTGCAACCAAATCGATTTCTGGATGAAGTGCTGCCAGCATAATCGCTACGGCATCATCAGAACCAGTATCGACATCTAAAATTACTTTTCTTGACATATTATCATCTCCCTAATATTTACTTAAAGTTTCTAAAACTATTTTAGCAAACTTTTCTCTATCAACTCCCAGCATTACCTGAGCATTTTTAACCTTAAACAGTTCATCAGTTTTCACAAAAACATCAGAAACTGTCTTGCCCAAAGTAATACCACCCTGGGTTTCAACATAGACACCTGCCAGCTTGCCACTAAAGATTTCCGGATTATTCAAATAGATAAGTGGACAAGAATCATGAAGACAGAGGATATCGCCAATACCCAGCATTCTATATAAGGCCATTGGCGGATCGCTAATCGCATAAGCAAAGTCTGTTACTTTATTACCCATTTCTTTAATTGAATCAACTTCTTCACGCTTTAAGTGAGCCTGAATAGTTACATCCAAACCAAACATATTGATTGGTACACCAGCCTTAAAGACCGCCGCAGCAGCATATGGGTCACCAAAAATATTAAATTCAGCTGTTGTATTGGAATTGCCACCAAATGCCACTGAACCACCCATAATATCGATTTCCTTGATCAGCTTAACAAGTTCTGGATACTTAAAGATAGCAGTTGCCACATTGCTTAAAGGACCAACAGCCACTAAAACAAGTTCACCATTATATTTCTTGGCACATTCATACAAGGCATCATAAGCGCTCATTGTCTCAACTTTAGCCTTAGATTCAGGGATTTCAATATCACCAATACCATTTTCCCCATGTACATTCTTGGCATAATGCGGCTCACCCATAATGGGTCTATCAGCTCCCTTATAAACCGGAATATCTTCTCTTCCTGCCAGTGATAAAACATTACGACAGTTCTTAAAAGTCTTTTCCAGTTCCACATTACCCGAAACTGCTGAACAGCCTACTACTTCAATATTTGGAAGTTGCAGAGCACTCAATAAGGCAAAGGCATCATCAATACCAGTATCAGTATCAATCCATACAGGTCTTTTACTCATCTTCTGCCTCCTTAAAGCTTCTAACTGCTTCGCTTAGTATTTCTACAAATTTTTCTCTATCAACATCAAGCAGACACTTGCAGTTTGGCTTATTGCCAGTCAAACCATAATAGTCTGGAACCGTTGCACCCCTGCAGTATTCGCCCTTTAATTCCATTTCCACATAGTAGTCCTTAGCCACAAAGATTTCCGGATGAACCAGATACATAACCGCACAAGGATCATGCATTAAGGCCCCAGGCCAGCCCAGTTCCTTTAAGTGGATATAGAAGAAATCACACCACTCAGCTACCACTTTGGCAACCTTGTTATCATTTCTAAATTTATCCCATTCTTCAGGTAAAACATAGGCCTTTTCGGTAACATCTAGACCTGACATTATAACTGGCACACCACTTCTTAGTTCAATATCCATTGATTCCGGATCAACCAGAATATTGAATTCGGCAGCCGCTGTCCAGTTACCGTGGTTTAGACCACCACCCATAATAGAAATGCACTCAATCTTTTCCTTAAGTTCAGGATGAGCCAGAAGTAATGAAGCTACATTGGTTTGGGGACCAGTAGCCACAATAGTAACCTTATCCTCAGCTTCTTTAATAGTCTTAGCCATCAATTCAACGGCACTTAAAGGTGACAATTCACTGATTGGATCTGGCAGTTTTGGACCATCCAGGCCACTTTCACCATGATAGTTAGGAGCAATGATTAAATCTGTCATTAACGGCTTATCTCTACCCGCTGCAATCGGTACATCCTTAAGATTTAATAAAGCCGCAATCTTTCGATAATTAAGCGTTGTCTTAGCCAGTGTCTGATTGCCACCAACAGCAGTAATAGCTCTGATATCGAGTTCATCTTTAAAAGCGGCAGCCAGAACCATAGCTATCGCATCATCATGGCCAGGATCGCCATCAAGGATAAGAATTTTCTTTTTCTTGTTTTCCATATTATCTTCCTTCTAAAATAACTATCTTCAGTATAACGCAAAAATGAAAGCGCTTTTGTGCTTTCATCATGCGGTATAAAACATATTTTCCAGAAGTGGCAAAGCCTCCATCAGATTATTAATTCTGGGATATTTTTTATTCTCTTTATTAAATGGCATATCCATTACTATACCCTTCATATAAGGAGCAACATTATCAAGATTATCCAGACAGTCATCAATTAAGACATCACCTGATATTAAATCCTTTTCCTTGCAACGGATAATGCGATTCTTATTAAATTCCGGCAGATACTTATCAAACCACTTAAACTTCTCTTCCAGTTCTTCATTTGAGCCACAGGCTGAAATGATATAGACATCATAGTCCTTTGATTCAATCAGATTTTTTAAAGCCGAAACTGAACCAGCCTTCTCTGGAACAGCTTCAAAGAAACCCTTTTCCCTGAAAATGGAAATGCCATACTGACCAATATACTTTTCAAGATTGTATTCTTTTATATCTTCTATCTTTAAATCACAACCGGTACGGGCATTATAGACTTCCAAAAGATATTCAGTAAAAGTATTGATACAGTTATCAAAATCTATCAGGACTCTTGGACGATTATTACGCTTATCCCAAGACTCCAGGGTCTTGCCACAATATGGACAGTACTTAAATTCCTTACTTACTTCCTTACCACATTCTCTACATACAGTCATGATGCTTCCTCCTTTAACAGGGGTCATCCCCTGTATCTATAATGTACAGAAGATATAAAAAAATAGTGTCCAAATATTTGGACACTAAATCATATTATTCTTACTCAACCACTTATTGGCATATGTACAGCTAGCCACAATATTTAAACCCTTCGATTTAATATCTTCCACCGCCATCTCTACCAGTTTAGACGCAACACCCATGCCTCTAAGACTTTCATCCACAAAGGTATGATCAATATCAGCCACATCACCTTTTACAGTATATGTGATCTCCGCCAGCAGTTTTTCGCCATCTCTTACAAAGATACGGCCATTTTCTTTTTCAAAATTCATAGTCTGTTTATTATCTTTTCTGTAGAACCTATCAGTTCTTCTATTCTATTCAAGGCGTCACTGATTCTTTTTTGGACCATTACATCCATTAAAAAGTTATCAAAGACGATATCGACAAAGCCAGTAAACTCATCATAGTTTAACTCGACATTTGTGTCTTCAAAATTATCCAATGCACGATAGAAAGTAGTCAGATCTCTTTGGGCAATCATAATTTTTGATTTGGCCTCATCAATCTTGCTTCTCTTAATCATGCTGGAAAATAAGCCGCCACCAAGCATATCTACAACACCCCAGCCCTTGGCACCTTCCAGGCACTCTTTAGCTTCTTTTAGACTGTTTAAGGCATTGTATCCTAAATCTCTTAAGTCCTTATTGGCATCATCATCGCCAATATATACATAGATACTCATTAGTCCTTAAGTGTTTCCTTAATTACTGAAGCTACACCAGTTACATTAGTAAGTTCACTTGGAACAATTAACTTGGTAGCCTGGCCATCAGCCATCTTTTCACTGGCTTCCATACTTCTGATTGCCAGATATTCCTTGGTAGGCTTAACTTCATTAATCATTCTGATAGCTTCAGCCTTAGCCTCGGCCATTCTCTTGATAGCTTCAGCCTCACCCTGAGCTTCTCTGATTCTTTGTTCCTTAACCGCATCAGCTCTAAGGATTGCTGATTCCTTTTCACCCTCTGCACGAGTAATAGCTGATTGCTTTTCACCCTCAGCCTTTAAGATAGCCTCACGCTTTTCTCTTTCTGCTTTCATCTGCTTTTCCATAGCTTCCTGAATAGAAACTGGAGGAGTGATATTCTTAACTTCAACTCTAGTTACCTTGATACCCCACTTATCAGTAGCCTCATCAAGGATATTAGTGATCTGACCATTGATGACATCTCTACTTGTTAGAGTTTCATCCAGAGTCATAGAACCAATGATGTTTCTTAAAGTTGTTGCACTCAGATTTTCAATAGCGGCAATAGGTCTTTCAACACCATAAGCCAATAGTTTTGGATCCATTACATAGAAGAAGACAATAGAGTCAACCATCATGGTAACGTTATCCTTAGTGATAACTGGCTGTGGTTCAAAGTCTGCTACCTGTTCCTTTAAAGAAACCTTTTTAACAACCTTATCGATAATTGGCATCTTTAAATGCAGACCAGCATGCCAGGTATCCTGGTATTTACCAAGTCTTTCAATAACCCAGGCATTAGCCTGTGGTACAATGCCTAAACATGAAGCGATTAAACTGATTAACAGAATAATCACAATAATAGTAATAATAAATCCTAACATTATTTATTTCCTCCTGATATTATTAAGCGCCAGCGCAAAGACAAACAGATAAAAGATAATTAGTGGCAAGCCAAAATATAATCTGGTAGCCATCAGTACTATGAAGATGATAACAGTCATAGTACCAATTATTACTGGTAAGAGCTTTGCTGCTGTACTGACTTCCTTATTTTGACTTTTTGGGCGATAGGTATTTTGAACATGCTGTTCATAAGAATTGTGATGAGCGGCATGTTCTTCCTTGATACGCTTGCCCTCATCCAGATCCCAGGCTGATACCTTAGCCTCATAGGTTCTTTCCTTAGCCAGCCAGTCATCATTTCTGTTTTCAAATACTTTTAATTCATCCTTCATTTGTTTCACCTTTCAGGACTCCGTATTCTTCATAGGCAATCTTCTTTAGTCTTGAAGAATGGTAGGCATAAATCATAACCCTCATCGCGCTTGCCAGCTTGTTATTGACGTCATCCAGATTATTCCTTAAAGCCTCTTCAATACTGTCGATACTTTCAACATCATAGTTGATAGCGGAAAACATATTGTATAGCTCTTCTTCGGAAACGATGTCATCACTCTCGTCTTCAACATCACCATTGACATAGACCAGGATGTCACCAATTTCATCAATCTTCATCGCATCCTTTAAGGAATTGATCAGAAGAATTCTGGCAAACTGCTTAGTGTAATATTTCTTATTGATAGGACGGGCTACATAACCCCTCTTGACCCAGTTTTGGACATCAAACATTGATAAACCGGTAATTGCGCATACCTGTGACAGCACCAGGCCATCACTTATTTCAATCATATTTTTAAAAGTGGTGAAGGCATGTTTCTCATCGGCATAATTTATTGTTGTGCCCGGAATTAGCTTTGCACCCATAAATTAATTCTGAGGCATTACCAGCGCAGCCACAAGGTAAGCCAGAATACCTGAACCCCAGAAGATACCAAGGAATAAGGCAATACATCTAACAACCTTTACATCCCAGCCAAAGTATTCAGCTAAACCACCACAGACACCAAAGATATATTTATCTGTAGAACTTCTTGTTAATCTTTTTTCCATATGTAATAAACCTCCAAATTTAGTTTATTAGATTATCTCACGCAGTCATATGACTGTCAATAAAAAAATCTCTTATATTTCAAAGAGATTTAGCGATTGATAAGTCTTACCCTTACCACATTATCGATTTTTTCAAAGTCACTTACTTCGACATGGTCATTGGTATCAATAACAGTATAGGCATATTCATCCTTAGCCTTGTTGTACATATTTTCGATATTGATAGACTTCTGACCAATTAAAGTTGCAAACTGTGCCAGCATATTAGGCACATTCTTATGAATGATACAGATACGATGCTTAGAAGTCCAAGGCTCAGAAATAGAAGGAAGATTTACTGAATTAGTAATATTACCAGTTTCCAGATATTCTCTTAATTCCTTAGCTGCCATCACCGCACAGTTTTCCTCAGATTCAGGAGTAGATGCTCCAAGATGCGGTAAAACAATGGCATTTTCACACTTATTTAATTCCACACTGCCAAAGTCCGTTACATAAGCTGCTACCTTGCCTGTATTTAAAGCTTCAATCATATCTTTTTCATTGATCAGATCGCCTCTTGCAAAGTTTAAAATACGCACATTGTCTTTCATCGTAGCAATAGTATTCTTATTGATAAAACCACGGGTTGAATCCAAAGATGGTACGTGAACTGTAATATAGTCAACTTCCTTAAACAGTTCATTTAAATTAGCTACATACTTAACTGCACGATTTAAAGACCAGGCTGCCTTTACAGAGATATATGGGTCATAGCCATAGACATCCATGCCTAGAGCTAAAGCTGCATTAGCCACATTGGCACCAATGGCACCTAAACCAATAACACCCAGCTTCTTGCCATAGATTTCTGGACCTACAAACTGTGACTTGCCCTTTTCAATAGCCTTTGAATAGTTTTCTTCAACAGTCTTAGCCCAGGCATTGCCCTTAATAACCCCTCTTGAGCTCAAGAATAAGGCACATAAAGTCAATTCCTTTACCGCATTGGCATTGGCCCCTGGTGTATTAAAGACGGCAATACCCTGCTTTGAGCATTCTTCAATTGGAATATTATTGACACCAGCGCCGGCTCTGGCGATAGCTTTCAATTCTTTGGGGAATTCTACTTCAAAGAGGTTGGCACTTCTAACCATGATGCCATCTTCATTATTTAAATCTTCACCAATTTCATAACCAGCCAAGTGGTCTAATCCAAGTTTATCTATCTTGTTGTATAACTTAATCTTCATTACTTGTTGTTCTCCTTGAATTCCTTCATAAATGCTACGAGCTTTTCAACGCCTTCCATAGGCATTGCATTATAGATGCTGGCTCTAATGCCACCAACAGATCTGTGACCCTTTAGATTTTCCATACCGGCAGCCTTAGCTTCCTTAACAAATTTAGCTTCCAGCTCCTCATTAGCCAGATTGAAAGTCACATTCATCAGTGAACGGCTATCCTTTCTTGCATGACCCTTATAGAAGTCATCTTCATCGATTAAGTCATAAAGCAGTTTAGCCTTCTTTTTATTTACTTCTTCAAGTTCTTTAACACCGCCCTTACTTAGAATCCACTTAGCCATTAAGCCTAATACATAGATGGCAAAAGTTGGAGGTGTATTAATCATTGAATCATTCTTTACCTGGTTATCATATTCAAATAACTGTGGGATATTTTCCTTATGACCATCAATCAAATCTTTGCGAATGATAACTAACGCTAAGCCAGCGATACCCAGATTCTTTTGCACACCGGCATAAATCATACCGAAGTCTCTTACATTGATCACATGCGAACAGATATCACTAGACATATCAGCGATTAAAGGTTTATCGCACTTTGGATATTCATGCCACTCAGTGCCGTAGATTGTGTTATTGGCACAGATATAAACATAGTCCGCATCATCATTAAACTTTAACTGGTCATTTGTTGGAATATGATCATAGTCTGGACCAGCATCATAGATGACATTTACTTCACCAAATTTAGCAGCTTCCTTGGCAGCCTTCTTAGAGAAAGCACCAGTCACAATATAGTCAGCCTTATTATTCTTAAAGAAATTTAATGGGATAGCGGCAAACTGTTCAGTTGCACCACCCTGGATAAATAAGATTTCATAGTCCTCAGGAATATCCATTACTTTTCTAAGGTTTTCCTTAGTCTCATTAAAGATTTCCAGATACATCTTTGAACGATGAGACATTTCCATAACAGACATACCTGTTCCCTTGTAGTTAAATAAATCTTTATGGATTTCTTCCAATACTTCTAATGGTAATTGAGAAGGCCCTGCGGCAAAATTATAAATTCGATCGTACATATTCTAATCCCCCTGTATTCTTTGTACTGCTTCTTTTATATTGGTACCGACATGCTCAGGATGATGTGCATCACTGGCCGTAATAATCGATACATTTTCTTCCTTAAATATTTTTAATAATTCATCACTTAAACCGACATCCTTATGACCATAGCGATATGAACAGCCAGTATTGCATTCAGCCTTCATATTCATCTTTTTAAGTTTCTTAGCTAATGTTCTATAAGTATCACTTAGATCATATGTCGGATAATAATTAAACAGCTTGATGGTGTCAGGATGTCCTAATTGAGTAAATAATCCCGAATCAACTAATTTAAAGATTTCCGAGTAATACTTCTGATAAATATCATCGACACTCATCTTTTCCCAAAGAAGTTCTTTTGAGAAAGACATATCGTAAAGTATTCCTTCAATTGAGTGAACTGAACCAATTAAGAAATCGAAGTGATAATTCTTTAATAGATTTCTTAAGAAGTCTTCACTCTTGCTGGTATAGCAGACTTCTAAACCAAATTTAACTTTGATTGGAAAGT
Source organism: Erysipelotrichaceae bacterium (assembly GCA_030526485.1). Classification (GTDB taxonomy): domain Bacteria; phylum Bacillota_I; class Bacilli_A; order Erysipelotrichales; family Erysipelotrichaceae; genus Colivicinus. Next base: position 7,030 of record JAUNCS010000031.1, on the reverse strand, counting down.
TCTCTTTTTTAGCTTCTTCTATCAGCTTAAGATAATCGTCCAGACTGTCTTTAAACTTCATTTCCTTATTGCTTAACCACTTATCCTGAACTTCAATACTTCTTAGTTCATCATAGGTTTTTTCAAATTCCTTAAAGCGATGGGTATGATCAAGAATCTGTATTTCATCTATTCCCTTTTTAAGAGCTTCATTTACAAATTCCTTTACATATTCAATACTTAGAGGTCCATATTCCAAATGCATATGTCCATCTATCATTATTATTTCCTCCTAAAATAAAAGCCCAACACTTGGTTGGGCTTGGTAATTATTGCTTGTTGTAAGAAAAAACTAACAAATTACTTTGCCCTGATAATTTTCTTACATGATGAGGAACAACTGTGCGTAAATCTCATACACTTATAGTATTGCGATTAAAGAGACATGTCAACTTATTAACAAGTTTTTCTTTACTCTTTTTAATTCTTTCAATAAAGGTGGCCAGATTAGAAGGCAGGAAACTATCCAGCTTAGTGGGTAAGTAATAAGGATATTTTCAATAATTGGATTTATCTGGAAGATAGTATAGACATAAAGGATTCTGACACCACATACTCCCAGCAGACATAAAATGGTTGGTTGTTTAGAGTGACCTAAGCCACGCATTAAAGAAGCACCCGTCTGCATCAGCATATATGACTCATATAGACACATACTGTACTTAATCTTTAAGAAACCAGCTTCAATAATGGCAGGATCACTGGAATAGATGCTCATATAGAAGTCACCCAGATACATACCGAATAGGGTCAGAACCGTAGACCAGACAAAGCCAATTAATAAGGCGTAGACAATTGATTCTTTAATACGCTTATAATTCCTGGCTCCATAGTTTTGCGATACATAGGTCATAGCTCCTAAAGCTACACCCTGCACCACACAGTTACATAGACTCTCTAAAGTATGGGCAGCACCCATAGCCGTTACCACTGTTGAGCCAAATGAATTAATCTGTACCTGTAAGACCAGATTAGAAATTGAGAATAAGCAGGACTGTATACCAGCGGGAATACCCAGCTTCAATGTTTCTTTTAATACGCCAGCATCAATATTTAATTTATTCAAAGAGAAGCGGAATTCATCTCTTTCTCTAAAGAGAATAATCATAATAAGTATCATACTCAAATATTGAGACACTACTGTAGCGATAGCCACGCCATCGACATCCATCCCAAAGAAGACAATCAGGACAATATTTAAGATGACATTCACCACTCCCGACAATAAAAGATAATACAAAGGTCTTTTGGTATCACCCTTGGCTCTTAAGATAGCCGCACCATAGTTATAAATAAGAACTCCTGGCATACCCAGATAATAAATCTTCAGATAAGTCGTAGCTAAGTCTAATAAGTCTTCAGGACAGGAAGTAAGTCTTAAAGACAAATTAGCTGTTGAATAACCAAAGACTGTTAAGATAATTCCCATAATTATCGCAAAAGATAAAGATGTATGAATTACCTTACTGATTTCTTCTCTTTTAACTTCGCCAATTAAACGGGCTACTAATACATTTACACCAATAGATACTCCAATAAAAATGGAAGTGATAACCTGGATAATAAAGCTGGTAGCAGATACTGCACCCATACAGGCATCAGAGGCAAAGCGGCCCACAATGGCCAAATCTGCCATATTAAACAATAACTGCAGAAGGTTGGAAATAATTAATGGGAATGTGAATACCAGCATTCCGGTAAGGATTTTCCCCTTCAACATATCAATTTCATTACGCATCATAACTTGTATTCTACACCCAATTCTTGTTTTATAATTTAAGAAAAAGAGGAAATTAATAATATGTTAGAAGCTCATATTCAACTAGAAAAGATAGACGCTAAATACGCTATCCTGCCTGGTGATCCCAAGCGAATTGATTTAATCAAAACATTCCTGGATGATCCAAAAGAATTAATGTACAACCGCGAATTCCGCAGTGTTGAAGGAACTTATAAAGGAATTAAAGTAATTGCCATGTCTACTGGCATGGGTTCAAGCAGTATCTCCATCGCTGTTGAAGAACTGGCCCATCTTGGTGTTCATACTATGATAAGAGTTGGCTCAGCTGGTGCTCTACAAAGCGATATCAATCTTGGTGACTTAATACTGGGTGAGGGAGCAATCAGAGATGATGGTGCCTCTAAGCACTATGCCCCTGCTATTTATCCAGCCTGTCCAAATCATGAAGTCTTAGAAGCTATTATTAAAGCCTGCAAAGACAATGACTTCCCATATCATACAGGTGTTATTCAATCCCATGAAACTTTCTACTATGACAATAACAGTAAAGAAGAAGAAATGTGGTCTAAGCTTGGTGTTTTAGGTGGTGACTTTGAATCAGCTGCCCTGTTTACAGTTGGCCGTATCAGAAAAGTCAGATGTGCCTCAATTCTAAATAATGTCGTCTTATATGGGGAAGATGCTTCAGAAGCAGTAAGTGATTATGTTGGTGGTGAAAGTCTTACTTCTATTGGTGAAAAAAGAGAAATCAAGGCAGCTCTTGATGCCTTCTATCTATTGGAGAACAAGTAATGAAGAAAGTCTTATATGTTGACTGCTGTATTAGAGGAAATGAATCAAGGACCAAGAAAATAGCCGATGAATTCATCAATAATTTAAAGGGCTATGAACTGGATTATCTTAATCTGATGGAAGAAGATTTAAAGCCTCTCTATGGCAAATTCTTTGAAGACAGACAAATACTATTAGAGAATAACGAAAGAAATCATGAAAGATTCAGATACGCCCACCAGTATGCCAATGCGGATATGGTAGTGATAGCTGCTCCTTTCTGGGATTTAAACTTTCCCGCTTTATTAAAGATTTATATTGAAAATATCTCGGTTGATGGCATTACTTTCAAATCAACAGCTGAAGGACTAAAAGGCTTATGCAAGGCTGATAAATTAGTCTTTATTACCAGTCGTGGTGGAATATTTAAGGAAGGTGATGAAATGGAATGTGCCCTTCCTTACTTAAGAGCCTTCCTTCCATACTATGGTTTTAAGGAATTAAGATATATAGCTGCCAATGGTATGGATATACAGGGTTTTGATTCAAAAGGTTCTTTAGAAAAGGCCATCAATGAGGCCCAGCTGTTGGCTAAAGAGCTATCTTTGACTTTAGATAATTAAGGAATGATATAATATTCCTAGTTAAAATTTAACTGAAAGGTAAATAATAATATGACACAATTTAATGGAACTCCCCATAATACAGCTAAGCTTGGCGATATCGCTAAGACTGTACTAATGCCTGGTGATCCGCTTCGTGCTAAATTCGTAGCTGAAAACTTCTTAGAAAATCCAGTACAATTCAATAATGTCCGTGGAATGATGGGCTTTACTGGTACTTATAAGGGTAAGCAGGTTTCAGTAATGGGCTCTGGCATGGGCATGCCAAGTATTGGTATCTACTCATTTGAATTATTCAACTTCTATGGTGTAGAAAATATTATCCGTATCGGTACAGCTGGCGGTATGTCTAAGGACTTAGATCTATTCGATGTAGTTGTAGTTGACGCATCATATTCAGAATCTAGTTTTGCTGAAACTGCATATGGCTATCCTGAAGATGTTCAAAAAGCCAGTGAAGAAGTAGTAAACGCATTAACTGCTTCTGCTGAAAAGCTTGGCAAGAAATACCACAAGGGTATGGTTCATTCAAGTGATGTCTTCTACCAGATGGCTCCACTTAAGGAACACGGCTATGATCTTCTATGTGCCGAAATGGAAAGCTTTGCCCTATTCGCAAATGCCCGTTATCTAAACAAGAAGGCTGGTTGTGTATTAACTATTTCTGATATCATCGGTGAAGATGAAAAGGCAACTACTGCCGAAGAAAGACAGACAGCTTTCAAGGATATGATGGAAATTGCCTTAGATACAGCAATCTCTCTATAAAACACAAAACAGCACCTAGCGGTGCTGTTTTATTAACCATTGATATAAATATTCATATACGTCTTCTTTATCAAGTTCATTCAGGATTTCATGACGGTCATTTTCATATAGCTTCAATTCCACATCCTTAAATCCCTTTTCTCTATAAACTTCATAAAGTTTCTTTGGGCCCTTACCATAGTCACCTACCGGATCATCATCACCAGAAACAATCAATAATGGTAAATCCCTTCGAATACCATTCACACACTTATCAGTATGAATTTCTCTTAAGGTCTTAAACATATTCAAGTAGCCATATAAAGTAAAGGTAAAGGTACATCTTTCTTCATTTGAATACCAGTCAACAATCTTTTCATCTTTTGTTAACCAGTCATTATGAGTAGCTGATGGTTCCCACTTCTTATTGTAAGAACCAGTCGCAATTGAAGTAATCAGCTTACTGCGATATCTTTTATCCTTAAACAAAAGTAAGATATTACATAAAAGAATACCAGAATTCACGACCACATTAGACATAAAGGCTGTACCCATAATGATGACTCCGTCAAGGTCTTTACTATATTTACTGATAAAGAGTCTTGTATAGAAAGAACCCATTGAATGACCCATGAAGTAATATGGAATACCTGGATATTCCTTCTTGGTCATTTCCATGACAGTATGTAAGTCACTTAAGATATTAAGATATCCATCCTTGCTGTCCTGATGACCATAATCATCCTTACTGTTAATTGAATAACCATGCCCCAGATGATCATTACCCACTACCAGTATTCCTCTTTCATTCAGATATAAAGCAAATTTTTCATATCTTTCAAAGAACTCAGCCATGCCATGAGAAATCTGCAGTATCATCTTAATTTCCCCATCAGGAATATAGTAGACCACATGGATATCTGTCTTGTTATCACTTGATTTAAAGTTAATTATCTTTTTCATCTTCTTTATCTCTTTTCAGTTTAAGATCTTTTTCAATCTTTCTTATTCTAAAGAATATCTTCACTCTCATTTTATCGGAAACTACGACTTTGGTTGAAGATAAAAGTTCACCAATAGCCTCAGCTAAGACTCTTCTGTCTTCTTCATCAAGCTTTAACACATTGACAATCAGATGTTGAAAGATACTGCCGCCAACCTTGACATCATCTGTTAGATTCAATGATTCATCAGTATAAATTGACCAGATAGTATTTAAAATCTTTTCTCTTTTTTCTTCACCAATGACTTTCATCCACTTGTTCAGGACATTTTCAAATACCAGAGAGTCATCACTTCTATTAGGAGTATAAATAAAGTCACCATCCTCAATTAACCACGAATAAGCGTCATGCTGGTAAACGGAATTCTTATCGCTTTTGACAATCTTATGATTGTATTTGTTATACATCATCGCCCCAACCACACAGTCTTCGGGAATTATGGAATGAATTAAAGGTAATAAATTCTCATAGACGCCCATTGATAAGATACCTTCCTTAAAGCCTGGTCCATCATATGAATAAATAGCCTTAATCCTTCTTCTAATCCACCAGTTAGAAAATAAAGCTGCATAAACCGCCAGGTTGCCACCCTTGGAATGACCACCAATTCTTAGGGGTCTTATTGAATAAGTTAAGTATTTCTTTAAATAAGCAGCTGCTTCGTTTTGGCCATTGGTCGTTGAAAAAGAAAACTTAAAGTCTTCGAGCCACCCTGCTAATGTGCCATCAGTCCCTCTAAAGGCTACAAAGTCACTTCCATCACTTAATTCCAAAGTCATCGCTGAAGTCTGCTTGATTTCTTCAATCGAAATATCATTGATATAGTTCTTGATTCTAATGTCTTTGAAGCGCTTTGACTCTACCATCTTCTTCATCACAAAAGGAGCCAACTTATTAAAAGACTTTACTTTCAGACATTCCTTTTCAGTATGTAACTGCCAGAACAAGTCATTGGCTTCGATTATTGACATATTGGAATTTTCATTGAGGATTCCATCAAAAACCGTATAGGAAAACTGGCTTAAAACCAGTCCATCTACATCATTGAATGGTACTTCCTTAAAACTGATATCCTTTGTTTCTTCAATATAATCAAGAATGTTTGCCATATTAACAATTAGATTATAATCCGATGATAGAATAAAGGTATGAATGAGTTTAAAAATAATAATAACCTCAAAGTTAAAAACTGCAGTGGTACTCTAAGTTCTGGCTGTCTGGCCCTAGAAGGAGGAGCCTTTAGAGGTATTTATACAGCCGGTGTTCTGGATTACTTCCTTGAACATAATCTTTTCTTTGATACAGCCTATGGTGTATCTGCCGGGGCATTAACAGCCTGTAACTATATGGCGGGAGCTTTTGGTAGAAGTGCTTACTTAATGTTGTCGGAAAGATATAACAAGGACTACGTTGGCATTAGACCTGCCCTAGAACAGGGCTCAGTTATTGGCTTTGACTTCATCTTTGATGAAATGGAAAAGAAGTATCCGATAAATGAAAAAGAATTATTCAGACAAGACAAGACCCTTAATATCGTGGCCTGCAACGTCAAAAGCGGTAAGGCTGAATACTTCTCTAATCATAATGAAAAAGATGTCTTCTATAAGGCCCTAAGAGCCTCAGCATCCATTCCTATTGTCTCTAAGATGGTAAATATCTATGATAACTATTATCTCGATGGTGGTGTCGCAACCAAGATTCCTATTCGTGCTGCCTTAAATGAAGGACATAAGAAAATTGTCTTTGTCGGTACAAGAGACGCGTCTTACAGAAGAAAACCAAACAGTACCGAAATAGATATCGCCAAAGTAGTATACAGTGACTATCCGGAATTTATTGAAACCTTCTCTAAGGCTAATGAAAACTACAATAAGGACTGTGACTTAATTGACCAGCTGGTAAAAGAAAAGAAAATCTTTAGAATCACTCCTAGTAAGCCTGTTGAAGTATCTAGGCTTGAAGGAAACTTAGAAAAGCTAAGCGACCTATACTATCTTGGTTACTTTGATGCGATGAACTGTTTTGATAAATTAATTAAATATTTAAACAGCCCGAATTGTCAAACTAATCGCAACTCGGTCTTGTGATATACCTCATAAGGTGTT
>JAUNCS010000030.1:6275-25301 GCA_030526485.1 Erysipelotrichaceae bacterium | reverse complement strand
TCTCCAAAAAATAATAAAAGCCGATTAACTCGGCTTAATTCTCTACTTGGTGGAGATGAGGGGACTCGAACCCCTGTCCAAGAATAGTCCACATTCAGACATCTACAGTTTAGTTTAACTTTTAAGTAAGACTTTGCCTCAGGCTTAAACTACCCAGCAAAGAATCCTTCTTTTCGGTTTTCGGATGGTAAGGTAATGGAAGCAACTTACTTTTCCTAGTTCATGTATACGACTAACTGCTATGAACCTGACAGTTAGAAGCTGCTTTGGGAGCTAACGTCGCTCAACCGATTAAGCAAATGCTAATTCGTTATTGCCGAATATTTTTGTTTGATGATTAGGTCATCACTCCACTGCAGTCTGAATCCAACATAGACCTGTCGAAACCAAGACATCCCCAGATACCCTAAAGGGTATATTAATAATATCAAATTTTTAGACTTATACAACATATCTCAAATATTGTGTTAAAGAATAATTTCTAATTGTTATAAAATTAACAAGAAATGGAGATGTTCAAATGACACAATATAATACATTATTCACACCAATGAAGATTGGTAACTGTGAAATCAAAAACCGTGTAGTAATTACTGCCATGGAAGGAACAGGCATCGTTGAAAACATGTTTGGTCCAAAATTTAATGCCAAGGCCCACGATTACTACATCAGCCTGGCCAAGAACAATGTTGGTCTATTAATTCCAGGCATGCTGCCTGTTTACTCTATGATGATGGGTAAATGGACTCATAAGGCACCAAAAGAATTTGAAAAAGCTAAAGGACTGATTGATGAAATTCATACATATGGTTCTAAGGTCTTCTTCCAGATTGGTGCAGGCTTTGCTGGAAGAAACTATACACTGGTAGATAAATTGATTCCTGTCGCTCAAAACAAGGTTTTAAAGAAAGTATTGAACCCTATCGTTCATTTAAATGAAATGATGGTTGGTCCTTCTGATGGAACGCCAATGGTCTGGGCACCACAATTAAGTACCAGAGCTCTTACAAAAGAAGAAATCCAGGCTTATATTGATGGCTATGCCAAGACAGCTAAATTATGTAAGGATGCTGGTGTTGATGGCGTTGAAGTACACGCTGTTCATGAAGGCTATCTAATGGACCAGTTCACTATGGACTATACAAACAAAAGAACCGACGAATATGGTGGTTCATTTGAAAACAGATATCGCTTTGCGACTGAAGTAGTTAAGGCTATCAAGAAAGAATGTGGCGAAGATTATCCAGTAATGCTTAGATATTCTGTTACATCTAAAGTAATTGACTTCAATGTTGGTGCAGTGCCTGGTGAAGAATTTAAGGAACTGGGCAGAGACATGGAAGAATCTAAGAAAGCCGCCAAGTATTTAACTGATGCGGGCTATGACGCATTAGATTGCGATAATGGTACCTACGATTCATGGTATTGGGCTCATCCGCCAGTATATATGCCACTTAACTGTAACCTTAATGAAGCAATTGAAATCAAGAAATATGTTGATGTACCAGTAATCTGTGCTGGTAAGATGCAGGCTGATAAGGCTGAAGAAGTAATCTCTAAGGGTCAGATTGATGGTGTTGGTATCGCCAGACAGTTCTTATGTGATCCAGAATTTTTAACTAAACTGCAGGAAGGAAGAGAAAACGAAATCAGACCATGTATCTCTTGTCATAATGGCTGTCTTCCTACTGGTTACTATAAGAATTCTGGTGTTCTAATGTCTACTTCAGGTGGTGAAACATCTGGTGTTTGTGCACTAAATCCAGTTACTCACCATGAAAAACAATATGAAATCAAGAAGGTCGATAACCCTAAGCATATTGCAATCATCGGTGCTGGTATTGGTGGTATGGAAGTTGCTAGATTATCTGTAATGAGAGGTCATACTGTTGATTTATATGAAAAGACTAATCGTTTAGGTGGTGTCTTTGTGGCAGCTGCTGCTCCTTCATTTAAAGAAAAAGATAAACAGCTACTAGCCTGGTATGAAAATGAAATGAATAGATTAAATATCAACATTCATTTCAATACTGAAGTAAAAGATTTAAGTGAAATCAAGGCTGATGAATATGTCATCGCTACGGGATCTGTTGCGAAGAACTTGCCTATTAATGGTTTAGAAAATACTACTGAAGCTGTTGATTATCTAAATGGTAAAGAAGTTGGCGAAAATGTATGCATTATCGGTGGCGGTCTAACAGGTTGTGAAATCGCCTATGACTTAGTCCTAAAGGGCATGAAACCGGTAGTTGTGGAAATGGCTAAGGATGTCATTACCGCTCCTGGTATCTGTATGGCTAACTCACAAATGCTAAGAGACTTATTAAGATTCTACAAGGTACCAGTATATCTTGAATCAACTGTTAAGGAAGTTGGCAAGGACTATGTAGTAATCAATACCAAGGATGGCGAAAAGAAGATTAGTGTTGATAATACTATTGTTTCTGTTGGTTACAATTCTAATCCATTAGTTCAATCTGATGAAAAGAATCATATCCATGTAATCGGTGATGCCAATAAGGTTGGCAATCTGAAAACCGTTATCTGGGGTGCCTACGAACTGGCTTATAAATTATAGAAAAAAAGCTGTTATTGATGAGAAATCATTAATAACAGCTTTTTATTAACTATTAGTCAATATTCTTTTTTAATACACCAAGAAGTATTGCGCCAACAATAGTACCAGCTACTAGAGCTACTAAATACATCAGCCAGTTGCCAACAACTGGGAAGACGAAGATGCCACCATGAGGAGCCATTAATGTACAGTTAAACGCCATTGATAGAGCACCAGCTACAGCTGAACCTACTACACATGAAGGGATAACTCTTAATGGATCAGCTGCCGCAAATGGAATTGCACCTTCAGTAATGAATGCCAGACCCATGATGAAGTTGGTTGGACCTGATTTTCTTTCGTTTTCTGTAAACTTATTTTTGAAAAGCAGAGTAGCTAGAGCAATTGCACATGGAGGAACCATACCACCAATCATAACTGCGGCCATGATGTTATAGTTGCCAGAAGCGATAGATGCTACACCGAATACATATGCTGCTTTATTGAAAGGACCACCCATATCGATCGCCATCATACCAGCAACAATCATACCTAATAAGATTACGTTAGCACCTGATAGTGAAGCTAGAGCACTATTCATCCAGGTATTGATTGCACCTACTACCGGTTCAATCGCAAATACCATCACAAGTCCTACAATCAGTAAACCAAATAATGGATAGATTAATACTGGTTTAATACCATCTAATGAATCAGGAATGATTTTGTCTGATAATTTCTTTAGGTAATTTACGGCATAACCACCAATGAAACCAGCAGCTATAGCGCCAAGGAAACCAGAGGCGCCATTCGCCGCAATAGATCCACCCACAATACCTACTGCAAGTCCTGGTCTATCGGCAATTGACATTGCGATAAAGCCAGCAAGTACTGGAAGCATAAAGCCAAAGGCAACACCACCAACTTTTCCTTTTAAGAACGCTGATAACGGAGTAAGTACACCGAAGTTTGCACGATCTGCAGCTGATAGGCTGTTAATATCAAAGGCTAAGCCATCGATTAAGAATGCCAGAGCGATTAAGATACCGCCACCTACTACAAACGGTAGCATATGAGATACACCGTTCATTAAGTGTTTATAAATAGTATGACCAGAAGAATCTTTTTCAGCTGTTTCTTTCTTGCCACTCGCCTTGTATCTTGGTACATCGCCATGAACAACGGTTTCAATTAGTTCATCAGCCTTATTGATGCCCTTAGACACCTGACATTCAATTACACGTTTGCCATCAAATCTATCCATTGGCACATTAGTATCTGCCGCAACAATAATGCCATCAGCCTTTTCGATTTCTTCTTCACTTAAGATATTCTTGGCACCGCCAGAACCTCTGGTTTCAACCTTTACCTGATAGCCCTTAGCCTTGGCTGCTTTTTCGATTGCTTCAGCTGCCATATATGTATGAGCGATACCTGTAGGACAAGCCGTAACCGCAAGAATCAGATGCGAACTAAGCGTATTATGATCAGAAACATCTTTTTTAACGGCAGCGTCTTTTTCGCTTTCTGCCTTATCGATGATATTTAAGAAGGCTTCAGCTGTATAAGCACTCTTTAATAAGTCTACGAATTTTTCATCCATCAGCATTTGTGCTAATTTAGAAAGAATTTCCAGATGCACTGTGCCCGAACTTTCTGGAGCAGCGATTAAGAATACCACTTCAACCGGATTGCCATCAAGCGCATCATAATCAACACCATTTCTGATTGTCATTGCTGCAAGGCCTGCTTCTTTGACTCCTGAACATCTGCCATGAGGAATAGCGATACCATTGCCTACACCAGTAGTTCCTTCAGCTTCTCTTGCATATACGGCATCCAGGTATAATTTCTTATCAGAAATCTTGCCTGAAGCTTCCATCAAATCAACCATCTTCTTTAGGCATTCGTCTTTTGAACTTACTGGTTCATTTAACAGAATGCTTTCTTTTGATAATAAATCTGTAATTTTCATATTTTCCCTTTCTTATAATTCAAGACCATTGTAGAGGTCTTTAATTTCCTCATATTTAGCCAGTTCTTCAGAGAATGCTGAAGCACTACCTGCGGATACGCCATATTTGAACGCTTCCTTATAATCCTTATATTTTTCATAGCCATAGATGAAACCAGCCACCATTGAATCACCGGCACCAACAGAATTTAAGACCTTGCCCTTAGGTGCTGGAGCTTCAATGACATGTCCATCTTCACTTACCAGTACCGCTCCTTCTCCCGCCATGGAAATCAGTACATTTCTTGCGCCCCTTTCCTGTAGCTTTTTAGCGTATGGTATAACTTCTGCTCTGCTGTTTAGTTCAACACCATATATTTCACCAAGTTCATGATTGTTAGGCTTAATCAGAAATGGCTTATATTCAAGAACATTTGTCAACAAGTCCTTTGTCGCATCCACAACAATCTTGATATGTTTATCCTGCAATCTTTTCATAATATCGGAATAAATCGTATTCGATACCGTTTCTGGAATTGATCCCGCCAGAACCAGAATGTCATCAGAATTTAACTCATCCAGTTTTTTAAACAGCTCTTCAATATTTTCTTTAGAAATATTTGGCCCAAGTCCATTTAATTCACTTTCTTCATTAGATCTTAGTTTGATATTGATTCTTGAATAACCATTGTCACACCAGATCATTTCATCTTTGATACCCTCTTTTTCAATCAGTCTTTTAATCTCTTTACCTGTAAATCCAGCCAGGAAACCCAGAGCCGTTGTTTCCAGTCCCAAGTTTCTTAAAACAATCGATACATTGATTCCCTTGCCGCCAGCATACATAATTTCCTTGCTTATTCTATTGGTTTTACCTAGCACGAAGTTTTCACAACTGGCTATGTAGTCAAGTGAAGGATTGAAAGTAATGGTATAAATCATATTGTCACCACCTTTTATTGTTTTTGAAGTAAATTGAACGATTATGCTCGTTTTACCTTTTACAACTCTATAATATGGTCATATTCAGTCATTGTCAACAATATTTTGAATGTTTTTGAAGGATTTTGACTTTTTTCAGTCAAAAATCTTATAATTTAGTCATCGGGAGGTCAAAAATGCTGAATGAAGAAAGAAAAAGAATAATTCTTAATATTACAAACGAAAGAAAAAGTGTCAGTGTATCCGATTTAATGGAATTATTAGACGCTTCTGAATCAACAATCAGAAGAGACTTAGCGGATATGGATAAAAATGGACTGCTGAAGAGAGTCCATGGCGGAGCTATCTCTTTAGAAAACAGTATTCAAACTGAAGATAAGTCAGTTTCTGAAAGAAGTGTTTTAAACACCAAAGTCAAAGATGAGATTGGTAAATACGCCGCTTCCTTAATAAAGGATAGCGATGTAGTTTATCTGGACGCTGGTACTACAACAGCTTGCATTATTCCTTATCTTAAAAACTCCAAGGCGACCTTTATCACCAATTGTGTAAGCCATGCAAAACAGCTTTCTCTTGATGGTCATCAGGTATATTTACCAGGTGGTATGCTAAAGGCCAAGACCGAGGCGATTATCGGTGGTGTTGCCTATCAGTATATTGAAAAAATGAACTTTACTATTGGTTTCTTTGGAACCAATGGCGTTAGCTTCTACGAAGGCTATTCAACACCTGATCCCCAAGAAGCTCAAATAAAGGAAGTGGCTTTTAATCACAGTAATGAAAAATATGTACTTTGTGATCCAAGCAAGTTTAATAAAGTATGTACAGCTACTTTCGCTAAAATTGATAAGGGCTTCTTAATCACAAATTCTGAAGCACCAGACGAATATAAAGTTTTGCCAAATAGTATCATTATCGATTTATTAGAATATTAAAAATAAAGACTGTTATAAGCAATTCTTACAACAGTCTTTTTATTTTATCCAAGTTTTTCAAATTCTCTGGCACCCTTATTATTCATCCATTTATTCAGGATAAAGATAAACAATAAAGCTATTATCATCAGTATAAACATCAGATACGGTGGCTTAATAAATGTCATTGTCTTATATGCCAGACCTACTAAGGCAAAGCTTATTAGAAAGCCAGCAAAGACATCAATCATCACATTCATATTCTGCTTAACCGGAACGGTAACGGAAGTCCATTCCAATTTGGCTCCCTTTACACCCAGGAAAATGTGGAAGTAGCTAAGCAATATAGTATAGATTACTGTCGCAATTATTAAGACAACTGCCATTAGTCCTTCAATATTTAGGGCATAAATTAAACATAGAACCATAAAGATCGCTGGGCCAATATTTAATTTAAATTCTATCTGTCGCTTGGCTTCCAATACATCTCTTGATTCAACAGGCAGGCTTCTTACCAGCCAGTAATTATTGCCTTCTAGAGATACGGAAGGAATAGCCATGCAGTTTAAAGTAATAATTGAGACCATAATTGCCAGGATGACTATCGGTATTAATTCAAGCAGCTCTGGACTGATCATTTCAAATTGCGCTACATACTCAAGCAGATATGCTTTTTTGATGATGGCAAATACTCCTGCAAAAACCATCAGAATCAGGCCCAGTCCACAGTTCATCATATAAACCGAAATGGAAGTAAACTGTTTTAGTTCTCTGCCCATTAAAGCATTTATTGCTGATCTCTTTTTAGAATAAACATTATTGAAGGCCTTTTTCTTTTCAGAAGCTGTACTTGTAAGTACCTTCATAAAACTGATATTGATAAAGATACACAGTATCGCAAATAAAACCAATACCACCAATATTACACCTAAAAGATATAGATAATTACCAGTAGCCGCCTTACCAAAGGCATATAGCGGGAAGGCCTTTCTTTCCAGTGTTCCTCCAATTAAGATAACATTGGCCAATAAGGTATTCAGATAATTATTCAAATTGAAATAGAAGTAATAATATGCACCCAATAATCCTAAAGTAATAATTACCGAGATAAAAGCCTGGTTCTTAAACTTTCTTGATAGTATCGCTACAAAGTAACCCAACAGGCTTGAAAGAATCAAGACAATTAAAGAGATTACAAAGAGTAAGACAATGCCAGATATCAGCACATTCACATCAAAACGATACAGCAAGGCAAAGATGACACTTGGTATCCAAAGCATTGATGAATACGCAATACAGCTGATATACATAGTAAACATTCTGGCGATAATGATGTAAATAGGCTTAATTGGCATAGATAACAGTAAGTCATTATCCTTAGCATTGTAGATAACAGCTGAGCTTTGGAAAGCATTCACAAAGGTACTGACTACTATAGCCATTACACCCATTATCAGGTAATAAAGCCAATCAGCATTTATTGATAGTAATGGCTGGCCTAAAAGAGCTGCCATACTAAACATCGAAAAGGCCAGTAACAGATATAGACCCGCTAAGAAAAGAATTAAAGAAAAACCTTTTTTAGAATCCTTCTTTTTATTGCCACGGGAATAACTGTACATCAGTTCCTGCAATTGCTTAAAAATTAAGGCCTTAAGCATGTCCTTCCTCCAGTTCAAGGAAGGCAGATTCAAGTGAAGCGTCACCCTTAACTTCTTCCATAGTACCTGACTTGATAAGTTTTCCACCCTTAATAATCGCTACCTTGTCACACAGCTTTTCTGCTACATCCAGTACATGAGTTGAAAAGAAGATAGCACCACCCGCATTACATACTTCACGCATAGTTTCTTTTAATTCATGGGCAGCCATTGGATCTAGACCAACAAATGGTTCATCCATAATGATTAATTTAGGATTATGAATCAAAGCTGAGACAATAACCAGTTTCTGTTTCATACCATGCGAATAGTTGCCGATTAAATCGCCCAGTGCATTCTTAATACCCAGCATTGTGGCATATTTTTCGATTCTTTCTTTTCTTTCATCGCCCACTTCATAGATATCAGCGATAAATTCCAGAAATTTGATACCAGTCATATAGTTATAAATATCTGGGTTATCTGGGATATATGCTATTCTTTTCTTAGCTTCTAAAGGATTATCCTTGATGGAAATGCCATCGATATAGATTTCACCTTCTTCAAAGTCCAGAATACCAACCACTGACTTTAAAGTAGTAGTCTTACCGGCACCATTATGACCGATGAAACCATAGATTTCACCAGCCTTGATTTCAATATTTAAATTGTCGACAGCTTTCTTATCGCCATATGACTTAGATAGATTTTTAATTTTTAACATATTTTTCTCCTGTTATGTTCATTATATTCAAGACTAGAATATATGAAGCAGACACATATATAAAACTGTTGAAGAAACTATTGATAATAAAACATTGTGCTTTAACTTATGAATCAGTATTACAAACAATACCGCAATAAACTCTGGCAATGAATGATTGCCAGCAAAGAAGTTTACATTCTTTAGACAATACACCACCAGCATCATCATGATGGCATAGGGAAGCATATTGCCGATATCCGTTACAATCTTAGGCGCACCATTCTTAAAAATGATGAAGGGAGCAAATCTGATAAATATTGTTGTTAAGGCGACAACCGCAATGATTATTAAGTAATAACTATTCATGTCTTAGACCTCTTAGTATTAATAGATAGATACTGATCACAATAATTGATGGGAATAAGAAATTCGAACTTCCAAAAATTAATAAACAGATAATCGATATGATTAAGCCGCCTATTGCTGGTAAGTGATCGCTTGTCTGTTCCCATTGATTGATTACTACACAGATAAATAGAGCTGTCATTGAAAAATCAATTCCGGTGGTATCAAAAGGGATAACATTACCCAGTAATGAACCAATAATTGTACCCACTATCCAGTAGAACTGATTTAATAAAGAAAGTTTGAAATAATATTCATCTTTATTGATATCTTCAGAAAACTCTTTAGAAACCACTACCGAGAAAGTTTCATCAGTCAAAGAAAAAATAGTATAGTTTTTATTCTTCTTTATAGCTGAATACTTTTCCAGCATTGCCACTCCATAAACCATATGACGGATATTTACGACAATTGTCATAAAGATGGCGCTGATTACAGATGTCGTTGACGCAAGTAGTGATACAGTTAAATACTGCATGGAACCGGCATAGATAAAGATACTCATTAATAGGGCATAAATAAAACCTACGCCATGAGTTGATGCCAGGACACCAAAGCCTGCACCCAACGCTATATAACCCGCCATTATCGGCAAGGAATCTTTAATTGCTTCCTTTGTTGTTTTGTTCATATACCAACCCTCTTTTAAAAAAGATAGGTAGTTACCTATCTTCTCATCGCTTTTAATGCTTCTCTTTGCATTGACTTCAGCTTGTCATCTTCACGCTTATCGTAAAGTGTCTTACCTCTAGCCAAGCCTATCTCCAGTTTTGCCCTGCCATCTTTCAGATACATCTTTAAAGGAATAACTGTTAAGCCCTGTAGTTTAACTTTGCTTGCCAGCTTTCTGATTTCTGACTTATGTAGCAATAGCTTTCTCTCTCTTGTCTCATCATGATTAAAACGATTACCCATATCATATTGGGCAATGTTCATACCTTTGACGATAGCCTCACCACCTACAAAAGATACATATGATTCCTTTAGCTGAACCTTTCCCTTACGAACTGATTTGATTTCAGTCCCTAGAAGGCACATGCCTGCTTCATATTTATCCAAGATTTCAAAATCGTGATAAGCCTTACGATTTACTGCTACTTCTTTAATTCCCATAAATTCTCCAAAAGAAAAAGGGTTTTATTTACCCTTCTACTACTCTAATAACAATCACTAGTACAAAGAAGATAATTCCAAGTACCATTGTTGCCTGTGATATTAACTTTTCAGGACCTCTTTCCTTTACATTCTGGAATAATCCAAGATCACCAGAACCTGTGAAAGCACTTAGGCCATCTGTTTTACCACTCTGTAGTAAAGATATTAATATAAGTAATACTGAGATAATTAATAATACTGCTCTTAACATAACTCACCTCTTTTTTTAAAGCGTGAATTAATTATATTACAGCTAAGCATATAAAGACAAGGGACTTGGCCCTTGTCTTATGCTTTATAAGTTAATTTAGGGCAAATTCATCAACGATATTCTGATTATTTACCACATGGTAAGTAATCTTATATGTTGATTCATCTTCAATAAATAGGGCCTTAGCCGCATTGTTTTCATCAACCTTGATGACATAAACATTTGCGCCATCACTCAGGTACAGATAAGTATTACCCTCGATAGTTGCCTGCTTAATCTGGGCAATATAGACATCCTTATTGAAAGATTCAAATTCCACAACTTCTTCAACCTTATGGCCAGTAGCCGTTAAAATCAGATTTTCAATAGAAGTCTTAGCATCACTGCTGGCCTTAGTTGTATATACCTGCTGATAGTCTTGCGCATCTACCAGGGCATACATCTTAACCAGACCGGCGCTGTCTTTAAGTGACAGGATATAAGTTGGCTTATCATTGATATTTACCAGTACTGGGAAGGTAGCGACATAACCATAGTTAAGCACTTCACCCTCAGCAGAACTCATAGCCGCATATTCACTGGCACCAGTAGTCGCAATATAGTTAGCTTCATGGGTTCTTAGATTTACCAGACAGAAACCAACATTTGATTCATCAGAAACAATAGATGTCATACCTGTATATAACCAGATATCACCATCCTTAGAAATATAGTTATAGCCATCAGAAGTCTGAATTACACCTTCCTGACCAATAAATGAATTTAACCAACCATTCTTGTAGATACCATAGTTATTCAATTCCTCAAGAACTAATGATTCTGGATAAATTCTATCAATCCAGGTAGGCGCTTCCTCTACTGAATATTTCTTACTTGAACCATCAATTGGGTCAAATAAGACAACACCCGTTACCCTTCTTAAAGAAGAGATGCCCTTATAGGTATAAGTAGTACATACATAGTATGGATGACCCTCTTCATCGATTTCAAAAGTTGGATTACCAAAGATTTCAAATGGATGATTAAATCTCAACTTACGATAAAGATTGGTATTGAAATAAGAACTAGGTACATACTTCATACCCTCTTCCAGTCTTTCCAGCTTGGTTTCACCGGTTGTTGTGTTGACAACGATATAGCCCGGAACACCCTTGGACTTATTTTTAAAGTATTTGATAAAACCATCATAAGCTAAAGGTGTTGCACGATAAGTACCTTCCTTATAAGAAATCTGACTGTATTCATTTGATACCACAAACTGTGATACCAGATCAGTCATATTACCCATAACCTTATCACCTAACAGTGAAGCAGATGATCTATCGATGATTGCTGTCGTATTAAAGTTATAAGCTGGTACGCTTGAAAACTCAACATTTTCTACCTGAATACGATTGGCATACTTATTCGCATTAAAGATTGGCGCATAGATAAGCTTACAGCCAAAGGCATAGACCAAAGAGATAATAATTAAAGAAAAAATTACCTTGGTAATTTTAGAAGTGCTTGAGTTCAGGAAAAAGAACTTGGCACTGTCCATCGATTTAGCCTTCATTACACTTGAAGGAATACTCAAGAGTAGAGCTTCAATTAATAGTATGAAGACAAAGACATAGAATTTTGGATCATGAATATTAATTGCTGGCAGCATTATATAGAACAGAACTAATGCACTTAGCAAGAGTATCATAATCTTTGAAATAGTTTTTTTCATAGTTTCTCCTAAAGTTTATATAACTTTATTATACAGTCATTTGACTATTTGGCAAGACCCACCAGATCTTTTATCACTTCACTGGCAATCACCAGTCCCGCTACCGATGGTACAAAGGATACTGAGCCCGGTACACCACGTCTATTGGGATTCTCTAAGATAGTCTGCTCAAGCGCCTTACCTTCTTTTGGCTTTATAGGCAATTCCTTGGAATAAAGAACCTTTAATTTCTTAATACCTCTTTTCTTGCATTCATGGCGCATTACCTTAGCCAAAGGACAGACACTGGTCTTATAGATATCGGTAATTGCCAAATCCAAAGGATTAACCTTGTTCCCTGTACCAAGAGAACAGATAATTGGTGTCTTAACTTTTTGACAGTTTTCCACAATAGCCAGTTTACCTGATACGGTATCAATCGCATCAACAACATAGTCATATTGGGAAAAATCAAATTCATTGTTCTCCGGTAAAAAGAAAGTCTTATAAGTTCTAATCACCAAGTTTGGATTGATATCTAATAGTCTTTCCCTTGCCACTTCAACCTTGTCTTTACCGATAGTGCTATGTAGAGCTACCAGTTGTCTGTTGATGTTTGACATACTCACCACATCATTATCAATTAAGTCGAGCTGTCCTACGCCACATCTAGCCAGGGCTTCACATACATAGGAGCCTACCCCGCCAATACCAAAGACTGCAACACGGGCCTTACTTAATTTATCCAGGGCTTCTTCGCCCAGTATTAATTCACTTCTAATAAATTCATTTGTCATATCCCTATTATATGAAAAAAGACCGCAGGCTAATCCTTGCGATCTTTTAAGTTCTCAAAAATTTCATTTAAGACAACCTTAAATTGTCTTTCAGTCTTAAATGGTGAGAAGAAATGATAATTGAACTTGTGTTCAGACTGAACTGTACGTACTCTTTCCTTAAGTCTTTCATAATGCAAGACAAGTTCCTTTTCCTTGGCATACTGTCTGATGCGAATATGCATATTAGTAGACTGATAAGCGTCAATCATAAAGACACCAAAGAAGAAACCGATAAAGAAACAGAAAGTCAGGTTGCTGGCTAGCCAGTCTAAAGCTCTCAGTGAATATGGATGAATGAAGAAGTAATAAATCATTCCCATAACACTCCAGATTAAAGAGAACAATGGACAGATTAAACCATTAACATTACCCCACATGTCACTGTAGTCCCATAGACGTACATTTGAATATTTTAAGAAGACATAGCCGCCAATATATTCAATAAGTGTCATAGAAACAGCCATTAAGATAAATAACAGTCCTTTTCTTAAAAAGACATTAGAAATCATTAAATAACTTTCTAAGCTGGCCAGCAAGTATAGGATACACAGGCCAAAACCATAGATCGGTAAGTATGGGCCCTTACAGAAACCAGGGTTTATCCATCTCTTGTCCTTATCATTAAAATGTCTGAAGAATAATTCCAGTACCCAGCCTAAACCTGATCCAATAAAGAAGAGGAAGGCTAATTTTAATAATATGCTCATATTGATATTTTTTTATTCCTTATAGTAATATAATTACATTGAGTCAATCGACTCAATTACTATTATTAAACAAAAACCAATAATTTCAAGTGCGCCTTAAAGAACTATTTATTTTTAGGAGAGAGAATATGTTCAGAAGACCACATGCAGATGAAATCATTAAGCAGTCTTATCTGAAGCTGCTTAGAACAAACAAATATTACGATATCAGTATTACTGATATTATTGAAAACAGCAGTCCTCAGGTTGGTAGATCTACCTTCTATCGTCACTATGAGGATAAAAGACAATTAGAAGAAAAAATTGTGGAAGATCTGGTTACTGATTTCAAAAACAAGATTGTTCCCGAATTCAAAAAAGACGTACAAAGCGCATGGAAGATGGTGTGCCGCGAATTATTGGTGATGTTAAGGGATGGCGATTTAATGGCTTATACTCCTTTACCGGAGAATTTCAGTTACCTTGTCAGCATACTGGAAAGTAAATTAAAATTCTATGAAAATGCTGAGCAGTTATCTTTAAAGGCCAAATACATCCCAAGAGCTAATGCCGCTATTATTTCTTCATGTCTAAGCACATGGGTGAAGACCGGTTTTAAAGAAAGCGTTGAAGAAATGACTGTCTTTATGTCTTCATTACTTATTAAAAATAGCGATTCATCAGCTTTCCTGGAACTAATTGAATTTAAGAATTAATTAATAAAATTAGAAATGTATTCGTAATAATTGGTAGTAAAGATTTCAGATGTTAGAGCCATTCTTGTAGTGGCTCTTTTATTTTGTCTGTCGAAGTAATCATCACTTAACTCTACTCCCTCATTAGGTACAAACCTGCCACCGGCATAGTAACGACCACCATCGCTAACCCAGGAACCATCGCCAAAAATAACCAGTCCTTCCTGTTTAGAGAAGATATCGCGACCGCCAAAGAGTCTTGAATCATAAGATATATTAAATAAGTTATATAAAGTTGGGATGACATCCATAGTCGCACAAGCCTTATTAGAACTTATCTTTTCAGTTCCTACATTATAGATTAAAAGATTATTTCTGCAGGCATCGATTTTCATATCATAGCCACTATAGTACAACTCGCCATAGTCTATTTCATCCAGAAAGTAAGGATAGTGATCACCTACCAGACAGATAACAGTATCCTCTAATTTACCAGCTTCTTCTAAAGAAGTGATTAAGTGTTCCATCGCCTTATCAAGTTCAACCATACTCGAAAGGTAACAAAGTATCTTATTGTTGTAGGTATAACCCAAAGACTTAACATAGTCATAGTATTTAATACCCATATCTGAACGGTTTCTGTCCAGTGTATATGGTCCATGCCCTGAGACTGTAACATAATAAGTTAAGAACTTTTCTTCATTAATCCAGTCATTTGTGGTACCAATCATCATATCTTCATCAGACTCTGGCCAGCCACCACAATGCATCTTCTTTTCCAGACCATTCCAGCAGCCCTGATAATTATCAAAACCATAGCCCTTTAAATACTTGTTTCTATCCATGTAGTCATAGGCATTATCGTGGTAGGCATAAAGACTATATCCCAAATCCTTGAAATTATTCGCAATACTGAATGGGAAGCCATTGTTGCCACTCTTCCAGATACCGAGGATATCTGATTTCGCAAAGGCTGAGTTTAACAACTGAAATTCACCGCCAACTGTTGAGTTATAGGAAGGTGAAAAATAATTAGTAAATTCAAAGCCCTCATTCATCATCTTATATAGTGTTGGCGTTAAGTCTTCTCTAATACCTAATGAATTAAAGCTTTCACCAAGAATCAGAATCAGATTCTTGCCCTCAAAAATACCAGTATATTCATTAGTAGTAGTTGGACTTAGCTTAGAGAAATAATCATTTAGTTTTTGAATGGTCTTATTATTGCTTTGGGCAGCTTCAAAATCAATATTTAAAATATGTGGAAGTATCTCTTTCTTTTCTTCTACTACCACTTCTTCAATTACTTCTTCTTCAACTTCTTCAGCTACAAACTCTACTTCTTCTCTGGCCTTTAGGTCATTAACAGAAGTAAAGATAATTCCAAAATTCTTGATACTGGTCTCAGTGGCTAGTTCTTCTCTTGGGGCAATAAAACACAAGAAAATAATGAATACGCATAATAGAGTATCCACTTTCTTAGAAAAGATAAATCCAATTTCAAATTCCCTTATCTTTAGGCAATAAATGATAAGGGGAACAAAGAAGATTATTATATTCACCAGATTCTCAATGATTAAGGAAATAGCTTCACCCATGAAAGCTGGAATCTGATTAGCCAGGCCAATAGTTCCTAAATCAATAAAGAAGGTAAATAAGGAGCTTACACATAGCTGTGCACAAAAGTAAAAAGTAACGATAAACAACATTAAGCCAATAAATACTTTATTGAGATGTTTTGGTAATAATGAAGCTATACCATAAACTACTATTCCTAAAAACAAGGCAAACAGATATGGAAATAAAGTATTTAAGGAATCATAGGAAAAGGCGCTCATCAGTTCAAGATAAATGAAGGCCAGTATTAAACTTAGTAATGAATATATTTTTTTCACGCATTATAGTATAACAGAATTAATGGAACTATATATTAGGCAAAAAGCTCTTTCTATGAAAGATGTCTTCTATATTTATGATGAACAAGGCAAAGAAAAGTACTATGTTGAAGGCGATGGTGCCTTCGATAAGAATCTTCACATCTATAAGATGAATGGTGTGGAAGCCGCTTATATAAGTCAAAAGAAATGGTCCTTTTCTCACAAGTTCTATATTGAGGTAGCAAACAAAGCTACAGTGATGTTAAGACAAAAAGCTAAGTTTTTTAGCACTTACTTCTTTGTGGAAGGTCTAAACTGGCATATTGAAGGAAATATGATGTCACGTGGCTTCATCATTTTATCTGACGATGAAATTATCGGTGCCATCAGTAAAGAAAAGCATCTCTTTAAAGATGCCTATAAGATAAATATTATTGATGAAGATAATGAATTATATGTCTTAGCTATAACACTAATCATTGATATCATTATCGCCTTAAATAGTGCAGCTGCTGCCTGATTATTATAAATAAGTGAACCTCTTAAGTATTACTTATTTGGTTCACTTTTATTATCGAGGGATAATTATTTACTATATACCGTTTTGTAATATTTACCCATTGCGTCTGTGGATAGTATTAAATCTACAATAGATTCTTCAGTCGCTTTAAAAGTGCTGGCTTCCCAAGAAGAAGCGCTTATTGAAGAACTCGCAATCGCTTTTAGATTATTATCAGTTGCTTCAATTCCAAGTTCATCCAGAGTTACAGGGATATTGCATTCAATACAGAATTTAAATGCTTTTTCTATTTCCTCTTTTGGATAATCTTCACCAATCAACAAAGATAATGTACCAAAGCCAACCCTTTCACCATGACTCTTTTTCTCTCCCTCTGGAATCGCTGTAAAAGCATTACCAATGGCGTGAGCTATTGAACATCCAACATTTTCAAAACCAATACCGCTCAATAATATGTTAGCTTCAATTACATTCTCAAATTGTGGAGATATTGCTTTTGATTTCAAACTTTCTAGAGCAGCAACACCATCTTTATATAATGTTTCTACACAAGCCTTTGCCACTGCTTTTCCAGCAATGGTTGCAACGCCGCTTTCTTCGTCACACCAAATATAATTTGGATGAGCAGTCTTTTCGTTTGATAATCCTTCGTAGTATGTGGATAGAGCATCTCCTAAGCCAGCTACTAAAAATTGCACTGGTGCATTGATAATGATCGATGTATCAACAAGCACCAAATCAGGATGGAATTGATGAATGACAATCTCGTTCATTTCACCCTCATCAGAGTACAGAATAGACATTGCACTCGTCGGTGCATCGCAAGAAGCGATAGTTGGACAAACAATTAATCTGGCATTCATTTCTTTCGCTATCATCTTAGCAACATCAATTGTTTTTCCACCGCCGAAGCCGATTACCACATCAGCAATTTCACATTTTGACGCTGCTTCAGCGATGTTACGATGAGATATCACACCTGCAAAAGTAATTATCTGCAAATAATCCGCATCTGCATATGTGATTGCTACTTTTTTGTTGAACATATCCATTAGAAAATCATCAACAATATATAAATGCTTTTGTCCAAAACGAGTGGCATATATTTTAACTTTTTCTACAATGTTTTTACCTTGTATGTAGTGTCCAGGGGAACCCCAAATTCTCATAAATATTTCTCCTATTTAAAAGTCCCAAGTTAATCTCAGGACTTATCTAATTTTTATAAAGTTTTTAAAACTTGTCGTTGCAGTCATCTTTAATTATCGAGTCGTTATAGAATGAGCCATCATATCTTCCAACATAT
Source organism: Erysipelotrichaceae bacterium (assembly GCA_030526485.1). Lineage (GTDB taxonomy): Bacteria > Bacillota_I > Bacilli_A > Erysipelotrichales > Erysipelotrichaceae > Colivicinus. Next base: position 7,201 of record JAUNCS010000030.1, on the reverse strand, counting down.
GTAAATCTACGGTTACGTTTTGAGCTCCCGATAAGATAGCCCTTTCAACGTCTTTAGATGTCTTTAAAGAAGCGGCGCAGATCAATGTTTTTATTCCTCTTTGTTTAAAGGCCTTTGAAATTTCTTTAACAACCGCCATCCCATCGTAACCACTCTTATCAAGACGAGAAACATAAACCGCAACACAAACTGCTCCAGCCTCAGATGCAAGCAAAGCTTGATTAAGATCAAATATTGCAGTGCATGAAGAACTTATGCCTTCGCTTCTTAATTTTTTAATTGCGATTAATCCCGCTTCTGTTGCTGGTATTTTTACAAGCGTATTTCCAGGAACTTCTCTCACGATTCTCCTAGCATCTTCTATCATTTCTTCAGCAGTATCTCCCATCACTTCTATATATAATGGCATTTCTTTACCTATTATTTGGCGATATTTTTTACTTGCTTCTAGAAATGTTATAGATTTACCTTTCAAATCATTAACAGCAATGCTTGGATTCATGGCAAAGCAATTGACCGGATAATAATCAATAGCTTTTTTAACCATTTCCAAATCATAAGTCACTAGACAATACTGAATCATTATTTTTCCATGTTTGCTACACGCATGCCCTTGCCAAACAAGCCTTCCCAATCAGACTTGAAAGTATCAAGTGTTTCAGGTGTCATAGGGTGTGTGATTAAAGCTTCAAGCATAGGCAAATCTACCGTAACATTTTCAGCTCCTGCTAGAATTGCTTGTTCAATAGCTAATGGGGTTTTTAAAGAAGCGGCACAAACTTTACATTCAGTGATTCCGTGCATCTTAAATGCTTTAGCAATTTTTGCTACAGTTTCTATGCCGTCTCCACCATTTTTATCAATTCTCGATACATAAACAGCGGCACAAATAGCACCAGCTTCAGCCGCAAGCATTGCCTGATTAA
>JAUNCS010000030.1:0-6175 GCA_030526485.1 Erysipelotrichaceae bacterium | reverse complement strand
ACATAAACAGCGGCACAAATAGCACCAGCTTCAGCCGCAAGCATTGCCTGATTAAAATCATAGATTGCAGTACATGAGCAATAAATCCCTTCTTTTTTAAGAGCAGCAATTGCCTTTAAACCTTCAGGGCATGCAGGTATTTTTACCAATGTATTTCCAGGAACTTTTTCTCTGATTGCACGAGCATCCACAATCATTTCTTCAGCAGTATCACCCATAGCTTCCAAATAGAAAGGTGTATCCATTCCAATAACCTCTCTTATTTGATTAGCATTTTCCAAGAATGTTTTGCCTGTCCCTTTTAGACAATTTACAGCGATAGAAGGATTCATTGAAAAGCAAGCTAGAGGATACGTTCCAACGCACTTTTTAACCATTTCTAAATCGCCAGTATCTAAACAATATTCAACCATATCTAACTCCTATCCTAAAATTCCAAGCGCACCTAGCGCTACACCAGCAACCATGATAATAACGATTTGTTTTAATACATTTACATGGTTCTTATTTAATTTATAGAAAATACCAATAGTCAACAATGGCAACAATCTAGGGAAAATAGAATCAAATGTTTCCTGTAACGAGAATGCGACACCAGAAATATTGAAAGCTATTGGAGTTGTCACACCAATATTCGTCGCACACATAGCACCAATAACCATTAAACCAACAATGCCTAATGCTGTGGTGATCTTATTCATTACATCTGAATCTGCAATTTTGGTAATTAATTGATTGCCAAATTGATAACCATACTTAACTCCATAGAATCTCATGGCAATAGTTGGAATATTATAAATTGCCAAGAAAAGTAATGGTCCAGCTAAAGACCCTGCGGCGCATAGACCGGCTGCAATACCGGTAGCAATTATACGAAGTGTACCAGCAATTAATGAATCGCCAATACCTGCTAAAGGTCCCATTAGCGCTACTTTCATTGAAGAAATTGAAGAGGTGTCAAATTTTTCGTTATTAGCATTCTCTTCTTCCATAGCTGCAGAAATACCGAAAATCAACGGATGCATTGTAGCTTGACAGTTATAGAATTCCAAATGTCTTTTATAAGCAGCAATTCTATCTTCTTTATTTGGATATAATTTCTTAATTGCTGGAATCATAGAGTAGCAAAACGCCATATGTTGTTGACGTTCAAAGTGCCAAGCATGTGATGTTGCAAACGATCTCCAGAAGCCACTTCTTAATTCTTTTTGCGTTAATTTATTAGAATTCATTTTCATCATCCTTTCCGCTTACAGCTTTAACATTAGAAGGTGTAAATTGATGTGACATCATTAGAATACCTACTAATACAATTGAGAAACACACAATTCCTAGAACCGGAATTCCAAGATAAGCACTTAATAAGAAACCAAAGAAGAAAAATACTGCAATTTCCTTATTAGCAATCATTGAAATTAATTGAGCAAAACCTACAGCAGGCAAAATTCCAGCAGCAATACCAATACCAGAAGTTAACCAGCCAGGGATAGCATTTAATAATCCACTAACTGCATCGCCACCAAATAAGAAGCAAACAAATGCAATAACTGCGAATGAAATATCAAATAAGAAACCATTAGATAAGAAAATTAGTTCAATACCTTTTTCATTGTCTTGTTCTGCATATTTATCTGCCATTTTTGCCATTAACGGAGTAATTACGCCATAGAAAAGATTTACTACTACTGCAGATAACATAGCAGCAGGCATAGCAATAGTGATTGCTGTTTCAACACCAGAACCCGTAGAAATAGCAAACGCTGTGCCCAAAACCGAACCAATAATCATATCTGGTGGTATAGAAGCTCCAATTGCTTGCATGCCCATAAATACAAGTTCAAGTTCAAAGCCTAACATAACACCTGTTTTAACATCCCCTAGCGCAATACCAACAAGTGCTCCCAAAACTAATGGTCTGCCAAGATTTGCAGTACCAACAAAATAGTCGGCTTTACCTATAAATACAATTAAGCCAACAAGTAATGCTTGTAACATGATTTAGTCCTCCTTTATAAGTCTTTATTTGTTATTACAAGTTTTTTATCTTTTGCCGTCTGACGAACTTCGATTTCAAATCCATCGTCGACAAGTTTTTTAAGTAAATCAAGCTCATCACCGTTTAAGTGAACTGCTGGTTCAAACGATTTAACAACATCATCTTTTTTCATCGTTCCACCTAAATTGATAGATTTTATTCTGTCTGAACAGCTTGAAGCTATATCATAAACATCCTTTACGCTTCCGGTAACTATTAATAGGTCATATTTATCTGTAACACCTGAATTAATAGCCTTTATTGAGTCTTCGATATTTTTTATCACGAGCTTTACACCAGCGGGTTTAGCAAGTCGCATTGTTGTCATTCTAATTTCATCTGAAGCCGCCTCATCCGAAGCAATCAAAATGCAATCAGCACTCACTGCATTACACCAAGTAAACGCAACTTGACCATGTAATAATCTGTGATCTACTCTACAAAGCTTAATCATTTATTTCTTTCCTCCTTTCTTTAAATACATTTGTTAAATATTTCTTTTGTTTCTTTTAAAAATTGTTCTGGTTTTATAAAAGATGAAGCATCTACATATTCCATCGATAGTCCGCCATTGTATCCGTATTTCTTAAAAGCATCTATATAATCTTTCATAACAAGAGACCCATGCCCCCAAGGTTTGTGTCCGGTTGGATCACCATCCACAAAATGCACATGCCATATGTTGTCTGGAAAGGCCTTATACCAGTCGTCGATTGATTCATTAGCATAATGAATTGCACCAAAGTCAATCGTAAAACCAAAATTAGTCCTATCAACTCCCTCAAATATTTCTTTAGCTTTTTCAATTGTGTTAGCAACAAGTGATGATTTAGACCAGATCGTTTCCATTGCTACCTTAATATTTTTTTCTTGCGCATAATCACAGATTCTTCGCAGCATTTTTATCGACCTCTTTCTGGCTGCATCATCTGATTCGTCATAATAATTCCACCCAGGCGTTACCAAAATTTTTGTTGCATTCACTGTTTCTGCTAAATCAATTACTCTACAAAAATAACTAAATGTATTTTCGATCAACAATTCATTTCTTGCTGCTATATTGTTTGGCTTAGGATTATTTTGTTCACCGCATATTACGTCAATCGCAATATTATATTTAGCCATCAAATCTAGTAATGCATTTGGATTTTGAGAAAACTGTGCATTTATAAGAAAGTGTTGCGGACATAACCATAACTCCACTTTTTTAAAGCCCTCTTCTTTGCATTTAGCGAAGAAATACTCTAAATCGTAGTATCTATAGTTAATGTTCATAGGATACAGTTCCATTAGAAATCTTCCTTTTCGTCTAAATTTTCAAATTTTTCATTACAGAAAACTATTGAACTTCGAGACTCTGATATTGCCGTTTTTATTGCTGTATCTGGATCTTCTTCGTTCGCACATAATACGAGTTGAATAATTAAAGACATTGTCATTCCAGCAATTAGATAAAACTTTCTTTTTTGCAATAGATTCATTAACTCATTGTTCACTGAACCGCCATACAAATCAGAAACAACAATAACCGTGTCTTCTGCATCGTATTTATTAAAAGTTTGTTCTATCTGATCAACAATATTAATTGCTGGGTCCATATACGCACAAATCGTGTCAATATTTGCATCTTTTCCTGCAATGAACTTAACACTTTCAGCCATCCCCTTGGCAAGAGGGCCATGTGATGCCAATAAAAATCTAATCATTATTTAACCTCCTAGTCGTTCTCTATATATTCAAATAAATAAACCATTTCAGAAGTTGGTATTTGAACATTGTAAGTTTTATAAATTCTTTCGAACGAGTTATCAACCGCTTCTACAAAATCTAAATTATTTTTCTTGAAACTATCATCTTCACATAGTTCCATTTCGTTTCTTATTACAAGTCTCTCTATCAAAAAGCAAATATGCATGGAAATACCAATTATCGTATGAGATTGCAGCCTTATGTTTAGATTTCTCTGCAATTCATCAACAGCAAAAGATACATCATCCAGTAGTTTGGTAGGATTTAATATTGTTAGATTATTTACTATTGATTCAAGTGTGAAATTCTTTAATAAAGAAGTTTCAAACATATCAAGTTCTTTATTGTCTAAGTAATAACTTAATACATTTCTTAAAACGTCTATTTTTTCAAAACTCATTACTTCTTCTAAGGTGATTATCGGCATTTCTTTTATTCCGATACCTTTAGAAGAAATCATTAGTTGGACATCGTATTTTTCAAATATTCCATCGCTCGATCCATTTGACTTTAAGTTTTTATAATCATACGCGCTCATAACAAGATCGATTTTCTTTGGCAATGATTTTTTAAATAAAGACACTAGCTTTTCTGATACCGAAACTCCTGTATCACTGGCAAATATGATTGCTTTCTCGTATTTTCTAGATAGAATCAATCGATAATGGCATGTAACATCTTCAGATGCTTTTTTAAGAATTTCTTCCATATCCATATTTCTCAAAATCATACTTCCAACATTTAATGCTGACGCAGTAGAAATATTATTTAAAATTCCAATATTTATTCGATTTTCAATTAGTGTGTCTAGTTTTTCTAATGAGCCCATATCAACAAGAAGAACCAAATCGTTTAGATAACTATTTTCTTTTACAAAATTATTTACTCTTTGTGCGATTTCCTCGACTGTTGTATTTAAAGGCATATCCACAGCTTCAAACACCTGACATTCTAGAAGAGTATTTACTGCATCAGCAATAGAAGAAGCGGTAGACACTCCATGACACAACACAATACCCGTCATTTTCTGATTGCGTAGCGTGGTGTTATAGTAATTGATATTTAAAAGGATAAAAATTCTAGTTACTAAGGATACTTCCTTGCTTAAAGAAGCGTTTATTAAATCGCTAATTTTTTCTTCCAGAACATATTCGTTTTCCAGTTCTATTTTTAGATTATTGAATAAATCTTTTAAATCATCCTGTTTACTTCTTTGCCATGCTATAAGGCTAGATTTGGAATTTTCTTCCATGATAAGCATTCTGGAAATAATCCTTATGCTATTTAAAGGAAGATGAATATCTTTGTTTTTTTCAAGATTTTTTAATATACCAGCTACTAATTTCTCAAAAGTACTAAATTCCTTGTCTGTGTATAGTTCTTTTTCTTCTAAAGTTTCATACAAACCGCGCATGTTTTTCTTGTAATCAGATAAGAAACTTTTTTTATCGTTTTTATTCAATTCAATCAACCTTGTCATTGTTTCTAGAATCTTATTACAGAACGAAGATTCCATTATTTGGTCTACTGCAATAAAACTATCTTTTTTAATTGCCGGTATGTTTTTAACCATGTCCAATGGCAAATTACACAAGTTGATTTTTACCATATCGTTATTTCCTGAATACGCATTAGCGCATATCGTTATTATGGTCTTACTTAATTCTTTAATGTTATAAGCAAAATCCATATCAATTAGATAGCTCAGAAGATTATGAGATAGATAAATCTTTTTCTGTAATTTTTCTTCTTCCTTTTTTAAGAAATAAGCTATAAACTGTTTTCTTTCATCAGTTGATCTACCATTTAAAGGAGGAATATTGGCAATTACCGGTAACTTAAATAACAACTGAGGAGAAAGATATACAGAATTTTCTTCAGACGAAAGCACAATTCTTGTGTTTTTTGTTTTAGATATCAATTCTGCCAAAACATTTTGTTCCTGTGTTGAGATAGAAGAAATTGATGAAATGTAAACTAAATTTGTATAGGCAAATCTGTCTATCTTTTCTAATTCATCCATGCATGTGTCAAAAGAAATTGTAGACAAATCATAGCTATAAAGCTTACTCTTATTAGTCCATATGCCACTATTAATCAGGTATTCTTTCATCAATGAAACAAGATACTTTTTTCCAGTTCCTTTATTACCAGTTAACAGAATAGGCAAAATTGTTGGATAAGAAAGAGCGGATTTCATTAGTGATATAGGTATATTTAAACTACCCTCTACACCAATGGCTTTTTCGAAGTCCTTTAAAACGTGTCCACGAGTCTCGATGAATTTTTTCAGCTGGTCAACACTTAAAAATTCTTCATCATTTATATTTATTTGATAAATGGATTCAAGTTTGTTTTTTGGCCCGAATTTACAATCTAAATGCAACAACT
>JAUNCS010000002.1 GCA_030526485.1 Erysipelotrichaceae bacterium | reverse complement strand
ACCCATCATTTCTACGTGAGCAGGAACTGATGAAGAACCAGCGAACTGAGCATCAGAGTGCATACGACCCATAGTATCTGTCATACCATAAGAAGCTGGACCTGCTGCCATGTTATCTGGGTGAAGTGTACGGCCTGTACCACCACCTGAAGCAACTGAGAAGTATTTCTTACCCTGTTCAACACATTCCTTCTTGTATGTACCTGCAACTGGGTGCTGGAAACGAGTTGGGTTAGTTGAGTTACCAGTGATAGATACGTCTACACCTTCAAGATGCATGATTGCAACACCTTCTCTAACATCATCAGCACCGTAGCATCTTACTGCTAGACGGTCAGGGTTGTTACCATACTTAGTTTCCTTAACTACGTTAACCTTACCTGTGAAGTAGTCGAATTCAGTTTCAACATGAGTGAAACCGTTGATTCTAGAGATGATCTTAGCAGCATCCTTACCTAAACCGTTAAGGATAACTCTTAGAGGTTCTTTTCTAACTTTGTTAGCCTTCTTAGCGATACCGATAGCACCTTCAGCAGCAGCGAATGATTCGTGACCTGCTAAGAATGCGAAACACTTAGTATCTTCAGTTAGTAACATAGCGCCTAGGTTACCATGACCTAAACCTACCTTACGGTCATCTGCTACTGAACCAGGGATGCAGAATGACTGTAGACCAACACCAATCCACTTAGCTACTTCAGCAGCGTCTTTAGCGTTGTTCTTGATTGCTAGAGCAGCACCTACAGTGTATGCCCAGCATGCGTTTTCAAAACAAATAGTCTGGATATCTTTAACCATTGCGTATACATCAAGGCCAAGATCCTTACAAATTTTTTCAGCTTCTTCAATAGATGCGATACCGTTGTCGTTTAAGCACTTATTGATTTGAGCAATTCTTCTTTCGTAACCTTCGAATAATGCCATGATCTATACCTCCTACTCGTGACGTGGGTCAATGAACTTGACGCCATCGTTATATCTTCCGTACTGACCTTTAGCTTTTTCTAAAGCTTCTTCAGCAGATAAACCTTTCTTCATGAAGTCAGTGAATTTACCGATTGATAAGTACTGGTAACCGATAATTTCATTATTTTCATCTAGAGCCATTGAAGTGATGTAACCTTCAGTTAATTCTAGATATCTAGGGCCCTTTTCCTTAGTTGAGTAGATTGTACCAACCTGAGATCTTAAACCCTTACCTAAGTCTTCAAGACCAGCACCGATTGTTAAACCGTTTTCTGAGAAAGCAGACTGAGTTCTACCGTAGATGATCTGTAAGAATAATTCTCTCATTGCTGTGTTGATAGCGTCACATACCAAGTCAGTGTTAACTGCTTCAAGTAGTGTCTTACCAACTAGAGCTTCACCAGCCATTGCAGCTGAGTGAGTCATACCTGAACAACCTAATGTTTCGATAAGAGCTTCTTCAATGATGCCTTCCTTAACGTTAAGAGTTAGCTTACAAGCGCCCTGCTGAGGTGCACACCAGCCAATACCATGTGTGAAACCAGAGATATCTTTTACTTCTCTAGCATAGACCCACTTACCTTCTTCAGGGATTGGAGCACAGCCATGGCTAGCTCCGCGATGAACTGTGCACATGTTTTGAACTTCTTTTGTGTAATCCATTTTCAATTGTGTGATCTTTTTGTACTTAAGACCACATCTCCTTCCTTTTTGACTTGTTTAGAGTTACTAGTACAAAGTAACTTTGTTGTCTTGACCAATAATGGTTTTCTGCAATCTAAAACTGCATGGAAAGCCAACAATTCCACAATAAGATTATACAAGAAAACAAGCTTCATTTAGAGAAAAAACTTTGAATTATAATGAGATAGAGGGGTTTGATATGGATAAAAAAGAAGCACTAAAGATATTTAAGGAAACCAACACAAAACTTGATGCCTACAGACAATTAATAAATCTGGCGGCCTTTGATAAAGATACAATTGCACCAAAAAAGGGTAAGGGTGAAAGAAATGAGGCCCTGACCATTATGTGTGGTGAAGTATTTTCGATTGAAACTGATAAAAAATATGTGGAAGCTGTCGAATATTTATTAAAAAAAGATTTGCCACTTGATACAAAAAGAGAAGTAGAACTTGTCTATAAGAGTCTTGAACAGACCCTAAAGTTCAGCAAGGAAGAAAGTATGGCCTTTTCTGCTTTACAGATGGAATCAATGGATGCCTGGGTTAATGGCAGGGAAAAAGATGACTATAAATTATTTGAACCAAATCTCTTAAAGATCATTGAGGTCTTAAAAGAAAGATTAAATAGAATCAATCCCAAGAAACAGCCATATGAAGTCTTACTAGATACTTATCAGGAGGCTTCTACCTTAAAAATGTATGATAATTTCTTTAATAAGATAAAGGAAGATTTATTGCCTTTAATTAAAGAAGTAAGCAAGAAAGAAGAAATGATTGATGATTCTTTCCTGCATTTATATTATCCAATCGATAAACAGAAAGAATTCTCTAAAGAATTATTGAAATATCTAAACTTCAATAAGGGCTGGTCTATGTTATCTGAGACTGAGCATCCTTATACAACAGAGATTTCGGAAAATGACTGTCGTATTACTACTCATTATTATGAAAACGATATAGCTTCATCAATCTTTTCAATTATTCATGAAGCAGGCCACGCCTATTATGATCACCAGGTAGCTCATAAATATCAGAAGGGCAGTCTAAAGTCTGGAATTTCTATGGGCATGCATGAATCGCAATCCCGTTTTAATGAGAACTATCTGGCTAAGCGAAAATCTTTCTGGGTAAAACTGTATCCTAAGTTACAGAAATTATTCCCTGAGAATTTAAAAGATATTACACTGGATCAGTTTGTTCTGGCTATTAATAAGTCAGTACCTTCTTTTATTAGAACTGAGGCTGATGAATTAACTTATCCAATCCATGTCTTGATCAGATATGAAATTGAAAAAGGTATCTTTGATGGCAGTATTGATACAAGTAAGCTAAGTGAAATCTGGAATCAGAAGTATAAAGAATATTTGGGCTTAGAAGTAAAGAAAGACAGTCAGGGTATACTACAGGATATTCATTGGTCTGATGGATCTTTTGGCTATTTCCCAACTTATGCTTTGGGTTCGGCTATTGGTGCTCAGCTTTTAAAGAAGATGGAAAAAGAGCTGGATATTGATCAGTTATTAATTGATAACAAGTATTCAGTGATTCAGAAGTGGTTAAAAGATAAGGTCCAGCAGTATGGTGCCTTGTACACCTATGATGAAATCTTAAAGATGGTAACAGGTAAAAAGTTTTCAGCTGATTACTATACTAAATATCTGACAAATAAGTATAAGAAGCTTTATCAGATATAGTTATTTGCAGATAAATGCCTATATTTGAGGCATAGCTGTATTAAATATCAATAAATTTTATATAATGTAAATACCTATATATGGTTTTAAAGGAAGTGTGCAATGGACATTAAAGAAGTGTATGAAAAGATTGGTGGAAACTACGATACTCTAACTAAGCGTATTCCTAGTGCTGCCCTAATTGTTAAATTTGTCGGCAAATTCTTAAATGACGGTTCATTTAAGAGTTTAGTAGATGCTATGGAAGCAGGAAATGTGAAGGAAGCTTTTACCGCTGCACATACTTTAAAAGGTGTTTGTGGAAACTTAAGCTTAGATCGTTTGTACAATTCCGCTTCAACTTTAACTGAAATGTTACGTAATGCCGATGGTGTAATGCCTGAAGGCGCATTTGATGCATTAGAAGTAATTAAACAGGACTATCAGCAGTGTGTTGATGTAATCAATCAATTCCTGGCTGCATAAAGACCCCTGAATATATATATATATATATATAAGGTTAGAAACAGTATATGGCATATAGAAGAAAAGTATTAATTGTCGAAGATAATGATCTGAATCGTGAGATCCTGTATGAAATACTAGCAGATTACTATGATGTAATACAGGCTTGCAATGGTTTAGAGGCATTGGAAATGGTTCAAAAAAATAAGGATACAGCCCTTATTCTTTTGGACGTTAGAATGCCTGTTATGGATGGTTTGACTTTCCTAGACCATATCAAGGCTGACCAGGACTTGGCTAATATCCCGGTAATCGTTATTACTCAGGATAACAATGAAGAAGATGAACTGGTTGCGCTTGATAGAGGCGCTGTCGATTTCGTACCTAAGCCATATCGACCTCAGATTATCTTACATAAGGTTACTGCTCTGATTACCCTGCAGGAAAATGCAGCGATGATCAATATGTTGCAGAGTGACCGTTTAACTGGTTTATTTACTAAGGAATTCTTCTATGAAAAATTAAGAGAAATTCTTACTAATGATCCAGATGGTGAATATTGTGTAATTTGTTCAAATATTGAAAACTTCAAACTGGTTAATGATTTCTTTGGTATCAATCGAGGTAATGAACTATTAAAAGAAGTAGGTAATCTGTCACAGGAAATCATTGGCGAAAATGGTTTCTGTGGCCGTTATGGTGCTGATAGATTTATCTATGTTCAGAAGTGTCCAAAGGATGAAAAGGATCGTTTGGATATCGCCTGGAATAGAGTAAAGAAATCATTGATTCTAAATAAGGTTGTAATTCGCTGGGGTGTTTACTACATCCACGATAAGAGCATTCCAGTTGAAACAATGTGTGACCGTGCTATCTTAACGGTTGATTCTATTAAGGGTAAGTATTTACAGTATTCTGCTGTATACGATGACTCTTTACGTGAAAAACTTTTGAAGGAACAGAATATCACTTCAACAATGGAAGATGCTTTAAAGAATGGTGAATTCACTGTTTATTTACAGCCTCAATACAACTTGAATGGTAATACCTTATCAGGTGCCGAAGCCCTTGTCCGCTGGATTCATCCAACTAAGGGCATGGTTCCACCATTTGAATTTATTCCAATTTTTGAAAAGAATGGCTTTGTTAGAAAACTTGACCAGTATATCTGGGAACAGGTTTGTATAAAACTGGCTGAATGGAAGAAACTTGGTTATCCACAGATTCCAGTATCAGTAAACGTATCACGTGCTGATATCTTCCCTGGTGACCTGGTTGAAACCATTAAGGCTATTACTGAAAGACATGGCATTGATCCTAAGTATTTACATTTAGAAATTACCGAAGGATCTTGTGCTGAAAACCCTAAGCAAGTTATCGATACTATTAAGGATTTAAGAAAACTGGGCTTTGTGGTTGAAATGGATGATTTTGGTTCAGGTCATTCATCATTAAATATGATTTCGCAGCTTGATGTGGATACTATCAAGATTGATCAGGGCTTTGTACGCGATGAAGTTGCTAAGCCAGCTAATCAGAGTATCTTGTCTTCAATTATCAATCTGGCTCATCACTTAGGCCTAGAAGTAGTTGCGGAAGGTGTTGAAACAAGAGAACAGGTCAACCGATTACTTGAATATGATTGTGACTTTGTTCAGGGTTACTTCTTCGCTAAGCCAATGCCGATAAGTGACTATGAAAAAATCCTGGCTGCTATGAGCGGTTTTGAAGGCTTGACTGAAGAAAAGAAGCCAAGAGAAACTCATGCCAAGACTATTCTTTTGATTGATGATGATCCTAATTATCTGGAAGTTTTAAAGAATGCTTTCAAGAATGATTTTGATATCCTAAATGTTAAGTCTTGTAAGGAAGCTTTAGAAAAGATTAATGTTGAATTTGCTCAGACAAGCTTGTCAGCAGTTCTATTAAGTGCTTCTTTGCCAAGAGAAGAGTCACTTAAATTTATCGCTTCAACCAGACAGACAGCTGCCATGTGGTATGTGCCGATCATGGTTACGCTGAATAATCTGGAATGCGTAAATGAAACTGAATTATTGTCAAAGGCTGATGATTTCTTATGCAAGAGACATCCAGTGTTTGATTTAAAGCGCCGCGTCATTAGAATGATTGATTTGGCTTCATATCGAAGAAAAGAACATTTCTGCGATGATGATAATAATCTTGATTGTCTGACTTCTTTCTTAAATAGAAAAGGCTTTGAAAATGTTGCTGGCAGCATTAAAGAAAACGGTATGCCTTATGCAGTCTGCGCCTTCAGTATTGATGGTATTGAAATTTCTGATTCCTGCCACGAACATAAGGATGGCGATGAAATAGTTGCTTCATTTGCCGGACTGCTAAATGGCTTAATCAGAAGAGAAGATATCAAGTGCCGTTATTCCAAGAATGAAATAATCATTATCTTGAAGAATGTTGAAGAGATTAAACATATCAAGGATAAGGGTGAATATATCTGTCGTTTATTTGAAGAATTCACAAGAGGAGATACTAACGCAAGCTGTTCATGTGGCGTAGCTGCATGTCCAGGTGCTGGTACAGGATTCAGAGAAGTCTTTGAAATGGCAGATAAGGCTTTATATAAGGCTAAATTTGAACACAAGGGACATTGTGTTGTCTATGAAAATGACTAAGAGCTGGTGTTAATCATTAGCTCTTTTTTCTTGAAAATTTTTATAGAAATTGACTTTAAAAAAAGATAAAATTATTGTGCAAAGGAGGGTGACTATGGACGACCATTTGTGTAACAGTTCAAATAAGGCGGATATAGATGGGTACTCGAGTCACTACTCATCTGATTCGTCTTTCTAAAATAGAAAGGAAAGACGCATGATAGAAAAAGTTTTTGAATTATTATCTAATGAAGATTTTAAACAACTGAAATCTCTTTTAAGCGAGGCCAATGAATCAGATGTTGCGGAATGTCTGGATGAACTTTCAAAAGAAGATCTGGCAGTTGTTTTTAGACTGCTTAAGAAGAGTGATGCGGCAGATATTTTTGCCCGTATGGAACCAGATACCCAGGAAAATCTGGTTGAAATACTAAGTGATAACGAAATCGCTGGTATCGTATCAAAGCTGTATGTCGATGATATGGCTGATTTGGTTGATGAATTACCAGCCAATCTGGTTAGCAGAGTATTAAAGAACTCTTCAGAAACCAAGAGAAAAGCTATTAACGAAATTTTAAGATATCCTGATGATTCTGCTGGATCAATCATGACTACTGAGTATGCTTACCTGAACATGGAAGATACAGTAGAGATTGCTTTTGATAGAATCAGAAAAAGAGGCTTAAATAAGGAAACTATTTATACAATTTATATTACTGATAGCGATAGACACCTGGTGGGTGTAGTTACTGTTAAGGAACTTCTGATGGCTGAAAAGGAAACAAAGATGAAGGACTTAATGGAAGATAATGTCATTTCCATTTTCACTGGCGAAGATAAGGAAGAAGTTGCCAAGATGTTTGATAAGTACGACTTCTTAGCGATGCCAGTAGTTGATAAGGAAAACAGACTTGTCGGTATCGTTACCATCGATGATGCGATCGATGTCATGACTGAAGAAAGTGAAGAAGACTTCGAAAAGATGGCTGCGATGGCCCCATCTGAAGAAGCTTATTTAAAGGAACCGGTATTAAAACAGTATCGTAACCGTATTGTCTGGTTGCTGGTGCTGATGCTTTCAAGTATTGTAACTGGCAGTATTATCACTGGTTATGAAGAAGCTTTTGCGGCAACTCCAATCCTGGTATCATTTATTCCAATGATTATGGATACTGGTGGTAACTGTGGTTCACAGGCTTCTACTATGATTATCAGAGCCCTGGCTACTGATGAAATTGAGCCAAAAGATGTCTTTAAGGCCTGGTGGAAGGAAGCGAGAATCGCCTTCCTTGTAGGTTGTACATTAGCGCTTGTTCAGGGCTTAAGAATCTATATCCAGTACCATGATGCAGTACTGGCTGTAGTTGTTGGTGCAACTCTGGTATTTACTGCTTTATTGGCTAAGTCTCTGGGTTGTTTCCTGCCAATTCTGGCTAAGACTTTAAAACTGGATCCAGCTTATATGGCATCACCAATGATTACTACAATCGTTGATGCCTGCAGTCTGATGGTTTTCTTTAATATCGCTTTAGCTTTAATGAGTAGTGTTCTATGATAAAAAAACTATACGAGAAATATAAAGAGCTGATTAATTATTTATTCTTTGGTGGCTGTACTTTTGTAGTTAGTATGGTCATCTTCTATTTGTGTAATCAGCTTCTTAAGATGAACGAGCATCTGGCAAATATCATTTCCTGGTTCTTTGCCGTACTGTTCGCATACCTGACAAATAGAAAATATGTCTTTACTTCTAATGCCTCAACTAAGGAAGAATTATTTAAGGAAGTAACTTCTTTCTATGGCGCAAGACTTGCTACTTTAGGCGTAGAAGAAGTAATTATTTATGTTGGAATTACATTACTGCATTTTAATCCAATGATTATTAAGGTTATTGGTCAGGTGGTAGTAATTCTTTCTAACTACGTATTATCAAAACTATTTGTATTTAAGGGTGAATAAATGAGACTGGTAATTCAAAGAGTAAGTGAGGCATCTTGTACAGTTGATGGCGTTGTTACGGGTGAAATCAAGACCGGCTTTATGGTTCTGGTAGGTATTGGTTTAGATGACAATGTGGAAATTGTTGAAAAGATGGCTAATAAATTTGCCAAACTGAGAGTATTTGAAGATGAACAGGGCAAGATGAATCTGGCTTTAAAAGATGTGGGTGGCGATGTCTTATCGATTTCCCAGTTCACACTTTATGCTGATTGTTCCAAGGGCAATCGTCCTTCATTCAACTTAGCGATGAGGGGTGAGGATGCGACAAAACTGTATGAACATTTCAATGAATGTCTTAGAAGTTTGGGCTTAAAGGTTGAAATTGGTATCTTTGGCGCTGATATGAAAATCAGACTACTGAATGATGGTCCAGTGACAATTATTATGGATTCAGAAAGGATTTAATAGATGATTGAGAATTATGATTTAGATGATATTGTTCAGATGAAGAAAGACCATCCCTGTCATAAGTCTTCATACTGGAAAATAACCAGAATGGGTGCTGACATCAAAATCAAGTGTGAAGGATGTGGTGCCATTGTCATGATGGAAAGAAGAGAATTTGAGCGCAAGTGTAAGAAAATGATTCAAAAGGCGCAAAAAGTTGCAGAATAGGGTTTTCATAAACCCTTTTTATTTTTTTGAGGGATATAATATGGCCATGACATTAAAAGATTTACAGATTGGTGAAACTGGAATAATCGAAACTGTGGGTGGTGAAGGGGCTCTTCGCCAGCACTTTTTAGATATGGGCGTTATACCAGGGACAGAAGTTACAGTCATTAAGTATGCGCCAATGGGTGATCCGGTTGAACTGAGAATTCATAATTATGAACTTACTTTAAGACTGGATGATGCAGCCAAGATTGAAGTAAGAAAGATTCAAAAAGATATTAAAGAAGAAATTAAAACAAATAAGCACAAGACTGCCCACCCTTATCTGGGTGAGCCAGGTATTCATCACTGTAAGGACAATGAACCCTTACCAGATGATCATATCTTGAGTTTTGCCCTGGTTGGTAATCAGAACTGTGGTAAAACTACGTTATTTAATCGTTTGACTGGTTCAAATCAGCACGTTGGAAATTTCCCGGGCGTTACAGTTGACCGCAAAGATGGGGCCATTGTTGGCTATCCCAATACGGTAGTAACTGATTTACCAGGTATTTATTCAATGTCTCCTTATTCTTTAGAAGAATTGGTTTCCAGGGACTTTGTCTTACAGAATAAGCCGGATGCGATTATCAATATTGTTGATGCGACTAATATCGATAGAAATCTCTATTTGACTATGCAACTTTTGGAAATGGATATTCCAGTCGTTGTGGCTTTAAATATGATGGATGAGCTATTGGGTAATGGTGGTTCAATTGATGTCAATAGAATGGAAGAAATGCTGGGTGTACCGGTAGTTCCAATTTCGGCAGCTAAGAATCAGGGTATTGAAGAGCTTATTACTCATGCCATGCATATTGCCAGATATCAGGAAAAGCCTTTGAAACAGGATTTCTGCGATAAGAATGATTTTGGTGGAGCGGTGCATCGAGGCTTACACGCTGTCAGTCACTTGATTGAAGACCATGCGGAAGAAAGAGGTTTACCAAGAAGATTTGCTGCCAGCAAGTCTATTGAAGGTGATCAGAACATCATTGATCAGCTGCATTTAGATTCAAATGAACTGGAAATGCTTGAACACATCACAGTACAGATGGAAAAGGAAAGAAAACTTGACCGCAGTGCAGCGATTGCTGATATGCGTTTCTCTTTTATTAGAAAAGTAGCCTCAGAAAGCGTTATCCGCCCTAAGGAAAGTAAGGAACACAAGCGAAGCTCTCAAATCGATAAGATTCTGACTGGTAAGTATACAGCCATTCCATTATTTATCTTGATAATGGGGGCAGTTTTCTATCTAACTTTTAACGTGATAGGTGACTGGTTTCAGGGAATCTTTGAAATGGGTATTGAAGCCTTTATTAACTTAATTGATGTTTCTTTAACCAATATGGGTGTTAATGAGACCCTGCACGACTTAATAGTTAACGGCATTTTAGAGGGAGTAGGCAGTGTCATTGGTTTCTTGCCGGTAGTAGTGACTATGTTCTTCTTCTTATCTTTATTAGAAGACAGTGGTTATATTGCCAGAGTGGCTTTCTTCATGGATAAATTATTAAGAAAGATTGGTTTATCAGGCCGAAGCATAGTGCCATTATTGGTAGGCTTTGGTTGTACAGTGCCTGCAGTTATGGCGACAAGAACCCTGCCTAGTAAAAGAGATAGAAAGATGACTATCCTTTTAACACCATTTATGTCTTGTACTGCCAAGCTTCCTATCTATGCCTTCTTTGTGAATGCCTTCTTTAAGGAACATGCCGGTCTAATCATGACTTCAATCTATTTATTAGGTATTGTTGTAGGTATATTGATTGCCTTTATCTATAAGAAATTCCTGTTTAAGGGTGAAGCTGTACCATTTGTTATGGAGCTTCCTAACTATCGTTTGCCAACTTTAAAGAATACTTTACAGCTGGTTTGGGATAAGGCAAAAGACTTTATCCAGAAGGCTTTCTCGGTAATTTTATTAGCTACTATCGTCGTCTGGTTCTTGCAGACCTTTGATATGCATTTGCAGATTGTAAGTGATAGTTCAATGTCTATTATGGCTAACTTGGCTGGTATGATTACCCCATTATTTAAACCTTTAGGCTTAGGTGATTGGCGTATCTGTACTTCCCTTATTTCTGGTTTTATGGCCAAGGAAAGCGTGGTATCGGTACAGGAAATGCTGTTTGCAGCTGAAGGTGGTGTTACTGCCGTCTTAACCCCTTTAATGGCCGGTACTTTAATGGTTTATTCATTGCTTTATACGCCATGTGTTGCAGCTATCGCCTCAATCAAAAGAGAAGTTGGTACTTCCTGGGCTATTGGCGTCCTGGTATGGCAGTGTGTTATTGCCTGGGTGTTTGCCTTTATCTTTAAACTGATATTTGGGATGATTTTATGAAACTGATTGACTATCTTATTCTTTCAATTGTTTTATTGATTGTCGTCTTAATAATTCGTCATTTAATAAATAATAAAAAACAAGGTAAAAGTGCTTGTGGTTGCGATTGTGGCCAGTGTATGAATTCTTGTCAAAAGAAATGAAAACGACTCGATTGAGTCGTTTTTAAGTTAATCAACAATGTTTCGTGCCCACTTGCCAGATGATATAAGTTTTAGGCCAATGCAGACCTTCAAGATATCAGCTCCACTGACAATGGCATACATTGGTATGATACCGAAGCTGGTGAATCGACTTAAGAAAAAAGCGATTGGGAAGGAAATAAACAGCGAGAAGAAGCCATCAAAGAAGAATGTCAACTTAGTGTTTCCTCCAGCACGGATTGTGAAGTAACAAGCCAGATAGATAGAAGAGATAGGACAATATAGACCATAGACGATAAGTCCCTGAGTTGCCAGTTCTCTGATGTGCAGGCTTGTGTTGTATAGGTGTGGGATCCTGCCTGAGAACATAATCAGGATGATACCAACACAGATATTTACCATAAATGAGAAGAAGGTAATTTGAGTATTCATTTCTTTCGCTTCTTCTATTTTACCAGCGCCCAGCTTTTGGCCAACCATAATAGCTATCGCATTAGCGCAAGCCATATTGGCAACGAAGGCCAAATTACCGATAGTAGTAATAATGTTGTAGGCAGCTACGGCATCAATACCGCGATAGGCGTATGATTGAGCTACCATGGTAATACCGATGGTATAGAATATTTCATTAACCAGAAGTGGAGATCCCTTGGAAATGATTCTATTGATTAATAGCTTAGGAATTTCCAAACCTTCTTTTAGATGTTTAATAAATTCAATTTCATGTTTATTAATTAACAGATAAATAAACACCAGCAGCATTTCACAATATCTGGCAATGACAGTTGCGATAGCCGCACCGGAAGTTCCATATTGTGGAAAGCCTAATTTACCAAAGATTAAACAATAGTTAAAGAAGAGATTTACAAAGACCGCAATAATAGAGGCCAGCATTGGGAAGAAGGTTCTGCCCGTTTCTCTTAAAGACATTGAGAAGACGCAGGCAAAGCCAAATGGTACTAAACCCACCAGCATGATGCGCATGTAATTGTGGGCATAGTTTGCAGTCTCTACGATGGTAGAAGCGTCATTGTTGTGTAAGTACAGACTGACAAGTTTATCACCAAAGATATAGAAAGTAGTGATAGCCAGTATTAAGAAGATAACTGTTGAATAAATCTTTACCCAGAAGCAGTTAGCCATGCCTTTGCCATCTTTCTTGCCACAGTACTGGGCCAAGAAGATACCTGATGAGTTTAATAGGGCAAACGTCAGTAACATAAAGACATTAAACAACTGATTAGAGATGGATACGGCCGACATCTGTAGAGTACCTAATGAGCCAACCATCAGGTTATCAAGTAGTGATACAAAGTTGGTAATCGCATTCTGCAGCATTATTGGTAAAGCAACCATTAATACTGCTTTATATAAATCTTTATTTCCGATAAGTTTATGTTTCATATTCATCAATTCTACCACTAAATCATTTCATCGAGCTTATTAATAAGTTCAATATTAGGATTATCTTTGCGATAGACAAATGAAACTATTTCAAATTCTTTTTCACCAGTTAAGGGACGGAAAACCAGGTTATCGGCATTGCTTAATTTGTTGGTACAGTATTCCGGCATTACGGAAATTCCCTGTTCAGAAGCCACCATCATAAGTATGCTTTCAAAGTCACTTGATGAGAATAGAATATTAGGACAAATACCTGATTCATAATAAATATTTAAATAATAGCTCTCTGCAAACTGATCGTTATTAGAAGTTCTCGACATATAGATCAGGTTTTCGTTCTGCAAATCAAATCTTGTTAGTTTGTCTTTCTTAGCTAATGGGTGATTTTTATACATTGCCACTATTAAAGGGATTTTATTGAACACTCTTGAATAGAAGTTATCCTGCTTGTAGAAGTTTTCATTATCCCAGGTAATTATTGCATCAAGATTGCCATTTTTTAATTCCTGAGAAAGTTCATCGGAACTCATACGATATAGGGTGATGATAGTGTTTGGATATAAATGATGGAACTTGGCCAGTGTATTGGAGAAGTCACTTCTTTCAAATCCTTTAAGGAAACCAATCTTTAGAGCTCCTTCGGCAACATTTACTGATTCCTTGGTTTTATTAATGGCGATTCCTAGCTGGTTGATGATAGACTTGCTTTCTTTTAAGAAAGTCTTTCCGGCAATAGTTAAGCTTAGGGGTCTGGTAGATCTGTCGATTAACTGACAGCCCAGCTCTTCTTCAAGCTGTTTAATCTGTTGAGTAATAGCTGTTTGCGAAATAAAAAATTGGGAGCCGGCTTTAGTAAAACTCTTATTTTCTGCTACGGCAATAAAATATTCTAATTGATGGATGTTCATATACTAAGTATAAGTAAAACTTATAATAGTATGCAAATGAAAGCGGTTAATAAATAATATTAAACATTAAAATAAAATTAAGTTATATAGGTAATGAAGGTCTTCCCAAGTTTCATTACTCATTACGTGTATAACTATAATGGAATTTTATAAGCGGTCCACAACGCAGTTGAAAATTCATGACTTAAAAAAGGAAGCGAACGCTTCCTTTTTACATGATTCCTTTTCCAAAATAAACAATTAAGGCTGATAGGACGATATAGATTAAGGCAATTGGAATTACCTTTGAAAGAACCAATCCATCTTCGCCTTCCTTACCACAAGCAGCTGTGCCAATGGCGATGGTTTGTGGTGATAACATCTTGCCGGTAGCTGTGCCTAATGAGTTAGATGCAGCCAACCAGACTTTATTGATATTTAAGGCTTCAGCAGCTGAAACCTGAACATTGCCAAATAATACTTCTGAACTTGTACCAGAACCGGTTACGAAGGTTCCGATAGCACCAAGTAATGGAGCAACCAGCGGATAGTAAGTTCCAAGAGAAGCTACGAAGAATGATGCCATTGAAGCAATCATGCCAGTGTAGCCCATGACCTTGGCAGAACCTAGAACTGCCAGCATGGTAATAATTGTTTTAGACATTTGTTTAACAGTTGAAACAAAGATGTCCAGCATTTCTTTTACATTCAGTTTTTGAACAAAGCCACCAACAATACCACAGAAGAGAATCAGTACACCTGGCGTATTAATCCAGGTAAGAGTTAACTTGGCATTTGGATCTCCCTTATAGATATTTAAGACAGTTTTTACAGATGATAGACTGTCGTGAATAAATGGGAAGAAGTTACTTGTTAATAGTAATACCACAAAGATTAAGACAAATGGGCAGACAGCTATCATAGCTGTTTTTGTATCAATCTTAGTGATAGAAAGACTTAGCTTGTACTCCTTAGCTGTTTCCTTTTTCTTGAAAGTCTTGGCAGCCCAGATAGTTAAGCCCATAGAAATTAAGGCGGCAATGATATCACATAATTCTGGACCAACCAGCTTGGCAAACAGGATAACTGGAACAATAAAGCCTAATGAAGAAGCTAAGGTAACTGGTAAGATATCCAGTGACTTCTTAAATGATTTAGATACCAGGCTTACAACAATAAACGGTGTAATGAAATATAGTGGAGCAGCCATAAGTGCTGAAGTAAATGATAGTGACATTACATCGATATTTACTAATGAAGCCAGGGTAGTAGTTGGAACAGCTACAGAACCAAACATTGTTGGGCAACCATTGGCAACCAGACAGATAACTACAGCCAGGATTGGATCAAAGCCTAAAGTTATCAGCATGCCCACTGGGATAGCAACCGCTGTACCAAAGCCAGCCATGCCTTCCATGAAACCACCAAAGCCCCAGGCAAGTAATAATGCTAAGACTCTAGAGTCATCACTGATAGAACATAATAAGGTTTTGATTGTTTCCATAGCCCCAGTCTTTACGGTAATGTTGTAGGTAAAGATAGCAGCGATAATAACAATCACGATTGGCCATAGGGCCATCACAAATCCCTCAAGGGCAGCAGTAAGAACATTGATTACTGGAGCTTTCCAGATAAATAGTCCTTCCAGCATGGCAATCAGTAAAGTAATGATTGATGCTTTATAAGAAGGCATTTTCAGGACACATAGTCCGATAACCAGCCAGATAATCGGTAATAAAGATAGGATAAATAAAACCATAGTGTTTCTCCTTAACTAGTTAATTGTACAACATAATGAATTTTAGACTAGTTTATAATTAAGAAAAGAAAAGAGTAAGTCTTATGAATAATCTGTTAATATCTTCATTTAAAATCCTTTTATCAACAATAGTTGGGGCGATAATCGGTTTTGATAGAGAAAGAAGAGGCAAACCGGCCGGTATTAAAACCCATTCTTTAGTATGCTTAGGTGCCACCATGATTACCATTATTGGTCTTTTGACTTTCAAGGATACAAATATTGGTGACCCTATGCGTCTATCGGCTCAGGTCGTATCGGGTTTAGGCTTTTTAGGAGCTGGTGTAATACTGAATAGAGATAATCATATCGAAGGCTTAACGACGGCAGCCAGCGTCTGGTTTGCTGGTTGTATCGGTATTTGTCTCGGCTCAGATTATTTCCATCTGGTCTTTCCAGCGGTTATCTGTTACTTTGTAGTAATCAAGTTAATGGCTTATTTAGAAAAGAAATATATTAAAAAGAAGGAGAAATAAATGCTTATTGATCTGACACTGGAACTGGATTTAAATATTAAGGATAATTTGAAATTATTAGGACACTTTGGCACCCACTTTGATGTGATGAATCAGGTCTTTCCTTTAGACTTCACTAAAAGAAAGGCTATTATCTTTGATGTCAGTCATATTAAGGATAGAGAAATCGCTATTGATGATATTGATTTAGATAAGGCAGAAAGAGATATGTTTGTTGGTTTCTGTACTAAGCATATTGAAGAATATGAATATGGTTCAGAGGATTATCGACACAATCATCCACAATTATCCAGGGAATTAATTGATGCCTTATTAAATAAATGCATCTCTATGATTGGTATTGATGCCCCGGGCATTAGAAGAGGTGTGGAACATACTCCAGTTGATCAGTATTGTGCGGACAATGGGGTCTTCGTCATTGAAAATCTGATTAATTTAAAAGAAATCATTGATATGGAATTTATCATCCACATCTATCCAATGAATTTAAGGGGTACTACTGGTCTACCTTGCAGAGTCATCGCGGAATTATAGTAGTATAATAAATTCAATTATGAAAAACTTAAACTTCAAAAATTATTATTACTTTTATTTCTTTAATAAGGATAATTTTTGAGGTTGCCTAAATTTTTGAATTACTTAAGCAACCATCTAGCAGGGTTGCTTTTTTAAAAAGGAGGACTCATGGAAACAATACACATGGATTTAAAAGAAAACTCATATGACATCATCTATGAACATGGCATATTGGACAGGGCGAAGGATTTTTTAAATCTGGACCGCAAAGTTTTAATTGTGACCGATTCAGGAGTTCCTTCTATCTATAGTGAAAAAATAGCTAAGCAGTCAAAAGAAGGCTATATCTATACTTTTAAACAGGGTGAGGCCAGTAAGAATATCAATACCTACCAGGAAGTTTTAAAAGAACTGATTAAACATAATTTCTCAAGAAAAGATGTCGTAGTTGCGGTAGGTGGTGGCGTTGTAGGTGATTTGAGTGGCTTTGTGGCAGCTTCCTATATGCGTGGCATTGATTTCTATAATATTCCCACTACTACGCTTTCCCAGATTGACTCTTCAATTGGTGGCAAGGTAGCCATTGACTTTGAGGGTGTTAAAAATATCGTTGGGGCTTTCTATCAGCCAAAACGCGTCTTAATTGATCCAGAGACTCTAAAGACTTTAAACAGCCGTCAGTTAAATGAAGGTTTAGCGGAAGCGATTAAGACCGGTCTAATTGGTGATGAAGAACTGTTTAGAATTTTTGAAGAAGATAATGCACTTGAAAGACTTGATGAAGTAATTATCAGAAGTCTGAAGTTTAAGAAATATGTTGTCGAAAATGATGAAAAGGAAATGGGCCTAAGAAAGGTTCTAAACTATGGTCACACTTTAGGACATGCGGTTGAGAGTGCTGTAGGTCTTGGTGAACTGTTGCACGGCGAATGTGTAGGGCTGGGCATGCTGATGATAAGCAAGGATGAAGCTTTAAAGGAACGCATTAAAAAAGTTCTTGAAAAGTATAATCTTCCTACAAGCTATAAATATGACAAAGATAAGGCTTATGAAGCCTTGATACATGATAAGAAAGCTAATGCGAAAACTGTTTCTACGGTGATAGTAGATAAGGTTGGCAGCTTCTATTTTGAAGATGTAAGTACAGAAAGTCTAAGAGGAAAACTTCAATGAAAAATACTATAGGCGAAAGTTTTGCGATAACCTTATTTGGTGAAAGTCATGGGCCATATATTGGCTTTGTTTTAGATGGCATTGCCCCTGGTATTAAGATTGATGAAGAAAGAATCAGACAAAGACTGTCTTTAAGAAGACCAAGTGGCAAGATTTCAACTGCACGTGTGGAAATGGATGAATTCAAAATCATTTCTGGTGCTGTTGATAATGTAACAACCGGTACAGCTTTAACTGTAATTATTGAAAATACCAATACTAAATCAAGCGACTACGATTCTTTAAAGAACTGTCCTCGACCAAGTCATGCGGATTATACAGCCACTTTAAAATACCATGGCTATCAGGATGCCAGAGGTGGTGGCCACTTTTCCGGTCGCATCACGGCTGCCTTGGTAGTAGCAGGGGCTATTGCTTCGGATATTTTAGAAAACAAGGGCATCTATATCGGTTCTCATATTAAGAAATGTGGAAGTGTTGAAGAAAGAAGTTTTGATGAAGAAAATCTAAAAGAAGAAATTCTTAGATTAAATAATCAAAGCTTTGCCTGTCTGGAAAATGATAAGGCTGAAGAAATGGTTTTAGAAGCAGAAAAAGCGGCCCTGGATTTAGATTCTGTTGGTGGTATTGTTGAAACCGCAGTCTATGGTTTGATGGGTGGTCTTGGTGAACCATGGTTTGATACTTTAGAAGGTGTACTGGCTAAGTATATTTTCTCAGTACCAGCTATTAAGGGTGTTGAATTTGGTGCTGGCTTTTCAATAACTGATAAGAGAGGTTCAGAGGCTAATGATAACTTCTTTATGAAAGATGGCGATGTCTTAACCCTAACTAATAATTCTGGTGGTATACAGGGTGGTATTTCTAATGGTATGCCTATCATTATCAGAAGTGCAGTTAAGCCAACTCCTTCTATTTATAAAAAACAGAATACTGTCGACTTAAAGGAAAATTCCGATACAACTTTAGAAATTAAGGGCAGACATGATCCAGCTATCGTTCATAGAGCGCGTATCGTCATTGACTCAGTGGTAGCCTTAGCTTTAGTTGATATGTGTTCACTTCGTTATGGAACAGATTGGCAGAAATAATATGGAAAGATATGGACTGATTGGTGCCAAGCTTGGCCATAGCTTTTCAAAGATAATTCATGAAGAAATCATGGATTATGAATATGACCTGATTGAATTAAATGAAGAAGAACTGGAAGTCTTTTTTAAGGAAAAGAATTTCAGTGCAGTTAATGTGACAATCCCTTATAAGCAGACTGTTATCAAGTGGCTTGATGTAGTAGATGAAAAAGCCAGAAAAATTAATGCGGTTAATACGGTCGTTAATAGAGATGGCAAACTATATGGCTATAACACCGACTACTATGGCATCGTTTCTTTGCTTAATAGAAATAAGGTCGAAGTTAAAGATAAGAATGTTTTAATACTTGGTACTGGTGGTACCAGCAACACAGCTTATGCGGTTTTTGAAGACTTGGGTGCCAAGTCTATCAATAAGGTTTCAAGAACTAAGAGAAACAATTCTTTATCTTATGAAGAAGCTTATGAATTAAAGGACACGCAAATCATCTTTAATTCAACACCTTCGGGTATGTATCCGCATAATGAGGATTGTCCCATTGATATAAATCAGTTTCCGAATTTAGAGGCGGTAATGGATGCTATCTATAATCCTTTAAGAACTAATTTAGTATTAATGGCTAAGGATAGAGGTTTAAAAGCCGAGGGTGGTCTCTATATGCTGGTAGCCCAGGCGGTTAAAGCTATTGAATATTTTAAGGACATCAACTTAGATGTAAGTGTCCTGGATACAACATTTAATAAGATTTATAAAGAAAAAGAAAATATCGTCTTAATAGGTATGCCGGGTTGTGGTAAGACAACCATTTCCAAAAAGCTAAAGACAGCTAAGAAACTGATTGATGCGGATGAAGAAATAGTTAAGAATACAGCTAAAACCATTCCGGATATTTTTAAAGAAGTCGGTGAAAAGGGTTTTAGAGATATTGAAGAAGAAACTATTAAGGGGATAGCTAAAAACAGTTCACAGATTATCGCAACTGGTGGTGGCGTCATTTTAAGAAAGAATAATATTAATAATTTAAAACAGAATGGTAAGGTCTTCTATTTAAAGACTCCATTAGATAAATTACAGACTGGTAATGGTCGACCATTATCGAGTGATAGAGAAGCTTTAGAAAAAAGATATGCAGAGCGTAAAGAACTGTATGAAAAATATGCTGATACCATCATTGATAATGAATTCCTAGAACATTCTATAGAGGTAATAAATGCTTATGAAAATTAGAGTAATAAATGGTCCAAATATTAATATGCTGGGTATTAGAGAACCGGGTATTTATGGTAAGGAAACCTATGATTATCTTTTAAAGATGATAGAAGACTACGCAAAAGAAAAGAATGTCGAAGTAGACTTTTTCCAGTCCAATCACGAGGGCTTTATTGTTGATAATATTCAGGAAGCCTATGGCAAGATTGATGGCATTGTCATCAATCCAGCAGCCTATACTCATACTTCAGTAGCTATTTTGGATGCCTTAAAGAGCGTGGGTATTCCTACAGTTGAAGTGCATATTTCTGATGTCAGCCAAAGAGAAGATTTCAGACAGATTTCCTATGTCTCTAAGGTAGCCATTAAAACTATTATGGGTCAGGGACTAAAGGGCTATCTGATGGCGATAGATGAATTGATTGATTATGAAAGTAAGAATAAGTAAAAGTAAGGCCAGTGGCATAGTAGCTGTACCTCCAAGTAAATCGGTAGGGCACCGCGCCTTGATCGCAGCCAGTCTGGCAAATGGTGTCAGCATCATTAAAAACCTTGGCCATTCCAAGGATATTGAGGCAACCGTTTCCGCTCTTAAGTGTCTTGGTGCTGATATTTCACTTGATGGTGATACAGCAACTGTAAATGGTAAAAGTATAGACATCGCTAGTGATGTGGTTTTTTGTAATGAATCAGGATCTACACTAAGATTTATGATTCCCTTATTTGCGCTGAGCGATAAAGAAGTGACTTTTACTGGTGCTGGCAAATTAATGAAAAGACCACAGGATGTTTATCGCGATTTATTCAGGGAAGAAAAGCTGAAGTTTGAACATAAAGAAGATTCAATTGTAATTAAGGGTCCATTAAAATCCGGAAACTTCACTCTTGATGGTTCTATCTCTTCCCAGTTTATTACTGGTTTATTATTTGCCTTACCATTGTGTGAAGGTGATAGTACATTAACTATTAAAGAACCATTTGAATCAAGAAGTTATGTGGATATTACCATTGATATCTTAAACAAGTTTGGTATTGAAATAATCTTTAAAGATAAGAACACCTTGTTTATTAAAGGCAGTCAGAAATATCTATCAAGAGATTTAACAGTTGAAGGTGACTACAGCTCAGCAGCCTTTCCAGCCCTTTTAGGAGCTATCAATAACGAGATTACAATTACTGGTCTAGCAGATAATAGTAAACAGGGTGATAAGGTCTTCTTTGATTATCTGAAAGAAGCTGGTGTTAATGTATATAAAAAAGATGAAACCTATGTGGTTACACCAGGTGAATATAAGGAAGCGGTCTTTGATCTGGCTGATTGTCCAGACCTGGGTCCAGCCTTAATGACCTATGCCTGTTTCGCAAATAAAAAGGCGGAGTTTAAAAATATCGCCCGTCTAAGATACAAAGAATCAGACCGTGTTGAATGTGTATGCAATGTACTTAAAAAGTTTGGCTATCACTTCGATATCAAAGAAAATGAATTGACTGTCTTAGCTGAAAAAGATGAAGTAAGAGAAAAAGAATTAATAATTGATTCGCATAATGATCATCGTCTGGCAATGTCCTTTGCAGTGCTGGCGACAGTCAGTGACAAGGATGTAATTATCACAACAGCTGAAGCAGTAAATAAGAGCTACCCCGACTTCTATGAAGACTTAAAGAAGTGTGGTGTGAAAGTTGAGGTTCTAAATGATTAATAAAGATACAAAATTTCTAATAGTGGGCCTTGGCTTAATTGGTGGCAGCTACGCTAAAGGCTTACACAAAAATGGTTATACCGTATATGCTTTGGCTCACAAACAAAGCGATATTGACTACGCCCTAAAAGAAGGCTTCATCGATAAGGGCAGTGCCGAAGTAGATAAAGATTTACTTAAAGAAGCAGATGTCATCATCGTTTCCTTATATCCAGTCAAAGAAGTTGAATGGTTAAAAGAAAACCAGCAGTATATCAGACCAGGAACTTTAATCACTGATGTCTGTGGTATTAAGAGCGGCGTCATCGATGTCATACAGGATTTCTTAAGAGAAGATCTGGAAATGATTGCCTGCCACCCGATGGCTGGTAAAGAAGTCTATGGTGTTATCAACAGTGATGAAAAGATTTTTGAAAAAGCCAACTATATTGTTGTTCCAACAGAAAAGAATACAAATGAAGCTATTGAAGATGCCAAGAAAATTGGTGAAATTCTAAACTTCGCCAATATCTCAACTTTAAGTGTTGAGGAACACGACAATATTATCGGCTTTGTATCGCAGTTAACACATATCTTGGCTGTAACCTTAATGACCTGTAATGAGGACGAACATCTGGAAAAATATACTGGCGACTCATTTAGAGACTTAACCAGAATTGCCAGAATTAACGAAAACATGTGGACTGAATTATTCATCATGAATAAGAAAGCCCTCTTGGAACAAATAACAAGTTTTGAGGATCAGTTATCTTTAATTAAAAGATTATTAATAGCTGAAGAAAGTGAAGACTTAAAAGAAATCTTCAGAAAATCAACCAAGCGTAGAGCCTTGTTTGATAAGAAGTAGGAGGCATTATGAATAAACTGGAAGAAGCGCGTATTGAAATTGATGAGATAGACCAGAAATTTGTCGAACTCTTTGAAAGACGCATGGAAATTGTTACAAAAGTAGCACAATACAAAAAAGAAAATTCAATGCCTATCTTTGATGAAAAAAGAGAAAACGCTGTTATTGAGAAGAATGTAAAAAGACTAAAGAATAAAGAACTGGAAACCGAATATGTCAGCTTTATCAGGAATCTAATGGATGTTTCTAAGCTGTACCAGCGTAAAAACATCTATGGCAAACAGATTGCTTACCAGGGTGTCGAGGGAGCTTTCTCACATATTGCAGCCTGCAATCTATTTGATGGTGCAAACTTTAAGAACTATGCAACCTTTGCAGGAGTAATGGATGCCATCTTAAATGATGAAGTGGATTGTGGTGTCTTACCAATAGAGAACTCAACCAATGGTGAAGTTGGTGAAGTAATGGATGGCTTGTTTAAGCGCAAAGACCTATTCATTAATGCTTATTATGATTTAAAGGTAGATCAGAATCTGATTGCTTTACCGGGTACCAGAAAAGAAGATATTAAGAAGATTTATTCACATATTCAGGCTTTGGAACAGTCTTCTAATTATTTGAAATCTTTGGATGCGGAAAAGATTTCTTATCCAAATACTGCGATGGCAGCTAAGCTTGTTAAGGAAAGTGGCGATAAGACAATGGCGGCTATCGGTTCTTTAAAGACGGCAGAAATCTATGGTCTGGAAGTAATTGATGAAAATATTAATAATTCTGATTTAAATACTAC
Organism: Erysipelotrichaceae bacterium; assembly: GCA_030526485.1. Lineage (GTDB taxonomy): Bacteria > Bacillota_I > Bacilli_A > Erysipelotrichales > Erysipelotrichaceae > Colivicinus. The sequence continues at coordinate 70,916 of JAUNCS010000002.1, read as the reverse complement.
CCGTTTTGCGGTTGTCAGCAAGAAACGAAGCAGTAATGGCGATAAGTTTGGCTTACTGCTTGTTGTTAATAACTCAGCTGGTTCTTTAGCTACCGCAATTAACGAAATCTCTAAGACCGGTCTAAATATGACATGCCTTAGATCAAGAGCTTTAAAAGATCTGGCATGGGAATACTACTTCTATGTAGAAGTGACAGGCGATTTAAATTCTAAGGCTTGTCAGGATATGCTGGATGGCTTAAAGAAAGTCTGTCAAAGCGTTAGAGTCTTAGGCTCTTATCAGAAACTGGGGGATTAGAATATGAGTTTTGTAAAGAAGAGTATTAAGAGCATCTGGAAACCAGATACAGTCTTTTCTATCATGGCCAGCTACAAAAAATATGTAGAGGAAAATGGCAAGGCTGGGGCAACTAATGCCATCATCGGTTCCTTATGCGATGAAGAAGGCAAACTGGTTACTTATAAAAGTGTCTTTGAAAGTGAAAGAAGCTTTCCCGATACTGTCAGAGCGGCATATCCAGCTGGTTTAAAGGGCAATCCTGAATATATCGAAGCCATGAAAAACTGGGTACTTGATGGTAACAGTAATTTATACAGTGATGGTATCGCAACAGTTGGTGGTACTGGTGCTGTCTTTGTAGCTTTAGACTTATGCCTTGAAGCCAATGAGGCAGTTTTACTTCCAGAAATTGCCTGGGGTTCATACCAGTTGATGGCTAATGAATTTAATTTTGATGTGGTCAACTATGATGTTTATGATATCGATGACATGTTGAATAAGGCAGAAAGCATTGCCAATAAACAGGGCAAACTGGTGCTGGTTATTAACAGTCCATGTCAAAATCCATGTGGTCAGTCTTTAAATACTGATGAATGGAAAAAGATTGTAAACAAGCTAAATGAAATTGCCAAGAAGGCAGAAGTAGTACTTGTAAATGATATTGCCTATATTGACTATGCCAGAGAACCAAAAGAAGCCAGAAAATATATCCAGACTTTTGATGAATTAAATGAAAATGTTCTGGTTCTAATTTGTGCTTCAACTTCCAAATCTTTCTCTTACTATGGTCAGCGACTTGGTGAACTTATCATTTTAAATAAGAATGAAAAAACTGTTGAGGAAGTTGAAAAGGCTGCTGAACTAAAGGTCAGATGTACCTGGTCTACCTGCAGTAATATCGCGATGTCTAATGTGGCTCAAGTTATTAATTCTTACCAGAATGAATATGTAGATGAAAAGAAAGCTTACATCGATATCCTGTATAAGCGTGCTGAAGCTTTTGTAAATGAAGCTAAAGAAGTGGGACTTGATATCTATGACTTTAAGGAAGGCTTCTTTGTAACTTTAAAGTTTACTGATGAAAACAAGAGAGATGAGGCTCATCAGAAATTATTGGATAATCATATCTATACCGTTAAAACTGTTAAGGGAATTCGTGTGGCAATCTGTTCGATGCCAGTCAAGGAAATTGAGGGTTTAGCTAAGCGAATCAAGGCTGTAATTGCATAAAAAGTAGACAAAAAGATTATTCTATAGAATAATTAATACTTGTAAAAGGGGGAACTGCTATGAAGCTAGAGATTATTGCACAGGCTGCTGGCAAGGAAATGAATCTAACAAACCTTGAAAAAGAAGTTAAAGAACAGATTAAAGCCGCAGGCTTAAAGATAACTAAAGTTGATAGTGCAACTGCATATGTAAATCTTGATGAAGGTAAGACTTATGTAGTAGTTAATACTGAAGGCGAAGTTAAGTCTTTAAACTAATTCAGTTTATGAGGGGTCTGATTCCATTGGAATTGGACCTTTTCTTTTTTCAAAAATATAAACATTTTTTCACAAGTGCCTAAATAATCTTGATATAATTTTTACAAGCGAGGTTAAAAAATGATCACTTTTAAACATACAGTAATTGATTCTCATGGCTTACATGCCAGACCAGCAGCAATGATTGCTCAGACATGCGTTAATTTCAAGAGTAGCGTAACTATTTCTTATGGCGAAAAGAGAGCTGATGGTAATAACGTTTTAGCTATTCTTTCTCTTGGTGTTAAACAGGGTGAAGAAATCACTATCACAATTGATGGTTCTGATGAACAGGAAGCATATGAAAAAATCTTACACGAAATCAATACTAAATTCGGTCGTGTTGATACTCCAGACTGCTTAAAGATTGCTTTCTTTGGTACAAAGAGCTACGACAAGAAGTTCTTTGCTGAACTGGCAGAAGATAAAGGTCAGGGTACATATAACGTAGATATTACTTATTTCCAGACAAGACTTACTCCAGAAACTGCAACTTTAGCTAAGGGCTTTGAAGCAGTATGTATCTTCGTAAACGATGAATGTGGTAAGGAAATCGTTGATACTCTATATGAATGCGGCGTTAAATTAATTCTATTAAGATGCGCTGGCTTCAATAACGTTGACTTAAATGAATGTGCAAAACTTGGTATTACTGTACTAAGAGTTCCAGCATATTCTCCATACGCTGTAGCTGAACATGCAATGGCTATCGTTCAGACAGCAAACAGAAGACTTCACAGATCTTACAACAAGGTTAAGGAAAACAACTTCGATTTAACTGGTCTATTAGGTTTAGACTTACATAACAAGGTTGCTGGTATCGTTGGTACTGGTAAGATTGGTATCTGCATGGCTAATATCTGTAAGGGCTATGGCATGACTGTTCTTGGCTGGGATGCTTATCCAAATAAGGCTTTAGAAGAATCTGGTTTATTAACTTATGTTTCTAAGGAAGAATTATTCAAGAGAGCTGATCTAATCTCTTTACATGCTCCACTAATCATGGGTGAAGGTGGTACTTACCACTTAATCGATAAGGACAGCATCGCTCTTATGAAAGATACTGCTATGATCGTAAATACTGCCAGAGGTGCTCTAATCGATGCTGAAGCATTAATTGATGCCCTAAAGGCTGGTAAGTTCAATGCAGTAGCTCTTGACGTATATGAAGGTGAAGATACAAACGTATATACAAACTTATCTGATGACATTGTAACTAATGATATTACAGGTAGATTACTGATGTTCCCTCAGGTAGTTATCACTTCGCATCAGGCCTTCTTCACAAGAGAAGCTCTACAGGCTATTGCGATTGTCACAATGGAAAATGCTAGAAATTATGCTTGTGGCAAGGACTACGGCGCATCAGAAGTAAAAGCTCAATAATATGCTCAAAGCTGGAGAAATCCGGCTTTTTTATTTATGTTAAAATTGTAGTAATGAAAACAAATTTAAAGAATTTATCACGTATAGAACTCTTGGAACTTATTCTTTTCCAGCAGGATGAACTGGAAGAATTGGAAAACAGTTACAATATTTTGGTTATGGATAATGCACAAAAGGCTGAATTAATAAATGAATTAAAGACCTTGGCTCAAAATCCAATTGTTGAAAAGGAAGAAAAAGCATTTACTGAATTTATTTGTGAAGACGATAAGACAAATGAAGAACTGATTGTTTTAAAAGAAGAGAAGAGAGTTTTGGAAGAAAAGCTGGAAGAACTGAACTCTTGCAATCAGAAACTGAATGATGATTTAAATGCTTTATTAAAAGAAAGTGATCTGAAGCTTGAACAGCTTAAAGAAGAAAACGATAAGCTGTTAAAAGAAGTGGAAGTTATTTCTGCTGATAACAGCACTTTAAAGAATGAGTATCGCAGTGAACTGAATAGCATTATCAATGATACAAAGATGAAGGAAGATGAAAACGCCTTAATCATCAACTCTCATTTACAGGATTATGAAGAAAGACTGATTCAGATACTGGAATATAAAAAGAGTCTAAGCGAAGAATATGAAAATAAAGAAAAAGAACTTTTAGAAGAAAAGGAAAGAATTCTAAAAGAATGTGAAGCAGATAAACTAAGACTTGCTGAACTTGAAAACCAGAATCGAGACTTTGATGGTGAAATAGCTCAGTTAAAAATCGAGCAGCAGTTTGAGATCAATAAGATCAGGGAAGAATATGCTGCCAAGGAAGAAAAACTGGCCAAGGAATTTGAGGTTAAAGCTTTATATCTTGAAGAAGATTTCAATAAGCGTAAACAGAAAGCTATTGATGTCTTAGAAGAAGAATTTGATAATCAGCGCATTAATATGGCTGTGGAATTCGGCAAAGAGAAGGAAAAGTACCTTAAGGAACTGGAACAGTTAAAAGAAGATTATCTTAAAGAAGCGGAAGTGGAAAAGACAGCTATGCTTAATACTGCTAACCGCGAAGCTAAGCAGATTCTGGAAGAGGCCGATAGAGCCAGCAAGAAGCAACTTGAAGAAACTGAAATCTATTGTAGACAAAGAGCTACTGATACTGATGAAAAGCTGTTGAACTTCATCAAGGTCGTTTTAAAGAATAGAGAAAAATACGAGAAAATGTTAAAAGACAATGGAAAAATATAGTAGAGAAGAAATCGTAAGAGAAATTCAAAGAGTTAAGAAAAAAGACAAGATTGTAAAGATTGCTTTAGTGGTTTGTGCAGTTATTCTTTTGCTTTCCATTGCTTATGTGATTATTTTTATTTAGGGGTGAACATGACAAAATACGTAATTACTGTAGTTGGCAGAGATACTGTAGGTATCATCGCCAAAGTTTGTACTTTTTTAGCTGAAGAAGAAGTGAATGTTTTAGATATCTCTCAGACTATCGTTAATGGTTACTTCAACATGATGATGATTGTTGATGCCCAGAAAATTGATAGCTTTAATGAATTCCAGGATCGTCTGTTAAAGGTGGGTGAAGAAATCGGCTGCATTATCCATTGCCAGCACGAAGACATCTTTAATATGATGCATCGTATATAGGTGATAAGTCATGATTGATATTAAAGAAGCCATTGAAACCAATCGTATGATTGAGGAAGAAAACCTGGATGTAAGAACGATTACTCTGGGTATCAATCTGCTTGATTGTGCGGACAGAGACTTAAAAACCTGTTGTCAGAATATCTTCAACAAGATTACCACTGTCGCTAAGGACTTAGTTAAGACTGGTGAAGAAATTGAAAAGAAATATGGAATTCCTATCGTAAATAAAAGAATTTCTATTACCCCAATCTCGCTTGTTGGGGCAAACTGCTGTAAAGAAACAAAAGACTATGTAAAGATTGCCAAGGTTCTAGATTTGGCTGCCAAGGTTGTTGGTGTAAACTTCATCGGTGGCTATTCAGCTATCTGTTCAAAGGGTATGACTAAGTCTGATGAATTATTAATCAGATCTATTCCTGAAGCCTTAGCTGTAACCGAGAAAGTCTGCAGCTCAGTCAATGTCGGTTCTACCAAAACTGGTATCAATATGGATGCCGTAAGACTAATGGGCGAAATAATTAAAGAAGCAGCAGAATATACCAAAGACAGAGACTGTATTGGTTGTGCAAAACTGGTTGTCTTCTGCAATGCACCAGATGATAATCCATTTATGGCTGGTGCCTTCCATGGTGTAAGTGAAGCTGATGCAGTAATTAATGTTGGCGTCAGCGGACCTGGCGTTGTTAAAACAGCATTGGAAGCTGTAAGAGGCGAAAGCTTTGAAGTCTTATGTGAAACTATTAAAAAGACAGCTTTCAAGATTACCAGAGTTGGTCAGCTGGTTGCCAAGGAAGCCAGTGCTAAACTAAATATTCCTTTCGGTATTATTGACTTATCGCTAGCTCCGACACCAGCAATTGGTGACAGCGTAGCTGATATCCTATGTGAAATTGGTCTTGAATATGCTGGTGCCCCAGGCACAACTGCGGCCCTTGCTTTATTAAATGACCAGGTTAAAAAGGGTGGCGTAATGGCCAGCAGTTATGTAGGTGGTCTATCAGGTGCCTTTATTCCTGTCAGCGAAGACCAGGGTATGATTAATGCGGTTGAAGCTGGTGCACTTACTTTAGAGAAGCTTGAAGCCATGACCTGCGTCTGCTCAGTAGGCTTAGATATGATTGCGGTACCGGGCGATGTAAGTGCGGCAACATTATCAGGTATTATTGCCGATGAAGCAGCTATTGGTATGATCAATCAGAAGACAACAGCTGTAAGACTTATTCCGGTTGTTGGCAAGACTGTTGGTGATACAGTTGAATTTGGTGGCTTATTGGGTTATGCCCCAATCATGGATGTAAACCGATTTGACTGTTCAAATTTTGTAAATAGAACTGGTCGTATCCCGGCGCCAATTCACAGTTTCAAGAATTAGTAATAGATACTTATTATTACAAGTTATGATTTTTTTCTATTATGCAAAAATAGAATAATGGAAGAAAATTGTATACAATAAAGAAGATTTTTAAAGGGGGAAAAATGATGAAAAAATCACTATTTTCTACTAAGACAATCGTAGCTACTAGTTTAGGTGCTGCCTTATTCTTAGTATTATTTATGTTTGTTAAGATACCTTCACCTGTACCTGAAACAAATATCCAGATTGCATATGGTATTTCTGCTTTCTTTGGTGCATTATTTGGTCCAATCTGTGGTGGTCTTATCGCCTTTGTTGGTCACGCACTAAATGACCTAGTAGCTTATGGTTCTGCTTGGTGGTCTTGGATCATCGCTTCTGGTGTTGCTGGTATTTTCGCTGGTTTTGCTTACTTCAAGTTAGATCTTGAAAAGGGCCAGAAGCCAGGCGCTTCATTCTTTGTATGGAACCTTGTTGGTCATGCAGTTGCTTGGTTATTGGTTGCTCCAGTATTAGATATCGTTATGTATGGTGAACCTGTTAATCTAGTATTCGTACAGGGTGTTACAGCATTCCTAATCAATGGTATTACTGCTGCAATCGTTGGTGGTATTTTAGCTGTAGCTTACGCTTCAACTAGAACTACTAAGGGTAGCTTAGACAAAGAATAGTCAAAACTTTTAGGCCGGCATTCCCGGCCTTTTTTCGTCTATAAGAGGAGAGACATATGAAACCAATTATTGAATTTAAAGATTTTTCCTTTCAATATTTCTCGCAAAAAAATCCCACTCTGAAAAACATCAACCTGACTATTAATCAGGGTGAAAAGGTTTTAATCTGTGGCCTTTCTGGTTCTGGTAAATCAACACTGGGCAACTGTATTAATGGTTTAATTCCCTTTGTCTATGAGGGCGAAGTAAGTGGCCAGTGCATCATTGATGGTAAGGACCAGTCCAAGATGTCAGTTCCTGAATTATCTAAAATTGTTGGTACTGTATTGCAGGATTCTGACGGCCAGTTTGTTGGCTTAACCGTTGGTGAAGACATTGCCTTCGCCATGGAAAATGATTGTGTGGATGTTAAGTCTATGCATGATAGAGTCTTGGATATTTCTAAAAAGATTTGTATTGAAGACCTGTTGGAAAAGGTCCCTGGTGAATTATCGGGTGGTCAGAAACAAAGAGTTTCTTTGGCTGGCGTCATGGTTGACGATGTAAAGATTCTATTGTTTGATGAACCTTTAGCCAATCTGGATCCCGCTACTGGTAAAAATACTATTGAACTGATTGATGAAATTTCCAAGGAAACAGGTGCGACTATCGTCATTATTGAACACCGTATTGAAGATGTTTTACACAGACATGTTGACCGTGTAATTCTCTTTGAGGATGGTGAAATCAAGGCGGATACCACACCTGATAAATTATTAGCTTCAAATATTTTAATTGAAAGTGGTATTAGAGAACCATTATATATTTCAGCCTGCAAGTTCGCTGATGTATCTGTTAAGGAAGAAAACTTTCCAAGTGATATCAACAAGTTTACTTTGAATGGTTTGGAAAAAGAGAATATAAAGGTTTGGGTTAAGGAAAATGCTCCTAGTCAAAAAGAAAAGGGCGAAGTGGTATTAAAGCTGGATAATCTGAACTTCTCATATGATGGCTTAAAGCCTAATGTAAAGGATGTTTCCTTTGAAGTGTATAAGGGCGAAATGCTGGCTATCGTTGGTAAAAATGGTGCTGGTAAATCAACTATTTCCAAATTGCTGTCTGGTTTCTTAAAACTTGATAGTGGCAATATCTACCTTAATGGCAAGGGTATTGGTGGCGATACCATCTTTGAAAGAGGCCAGAAGATTGGCCTGGTATTACAGAATTCTAACCAGATGATCTGTAACACAATGATCTTTGATGAAGTTGCTTATGGGCTTAAGAATATGAAGGTACCAGAAACGGAAATCAAGGAAAGAGTTGAAGAGGTTTTAAAGGTCTGTGGTCTATATCCATTTAGAAACTGGCCAATCAGCGCTTTAAGTTATGGCCAAAGAAAAAGAGTAACCATCGCTTCAATTATTGTTATGAAGCCGGATATTATCATTCTTGATGAACCAACAGCTGGTCAGGATTTTAGACATTATACTGAAATCATGAATTTCCTGAAGTCTTTAAATAAGCTTGGTCAGACAATCATTATGATTACTCATGACATGCATCTGATGTTGGAGTATTGCGATCGTTGTGTAACCATCCTGGATGGTGAAAAGATTTTTGATGGTTCATGTGCTGAGGTTCTGGTAAATGATGATATTGTTGAAAAGGCTAATTTAAAGAAGACTTCTTTATATATGCTGGCTGAGATGGTTGATGAAGATCCAATCGCTTTAACAGAATCTTATATAAATGCGGAAAGGAGAAACAGAAATGAAGGTTAAATTATTCAGTTATAACCAGTTGGATACTTTCGTTCATCGCCTTTCTGGTGTTACCAAGTTAATCTGTTTCTTACTTTTAACCAGTGCGGTAATGTTTACCTATGACTTAAGAGTAATTGTCTGTGTCTTCTTATTCTCACTGGTGATGGTTAAGGTTGCTCAGATTTCGCTAAAACAGGTTAAGCCTATGCTGATATATGTAAGTATCTTCCTGTTGCTTAACTTTATCCTGACTTTCATTTTTGCCCCAGGACATGGTCCGGAATTATATGGAAGTCGTCATGAACTGTTTTCTTTCTTTGGCAACTATATTGTTACCAAGGAACAATTGCTTTATCAGTTCACTAAAATCATGAAGTACTTAAGTGCTATTCCTCTGGGATTTATTTTCTTTCTTACAACTAATCCTAGTGAATTTGCTTCAAGTTTAAACAATATCAAAGTACCTTATAAGGCTTGTACATCTCTGTCACTGACTTTAAGATACTTCCCAGATATTCAGAAAGATTTTAATGATGTATCTTTCGCTCAACAAGCCAGAGGTTTGGATAACTCGGAAAAAGCTCCGATGAAAGACCGTATCATTAATACAACCAAGATTATTATTCCTCTGATCTTTTCGACATTAGATAGAGTAGAACTTATTACTAATGCGATGGATTTAAGAGGATATGCCAAGAAACCAAAGAGAACCTGGTATTCATTTAGAGCTCTAAATAAGGAAGACTACTTATCTATTGCGGTATCAGCTGTTATCTTTGCGATTTCATTGTTTATGCGCTTTGTCGTAGTTAAATCTATGTACTATAACCCATTTATTTAAAGGAGAAAATTATGGAAAAACCAATTTTAGTATTTCAGACTGACTTCACTTATGCTGAAGGTGCAGTAGCTGCCATGTATGGCGTAGTTAAGAGTGTTGACCGTTCATTAGAAATTATTGACGCAACTCATCAGTTACCACAGTATGACACTTACAGTGCTTCATATCGTTTATTCCAGTACATGAATTACTGGCCAAAGGGTACTGTTTTTGTATCAGTATGTGACCCAGGTGTTGGTACTAAACGTAGAGCTTCTGTTGCCAGAACTGCTAATGGTTACTATGTAGTAAGTCCAGATAATGGTTCTTTAACTCATGTAGCTAAGTTCTTTGGTATTGAAGAAATCAGAGAAATTGATGAAACAATCAACAGATTAAGAAATGGTAATAATGAAGAAGTATCTATCTTCCATGGTCGTGACTTATTTGGCTATTGTGCAGCTCGACTTGCTAGTGGCATCATCTCTTTTGAAGAAGTTGGCCCTAAGTATGATGTAAGTGAAGTTGTTACTCACGACCTAAAAGAACCTACTTTCACTGATAATGAAATCCATGGCATCATTGAAATCAATGACCCTAACTTTGGTAACTTATGGACTAATATCACTAAGAAGTCTTTTGAAGAATTCGGTTTCAAGCACGGTGACAAGATTAAGACAGTTATCAAGCATAATGGAACAGAAGTATTTAATGATGAATTATTCTACTACCAGTCATTTGGTATGGCAGCTGATCATACAGTAATGATCTACAACAATGAAGTAAATAAGATTGCGATGGCTCAGGTTATCGATAACTTTGCGAAGAATTATAATTTAGGCTTTGGCCCAGAATACGAAGTAACATTCAAGAGAGGTTAATATGAATAAATTATTAGTTTTCCAGACAGACTTCGGTCTAGATGATGGTGCTATCAGTGCCATGGAAGGTGTTTCTTTCACTGTTTCCAGCGAATTAAACATCCGTCACTTAACTCATAATATTCCACAGTACAACATCTTTGATGCTTCATATCGTCTATATCAAGCAATTAACTACTGGCCTGAGGGTACTACTTTTGTATCAGTAGTAGACCCAGGTGTAGGTTCTGCCCGTAAGTCAGTGGTTGCCAAGACCAAGACAAATCAGTATATTGTTACACCAAACAATGGTACTTTAACACATATTGCTAAATTCATCGGTATCGTGGAAATGCGTGAAATCGAAGAAAGAGTTAACCGATTAAAAGACTCTGAATTATCATATACTTTCCATGGTCGTGACGTATATGCTTATACAGGTGCCAGACTTGCCAGCGACACTATCACTTTTGAAGAAGTTGGTCCTAAGATGGAACTAGAAGATATTGAAAAGATTGAACTGTTTGGCTGCAAGAAGATTGAAAATGGCGTAATGGGTCAGATTGATATTCTTGATGTTAGATTTGGTTCATTATGGACTTCAATTCCTTATGAAGACTTTAAGGCATGCGGCTTCGCTTTCGGTGATAATATCAAGGTAGAAATCTTCAATAGAGGTACTTTAGCTTATAGTTCTACTATCAACTATGGTAAATCTTTTGCGGATGTACCAATCTTTACACCAATCATTTATATGAATTCTTCTTATCATATTGCGGTCGCAATTAACCAGGGTTCATTTGCCAAGGCCTATGATATCGGGGTTGGCAAAGACTGGACTATCACAATGACTAAAATAGCTTAGACAATCGTCTAAGCTATTTTTTCTTTGGGTTATACATGATTTCTTTACAGTTATAAACAGTCACAAAGGCTTTTGGATCGGTTTTCTTTACAAAGTCCATTAATAGAGCATATTCTCTTTTATCAACCAGGGTAACTATTTCCATTTTCTTTTCCAGGGAGTAGGCACCTATTCCTTCATATAAGGTAGCACCCGATACTATTTCATCAACAATATATTTTCGAATTTCTTCATACTTTGGTGAAACAATTGATACACGCTTAATGTTGATTGACTGGTATAAGAAGTAGTCCAGAACAATGCCATTTAGATATGAGCCCAGAACTGATAAGATAGCGGTTTTCGCATCGTACAGGAAAACACTTGATACGGCAATGACTAAGCCAATTGAGCTGATAGACTTACCTAAATCCATATAAGTATATTTGTTTAAAATCTTACCTAAGATATCAATACCACCTGATGAAGCATTAACTTTAAACAGGATGCTTTGGCCTAAGCTCACCACAAATAAGTAACAAACCATATCCAGGGCGGGGTCACCTAATACTGATGTATAGTTAGGTAATAACTGTTCAAACATTGCCATAAATAATGGAAAGACAATTGATGAATAGGCTGTCTTACCACCAAATTCCTTACCAATCAAAAAGTAGCCCAATACCAGACAGATAATATTTAGAATCAGAGTAATCCAAGATACTGGCAGGTTTACAAAGTTTGAGATGATGATAGCTAAACCTGAAATAGAAGCTATTGTTAAGTGTGATGGCACTAAAAAGAAAAAGACTGAGCAGGCTACGATAAAGGAGCCGAGCGTAATCATGAAATATTCTTTGATAAAATTTGCTGTTTTATTCATTCAAGTTCTCCCGTTTCATACAGATGTAATTATATATTTTTGGCTAAAATAATCTACAATGAAAATATGAGATATCCAATTATAATTGACACCGATCCAGGTGTAGATGATTTTTTCTGTATCGCTATTGGGGCAGCCTATAGTGATATTTTTGATTTGAAAGCTGTCACAACAATTGGTGGCAATAACGCTACTGAGGTAACTACCAGAAATGCCCTGGACATCCTGCATTTATGTAAAAGAGATGATGTGCCAGTAGCAGCAGGTGAGACTTCTTATCTGGAAGAAGAATTTGGTGAACCGGGTGTAGCCTTCCATGGCTTAAATGGTCTGGGCAATGTTGAAATCCCACACACTGACAAAAAGGCGATTGACTTAAAGGCCTGCGACAAGATTTATGAAGTAGCCAAGGAATGTAATGGTGAACTGATTCTGGTTACTGTTGGTCCTACAACTAATGTTGCCAAGGCAATATTAAAGTATCCTGATATCACTAAGATGATTAAGAAGATCGTGATGATGGGTGGTTCTACTGATAAGGGTAATATCACACCATATGCTGAGGCTAATATCTATCACGACTATAAGGCAGCAAACATCTTATTTAAGAGTGGTATTCCTATCGATATGATTGGCCTAAATGTTACTTTAAAGTCAGTTATGCCAAGAGAAGTCTTTGATGTGATTTCTGAGGGTTCTAATCCATATATCAGAGAAGTTATGCAGAAACTGATCGATTTTAGAAATGGCGAAGCTATGCATGATGCGGTAGCTATCGGTTCAATGATTGAAGACTATCTGACTTTTGAAGATGCCTTTGTCTATATTGAATTAAATGGTGAAGAAAGAAATGGTCAGACTGTTTGCGACTTTAACAGCAAGACACCAAATACCCGTGTGGCAACAGCAGTTAATTTAGATGGCTACTATAAGATGATGAAAGGAATGCTGGAAGTATATCGATGAGAAAGTTATTACTTATCGGATTATTGCTCTTGAGTGGCTGTTCAAGCAAGGTCAAAAAAGAAGATTTATATCGAGTAAATGTCAATGGCATCGATGTGACAGTTGGCTATGATTCTTCTTTGGATGAAGGTATCAAGGTGGAAGAAGTAAACTATTATACCGATGAAAAAGAAAACACTTATTTAAGTGATCTGGAATTCTACTTAAGTGATGTATCGGATTATGTTTCTCTTGATGGCTATGATTTAAGAAATGGCATTAAGAATACCTGTGAACATTTTAAGGGTGAACTGATTGAAAAGAATGGTACAGCCTGTCTTATTTCTAAGGTAGTAAAGAATAGAGAAAACTATGTCGTTATCTATGGTGATTTACTGGATGATAATACTGATAGGGTGGATCGTATAGAAATTCATTATAATTACGCAAATGATTAAGTTGGTTAAGGCCAACTTTTCTTTTAGCTTTATAATCTAGAATATGAATGGAAATTATACAAAGGGAAAAGTATCGACTAATATCATTAACCAGGCAATTCCTTTAATGATTGCTGGTCTGGTACAACTTTTATATAACGTTGTCGACAGAATCTATATCGGTCATTTAAACAATGCCAGTACTATGGCTCTAACCGGTATTGGTTTAGTCTTTCCTTTAGTCACTTTAGTTCAGGCCTTTACATCATTATTTGGAACAGGTGCAGCTCCCTTATTCGCAATTGCCAGGGGTGAAGGTGATGACAAAAGGGCTGAAAAGATACTGGGTAATACCTTTAGTCTTTTATTATTGAGCTCTTTTATTCTGTTTGTCTTCTCATTTATCTTTAAGAAAGATATTTTATATGCCTTTGGTGCCAGCCCTGAGTCCTATATTTATGGCAATCAGTACTTAAGTATTTATCTATTTGGAACTACTTTTATTATGTTGTCGGTGGGTTTAAACGGCTTAATAAATGCCCAGGGCTATCCTAAGGTGGGCATGCTGACAACGATGATTGGTGCCATTATCAATCTGATACTTGATCCATTATTTATCTTTGTACTGAATATGGGTGTAAAGGGTGCAGCTATCGCAACCCTAATTGCTCAGTTTGTATCCTTTGTCTGGGTTATGCATTTTCTTTTCTTTAAGTCTCAGTTAAGAATTAAGAAAGAAAATATGCAGATTGAACTATCTTTAGTAAAAGAAATAATCAGTATTGGTTTTGCGGGTTTCATTATGTCCTGCACCAACTTCTTTGTGCAGATTGCCTGCAATAAGACTTTGAAATTCTATGGTGGCGACTTATATATTGGTATCATGACGGTTATTTCTTCTATCCGTTCAATACTGGAACTGCCGGTTTCTGGCATTACCAATGGTGCGCAACCGGTTATCAGTTATAACTATGGAGCTAAGCGAAGTGACCGCGTCAAAGAAGGAATCAGATTTACTGCTTTTATTGGTTTTGTTTATACGTTGCTGGCTTGGATCTTTGTTTTCTATAAGTCAGATTTCCTTATTTCAATATTTAATAACGATAGTTCTCTATTGGAAGCTGGAAGCAGGATGGTAAAGATCTACTTCTTTGGCTTTGTCTTTATGGCCTTTCAGTTTGCTGGACAGACAACTTTCCAGGCTCTTAAGTATTCCAAGAAGGCAGTTTTCTTTTCTTTATTAAGAAAAGCCTTCATCGTTGTACCTTTAACGATACTGTTACCAATGAAAATGGGAGTAGCCGGCGTCTTTGTGGCTGAACCAATATCTAATGTGATTGGTGGTCTTGCTTGTTTTATCACGATGTATCTGACAGTTTATCGTAAGTTGTAGTTATAAAAAATATTTATAACTAACTATATTTATTATCAATTGTACAAATATCATTTACCCCTGTAACATAAGAAGTGTCAAAGGAAGACATTTAAAAAGGAAGGTAAATGTTATGAAAAAATTATTATCAATTTTATTTGCTTGCTTATTAGTAGTAGGCTTAACTGCTTGTGGATCTAAGGGTGAAACAAAGACTGATGAAAAGAAAATCACAGTTGCTGCTTCTCCAGTACCTCATGCAGTAATTCTTGAAAAGGCTGGCGAAATTCTTAAGGAACAGGGTTGGACTCTTGAAGTTAAGGAATTCGAAGATTACGTACAGCCAATTGAAGTTGTTGAATCAGGTGATATCGATTGCAACTACTTCGCTCATACTCCATATCTAAATAACTACAATGCTGAAAAGGGTACTACTCAGACAGTTGTTGCTGGTATCCACTATGAACCTTATGGTATCTATCCTGGTACAAGAGCTTCTTTAGCTGATTTACAGGATGGTGATGAAATCTTAGTTCCAAATGATGGTACAAACGAAACTCGTGCATTATTACTTCTTCAGGATAATGGCATCATCACTCTACCAGAAGGTACTGATGTATTCTCACTTGTAACTGCATTAGATGCTACTCCAACAGGTGCTAAGGTTGTTATTAAGGAAGTTGAAGCTGCTCAGATTTCTAGATTAAGAGATCAGGCTGCAGTTGTTGTCTTAAATGGTAACTATGCATTAGCTGCTGGCTTAAGTGTTGCGAAGGATTCAATCGCTTATGAAACATCTACTTCAAATGCTGCTGAAACATATGTAAACGTAATCTCTGTTAAGGCTGGTAACGAAAATAACGAAGGCGTTAAGGCTCTATGCGATGTATTACAGTCACAGGCTATCGTAGATTTCATCAATGAAACATATGATGGTTCAGTAATCCCATTTGTTAAATAATAATTACAATAATTAAGCTAATATCAAATCCACTCGCTTGAGTGGATTTCGTTGTCGAAGGAGGAAAATATGGAACCTATTATTCAAGTAAAAAATCTTGTTAAGTCGTTCGATACAGATGATGGTGTTTTACACGCTGTTAATGATGTATCTTTCAACATAAACAAGGGCGAAATATTTGGAATCATCGGTTTATCAGGCGCTGGTAAGTCTACACTGGTTAGATGTTTAAACTTACTGGAAAAGCCTAGTTCTGGTTCAGTAGTTGTACAGGGCCAGGATTTAATGTCTTTAAGTGAAAAAGATTTAAGACAGGCCAGAAGAAAGATTGGTATGATTTTCCAGCACTTTAATCTGTTAATGCAGATTTCAGTTGTAAAGAATGTCATGTTCCCTATGGAAATTGCTGGCGTGCCTAAGGCTGAGGCCAAAAAGAAAGCTTTAGAATACTTAAAGATTGTTGGTCTGGAAGCTAAGGCTAATGCCTTCCCAGCACAATTATCAGGTGGTCAGAAACAAAGAGTAGCTATCGCAAGAGTCCTGGCTTCTAATCCTGAAATTCTATTATGTGATGAAGCTACTTCAGCACTAGACCCGGAAACTACCAAGTCTATCTTAAATCTGATTAAGGATATCAATCGTAAATACAACATTACTGTTGTTGTAATCACTCATGAAATGTCAGTTATTCAGGAAATCTGTGATCAGTGTATTGTTCTGGAAAATGGTAAGCTGGTTGAACAGAATAATGTTGAAGAACTGTTCAGACATCCTAAGACTAGTGCCGCTAAGCGTTTGATCTTCTCAGCATCTAAGACAGTCAAGGAAATGAGTAATGGTAAGCTTGTCAGAGTTACTTTCTCAGAAGTAGCAGCAGGTGAACCAATTGTTGGCAATATGATTCTGGAATTTAAGACACCGGTATCAATCTTACAGTCAGAAATCACTGACTTAAATGGTAAGAGTAATGGCCAGATGTTGCTAAGACTTCCAGATGATGAAGATAAGGCAAATAAGATGATTGCTTATCTGCAAAAGAAAGCAGAAGTAACAGTGGAGGAAGTAGTACATGAGTAGTGCAATGGTAGGTTTAATTATCCGCGGTATTGGCGAAACACTATTAATGGTGCTGGCTTCTACAGCTTTGGGATATGTCTTTGGTTTACCACTAGGTGTAGCTTTAACCGTTACTGATAAGAATGGTATTAAACCAAATGCAACAGTTTATAGAATACTGGATGTTATTGTAAACATCGGCCGTTCTATTCCATTCATTATCTTATTGATTCTAATCATCCCATTTACTAAGATGCTGGTTGGTAAGTCATATGGTACTATCGCAACTATTGTGCCATTAACCGTTTCTGCTATCCCTTTTATTGGCAGAATGGTTGAATCTTCTTTAAAAGAAGTTGACCATGGCGTTATTGAAGCGGCTCAATCAATGGGTGCTCCAACTCTAACTATCATCATTAAGGTTTTAATTGGCGAATCTAGAATTTCTTTGATTACTGGTGCAACTATCGCTATCGGTACTATCATTGGTTATTCAGCCATGGCTGGTACTGTTGGTGGTGGCGGTCTTGGTGATATCGCTATTCGTTATGGTTACTACCGTTATGAATCAGCGATTATGTTTACTACCGTAATCATCATCGTAATTATCGTACAGTTGTTCCAGTACACTGGTAATACACTGGCTAGAAAGCTTGATAAAAGAAATAGAGAGATTGAATAATTCAATCTCTCTATTTTTAAAATGGTCGAATGTGAATATTTATGTGTTTAATTTTAGGAAATACTTTTTCAATATCTTCATGAATGGTTTCTCTGATCAGATGACTCTGTTTTAAGGAAAGACTTCCATCCAGCAGTATTTCAATATCGACATAGGCCTTATTACCAAATTCTCTGGTAGTAAGTTCTCCCAAACCTTTCACATCGCTATTTTTAAGCACACATTCTTTAATCTTATTTTCTTCTTCAGCACTTAATGAATGGTCAACCATCTTTTCAATGGCGTCCACAAAGATATCATAAGCAGCTTTGGCGATAAATAAACAGATTACAAGTGATGCAGCAGCATCCAGCCACGCATAACCCTTACGTGCCCCATAGATACCAATTAAGGCACCAATAGAAGACAGGGCATCAGAACGATGGTGCCAGGCATCAGCCATTAGGGCATTAGAGTCATAGGCCTTGGCATAGAATCTTGTATACCAGTACATTGCTTCTTTGCAAGCGATTGATACTATGGCAGCTACAAGAGCCAGAGCACCAGGAACTTCTAAGTTGTTAAGATTGCCAGATGACAGTTTTTCAATAGCCCCATGGCCTATAAATAAGCCAGTTACCAGTAACATAATCGCCAAGACAATAGCGGCTACACACTCTAAGCGGTCATGGCCATATGGATGTTCCTTATCAGAGTCTTTACTAGATAATTTAATACCGATTAAGACAACAATAGAGCTAAAGACATCACTAGCTGAATGTACCGCATCGGAAATCATAGCGCCTGAATGTGCAAGAAAACCTGCTAACAGTTTAAGGCCTGATAAGACGAAGTTGCCAATGATAGAAATAAGCGAGACTTTTACAGCTACTTTTTCAAATGATTGATTTTTCATAATTACTCCTTTTACTTTGCCAGGGGTAATATAAAACCCCACAAAACAGTTATCTGTCCCGTGGGGTGAAAATCCACTGTTACTAATGTAACCCGGCTCCAAAAGGCCTGATCAGTTTGTACTGTAGCATATATGCAGTGCAAAGATTATTCTAATAATACCAAATGAGAATATTCTGTCAAATAAATTTGATTATAATTTAAATTATGAAAAAGATTGCATATTTTGCGGGTGGCTGTTTCTGGTGCATCACGCCAATATTCAAAATGTATAAAGCTGAAAAAGTTGTCTGTGGTTATTCAGGTGGCAATGAAGTAAATCCTACTTATGAAGATGTCAAGAAACAAAGAACAGGACACAGAGAAACTATCGCTATTTATTATGATGATGAAGTAGTTTCTTATGATAAATTAGTTGATATCTTTTTGTGTAATGTTGATCCCTTTGATGAGGGTGGTCAATTCATCGATCGAGGCTTCTCTTATACATTGGCTATTTATTATCAAAATGAAATTGAGAAAAATATAGCTGAAGAAAAGATTAAGAAACTGGAAGTAGAATCTTCCAAGAAAACATATATCGCAATTGAACCTTATAAGTCTTTCTATGAAGCTGAAGACTATCACCAGGATTATTACTTAAAGAATCCAGAAGACTTTGAAAAAGAATTAATTGAATCAGGAAGAAAAGCAGATAAGTAAAATCTTATCTGCTTTTTAGATTGCATTCTTTTCGGATTCTTTCAAAAAGTGTACGACGTTTTGCAAATTTACTGTTGTAAAGATCGTTCACAAAACGTTTTATGTAGACTTTGTCACCATCCAGTTTTTTAACTTTCTTAGCAACATCTACAACGTATTTATAGTTTTCTGTACCTTCTGATTTTTCCAATAAATCCAAAGAATAGTCATAGTAATAGTTATATAATTCCTCGCTGTATTTATCCTTTAACTGTAAAAGATATTTGTCGTAGAGATAGCGCTTATTAAGGCTCGAAACCAGTTTATAAAGATTATCCACATCATCAGTTACAGAATAAATAACTAAGGCGTGTTCATTATCCAGATTTTCATCTTTTAGTTTTTGTAACATTTTAGAAGACTTATCAACTAAGTGTTTGTAGGATTTATCGTCGTGGTTTAACAGGAAATCATAATAATCGACATATTCTAGAAGATATGAATATTTGTATAAGTCTGTCCCAGCAATATACAGAAAGATGCTAGAGACACCTTTTTTGTATACGGGGTATTCCTTGTCTTCCAACTTCTGAATAAGAAGTTTTAATAGTGCGTTTTTATCATCGCAGTCTTCTATTACGTATTTAAGATATTCGTCATATTTACATTTATCTAATAAAGATGAAAGAGTTTCCTCCAGCGTAAAGTTACTTAATTTATAAATATTGATTAACAAATTACATTTAGGATAATAGGCATTAAATCTGTAATATCTTAAGGCAGCAAATAAATCTTCAATCGCAAGTTTTAATGTTTCTTTTTCTTTTTCACTTAGAAGTGGAACAACATTTTCAATAATCCAGTCATAATCATCATAGGCAGCTAAAAACGGACTTCTAAGTTCTTTTAGTATTTTGGTAGAGAATTCATTTTTCTTAGCCAGAATCTTTAAAATATCTTTTTTTAGTTCCTTGGAAAAGAAAGATTTATTGAAATGTTCATAATTAAAATCAGTATTGTTTTTAAGATGATCAATCTCATTTTCTACAGTCTTAAAAGTTTTATAATCAAGACCATATTTTTCTTTATATCTGTTATATTCGGTACGTAGATAAGCTTTGAATTTATCATCCGGATCAGAATTTAATCTTTTCTTAGCCAGTCCAATCAATTCTTTTTTATCTAAATTGTTTACATAATTATCAAGTAACTGATCGTAGATTTCCGGAATTTCACGATTTGGAGAATAGTCTGAATAATAATCATCATAATAATCTCTATCTTCGTAATAATCATCTTCATCATCTTCATAACAAAGATAAGTACGTGAATAACGGCTGGCTTTAAAGTCCTCAGCCTGATCTTCAAAAAGTTTAAAATATGTTGCTACCATATGTTTGCATATGATATAAGAGCCACTGGCGTATGGGCATGTACATAAAGAAGTTCTTGGCTTATCTAAATTGATATCCACTTCATAGACCTTATTACCACTCCCAATTACGGTAGCAGAATAAATAATTTTGTCAGTTTGTTCAATATCAGAAACACGATTATCTTCATAATAACCGAATCCTCTTGAAACTGATTCACTGCTGGCTTGTTGTAGGAAACGCATAAAATACCTCTTTAAAATTATTCTATCATCATAAAAGTGATAGATTAAATGATAGAATATTGATAGGATAAATAGATGTATAAAGAGAATGAAACTATTGAATTAAAAAAGTCTTTGGCACAGTTAAGAGAAGGGATTATTTCTTTAGGCTCAATGTTAAATAAGTCTAAAAAGGGAACTGTTTACTTTGGCATAAAGGATGATGGCACTGTTGTTGGCTTAGATGTAGGCAAGAAAACAATTGTGGATATTACTCACGAAATACAGAATAATTTAAAACCACTTCCTAGTGGTGTAAAAATAACAGAAGTAAATGAAGATAATAAAACTGTATTAAAAGTGAGTGTTGAGGGTGACGATAGTCCTTATTCTGCTTATGGTCGATACTATATTCGTATTAATGATACTGATATTCTGATGTCTTCTAATGAGTTACAACATTATTTTGAACGAAAAGAAGTTAACTACAGCCGTTGGGAAAATAAGGAAACAAAGTATGGCATAGATGATGTTGATGAAGATTTGCTGCTGGACTTTGTAAGAACCGCCAATGAAAAGGGTCGTATTGATTATGTTTACCGCAATGCTGAAGACACACTGAATCGTTTGGGCTTATTGACAGATAATGGCAAACTAAACAATGCTGGCTGGTATTTGTTCGGTAAGAATAAGCCTTTAACTATCAAGGAAGCATCTTATCCAACTGATTCAAGAGTAGAATTTGGTGAAATTAAAGAGTTTAGAGGCAATATCTTTGAATGCATTAAAGAAGCTTATTTCTATATCCAAAACCATATTGAATTTAAGTCAAAGATTGAGGGCCTACAAAGAATAGAAGAACCAGAAATTCCTTTAAGGGCTTTAAGGGAAATACTGCTTAATTCATTTGCTCATTGTAATTATGGAATTGAGGGCGACTATAATCAGATTATCATTTATAAGTCATCAATAAGAATTTATAATCCTGGCCCAATCTATCAGGATATTGATCCAAGAAGATTTGCTTCTGGCAATGTTGGCAGCAAGATTAGAAATTTATTAATAAGCAGTGTCTTGTATAAGTATGGTTACATTGACGCCTTTGGTACTGGCTTTGATAGAACCTTTAGCCTGTGTTCACAAAATAATTTGGACTATCATTATCAGAATGATGAATTTGGTTTTACCTTTGTTTTTGAAAGAAAGATAAATAATGTGGTCAATGATATCGGTTTTACTTATCACACATTTGGAAAACTTGACGATGAAATGCTTAGGCATATTAGAGGTAATAAGTATATTACAACTGTAGAGCTTGCTGAGAAAACCGGTAAATCAGAGCCAACAATTGCCCGTCATTTGCTGGAACTAAGTAAAAATGGAGTACTGAGAAGAGTGGGTTCAAGAAAAACCGGTTATTGGGAAATTTTATAAACTATAATTAAAGATATGTTAAACGATACTATTTGCGCTATCAGCACCAGTTTAAAACAGGGTGCTATCTCAATTGTCAGAATGTCTGGAGAAGACAGTTTTGAAATTTTAAAGAGTATATCAGATATCAAAAAGATAGAAGCCAATACCATTAAGTACACTCATATTTATGATGGTGAAGAAATGCTTGATGAAGTACTGGTGTCTTTCTTTGTGGGACCTAAGTCTTTTACCAGAGAAGATATGGTTGAAATAAACTGCCATGGTGGTGTTTATGTTACCAGGGCAATATTAAATCTATTACTAAGTAAGGGCTGCCGTCTGGCAGAAGCTGGTGAATTTACCAAGCGTGCTTATTTAAATGGTCGTATTGATTTAGCGGTAGCAGAATCTACCAACGACTTAATCAATGCCACAACCAAGATTCAGGCCAAGAGCGCTTTAAAGGGCTTAGATGGTTCAATTGAAAAACTCTTAAATCCAATTATGGAAGAAATGAAAGATGTCATTTCCATGATTGAAGTAAATATTGATTATCCTGAATATGATGATGTGGAAATCATGACTAATACCAATATCAAGCCTCATGTCTATAAGTGGATTAAAGATATGGAAGAAATGATTGATAAGGCTGAAAGATTTAGAGTAGTTAAAGATGGTGTTAAGACCGTTATTGTCGGTAAGCCTAATGTTGGTAAGTCATCACTTTTAAATGCCTTAATCAAACAGGACAAGGCGATTGTTACCGATATTGCTGGTACAACCCGTGACCTAGTTGAAGGTAAGGTAAATCTAAAAAATATTACCTTGAATCTGATTGATACAGCCGGTATAAGAGAGAGCGAAGATATCGTTGAACAGATTGGTATTGAAAAGTCCAAGGAAGCACTAAATGAAGCTGAACTGGTCATCATGGTACTTGATAGTCAGCGCATTGATGAAGAAGATGAAAAGCTTTTAGAACTTACTAAAGATAAAAAGCGTATCGTTGTCTACAACAAGTCTGACTTAGTGAAAATGGATGGTTTATCAATTTCTGCTAAGAATGGCGATATCGATGAGCTTGTTGAATATATTGAAAATGAATATAAGGATGATGTTTCTTTAGTCAATGAAGATGTCTTAAACAACGAAAGACAGATTGCCTTAATGAAACAGTCTTTAAATGAATTAAAGATGATGATTAGACATTTTGACGATACCTGCGTAGATGTCATTATGTTGAACCTGGAAGAAAGTTTCCATTATCTTTGTGAAATATTAGGAAGGGAATATCAGGAGGATTTAATCGACCATATGTTTAAAAACTTCTGTTTAGGTAAATAATGAATTATTTAGATTCACATTGTCATATTAATGGCGAAGAATTTAATGAAGATCTTGATGAAGTTCTAAATAGAATGCTTGAAAACAAGGTTACTAAGGCAATGGTGATCTGTGTTTCCTTGGAGGACTATGAAAGAACTTTAAAGATTGAAAAAGAAGGCATTAAATTCAAAAAGGCTATTGGTGTTTATCCTGAATATACCAATACCAGTGAAGAAGACTTTAAAAAATATGTTGAATATATGAAAACCTGCGATGCGGTAGGCGAAATCGGCCTTGATTATCACTGGAGTCCGGAAACCAAGGAAGCCCAAAAAGAATTATTTATTCGTCAGATAAAGATTGCCAAAGAGCTGAATAAACCGATTATTGTCCATGCCAGAGATGCCTTACAGGATACTTATGACATCTTAAAAGAATATCGTCATAAGGGTGTATTACACTGCTATAGTGGCAGTGCAGAAATGGCCAAGGAATTTGTAAAACTTGGTTACTATATTTCCATTGCTGGTCCTGTTACCTGGAAAAATGCCAAGGTACCATTAGAAGTAATCAAGGCCATTCCTTTAGACCACTTGCTGATTGAAACAGATTGTCCATATCTTACACCGGCGCCAAATCGTGGCAAGCGCAACGAACCTTCTTATGTGGTACATACTGCCAAGAAGATTATGGAAGAACTGGATGTAAGTGAAGAGGAGTTCTTAAAGACTATTAACGAAAATTATGACCGCCTGTTCAATGTATAATTAGGTGGCTAGGAGAAAGCTATGATTTATATTTTAATAATCCTTGTCGTAATCATGTTGTTTAATAATATGAAACGCGCCAAGACAGTTAGAAGAGATCAGGAATATGTAAATATCTATTCTAAACTATTAAGAAATGAAGAAGGTGCAGCTGAGGAGCTGGACAAATATATTGAAAATGAAACTGATAATCAGATTAAGAATAAGGCCTTAATTGTTAAGATTTATCAGGACTTGACTGATGGTATCGGTGTTGATGAAACACTTAAGAGCCTGGACATAAGAACTGTTTACGGTGTAAATGGTAAAATCACCAAGGAAAGTGTTTTAGCTAATTCCGAAAGCTTTATCTGGGCTTTAATGGTTATCGCTAAGACTAAGAATCTGGAAAATATGGAAGTTCTTAAAACATTCTATGGCAAGTATAAGGAACTTGAAGAAGAGCTGAAGTCTTTTGTGGAATATCAGGTTATCAAGAGCGCATATGAATGTATTACTGGTGATGATACTGGTAAGGAATTTTTAACTAAGCTATTGAATGCGGAGTATGCAGAATACTTCTATGATAAGAATCTGGTTGGCATGTATAAGGATATCGCTGCCAGCATCTTAGTTATGACAGGCGAGGAAATGGATGAATTTGGTAATGAAAATCTTAAGGTTTTCGCTACTAAACAGGTTGGTTCCAGAATTATGACTAACCTTGGAGTTATCGACAAGTTCTTAACCGTTGAAGAAGAAACTGTTGAAGAGGAAGAAAAAGAAGAAGAGTAATGAAGATTATTGCAGGACTAGGAAATCCAGGAAAAGAATATGAAAAGACCAGACACAATACTGGCTTTTTGGTCTTGGACGCGGTATTAAATAAATTAAATATTTCCCTTGATAAGGAAAAATTCAAGGCGATGTATACCATTTATAATCACAAGGGTGAAAAGGTTATCTTTGTAAAGCCTCTAACTTATATGAATAATTCAGGTGAGGCCTTAGCACCTTTGATGAAGTACTATGGTGTAAATGTGGAAGACTTGATTGTCATCCATGACGATTTGGATTTACCAGTAGGTAAGATTAGAATCAGAACCAATGGTTCATGTGGTGGTCAGAATGGTATGCGTAGTATTATCGCTCATTTAGGCAGCCAGGAAATCAAAAGGGTAAGAGTGGGTATCGGCAAAGATGCCCGTATCCCGGTTGTTGATTATGTATTAGGCAAGGTATCAAAAGAAGACAAGCCTTTATTTGATGAAACTATCAATAGAGCTGCTGAAGCTGTTATCTATGCCTTGGACAATGACTTTTCTAAGGTCATGAGTAACTATAACGGATGAAACAATTAGACTTATTAGAAAAAATAGAAACTGTTTTCGATGGCAAATCGGACAGTTTTTCTTTGTCTTATAACTCATTATGTGAAGAAGCCTTAAAACTGGCCTTAAGAGCCAGAAAGAGTGACAGGCCAATTATTGTGGTTAAGGAAAATAACTACATGGCCAATCGCTTAAGAGAAATACTGGTTTCTTATTTCGATGAAGAAGAACTTGTTTCCTATCTGCCAGAAGAATCACTAAGATCAGAAGAGATTGCAACTTCCTTTGAGAATAGAGCTGATCGTCTTTTTGCGTTATATAAGATAATTACTGATAAAAATGTGAAGGTCGTTATTACTTCACCTTATGGCTTTATCAGACACTTACCAGAAAAAGCAGTTTTAAGAGACAGTATCATTCATCTTAAGAAAGATGATACCTTTGACCGCGATGAATTAATTGAATCATTAAGAAAGCTGGGCTATGAGAAGGTTTTCCATGTGGAAACACCAATGACCTTTGCCTCACGTGGCTATATTGTTGACTTGTTCAGTGTTAACTATGATAAGCCTTTACGTATTGAATTCTTTGATGACGTCATTGATTCAATCCGTTTCTTTGATATCAATACCCAAAGAACACTGGAAGTAGTAGATGAAATTGATATCTGCTTTGCGAAAGATGTTTTCTTCAGTGCGAAGGAAAAGGAATATTTAAAAGAAAATGTAAAGATATTGGGTGGTGAAATGGAACTCAATATGGAATACATCATGACTGACACTTATCTGCAGTCACAATACTTTTACTATGCTTATTTCAACAAGGAACATTTAGCTGATTACTTATATTCCTATGTCTATATGTCTGATGACTATAAGATTAAGGAACATCTTAAGATGCTTAGTGAAGAGACTATTTCTTATATTCAGGAAATGCATGAAGAAAAGAAACTGCCTCTTAAGTTCTATGTCTATGGTGACTTTGAAAGACTAAAGAATCAGGTTGATATCATTGAGGGCAAGGCCTTTTCTGATGTTTCTAATAAGATAAGTGAAATTGATATGCCAAGTGGTAATCTTGA
This sequence comes from Erysipelotrichaceae bacterium, assembly GCA_030526485.1. Lineage (GTDB taxonomy): Bacteria > Bacillota_I > Bacilli_A > Erysipelotrichales > Erysipelotrichaceae > Colivicinus. The sequence goes on along the minus strand of JAUNCS010000002.1, from coordinate 44,391 downwards.
CTATCTTTTATCACTGATTGAAAAAGAAAATAAAAAATATAAACTGGTGGTTTTACAGGATAAAGAACTTGAAAAGTTCCTGGAAACACTGGAAAAATTTAATACCAAATATAATGTCTATACTGATGAATTAAAGCCAGGTATTAATATTTCTTTTGGTTACATGTTTGGTGGTTTTGAAGTAAAGGATCTTGACCTTATTGTCTATACCAGTGCGGAACTGTTCAGACAAAGAAAACATGTAGGTCGTTTCGCCAGCAAGTATGCGGAAGCTCGTACTTTAAACAGCTATGAAGAATTAAAACCTGGTGACTACGTGGTTCATGACCAGTATGGTATTGGTCAGTATGTCGCCATTGAAACCCGAATGATGAATGGCATTTCCTTAGACTATTTAAAGATTGTTTATAAGGGCAATGATGAACTGCTGGTTCCTTTATCGCAGTTCTCCCTGGTCAGAAAATATGTTTCCAAGGAAGGTGCTGTACCAAAACTGCATAAACTGGGTTCTAAGGAATGGGTAGAAACCAAGAAACGCGTTGAAGAAAACGTAAATGATATTGCGGAAAGACTGATTGATTTATATGCGGAAAGAGAAGCGGATATCGGTTTTGCCTGTGGTCCTGATGATGAGATGCAGAAAGAGTTTGAAGATACTTTCATCTACAATCTGACTGATGATCAGCGTATTGCGATTGAAGAAGTTAAGGCTGATATGGAAAAAGCCAAACCAATGGATAGGCTGATTTGTGGAGATGTTGGCTTTGGTAAGACTGAAGTAGCGATTAGAGCAGCCTTTAAGGCAGTATCTAATGGCAAGCAGGTAGCATATCTATGTCCTACAACTATCCTTTCTTTGCAACACTTTAATACTTTTAAGTCGCGTTTAGAAAAGTTCCCAGTCAGGGTAGAACTTTTGAATCGTTTCGTTGAAGGAAAAAAGCAGACAGAAACCTTAGTTGATTTGGAAGAAGGCAAGGTCGATATCCTGATTGGTACCCATCGTATCCTTTCCAAGGATGTGAAGTTTAAAGATTTGGGCTTATTAATAATCGATGAGGAACAGCGCTTTGGTGTTGAACATAAGGAAAAGATTAGAGAACTAAAGTCTTCGATTGATGTCTTATCACTTAGTGCGACACCAATTCCTAGAACCCTGCAGATGTCTTTAATTGGCATTAGAGGTCTATCAACTTTGGATACTCCTCCTTTAAACAGATATCCGGTTCAGACTTATGTCGTAAATAAGAATGATAATCTGGTTAAGGAAGTTATTATGAGAGAACTGGAAAGAGATGGCCAGGTCTTCTATCTTTACAACAATGTTGAACATATTAATCGCATTGCCAATAAGATAAAGAATGATATTCCTTATGCCCGTGTTGATGTGGCTCATGGTCAGATGAGCAGGGATGATATCGAAGATGTTATGCTGAGATTCTATAATAACGAGATTAATGTTCTGGTATGTACAACCATTGTGGAAACAGGTCTGGATATTCCAAATGCCAATACCATTATCGTGGATAATGCCCAAAACTTTGGCTTGTCGCAACTATATCAGATTAAGGGTCGAGTTGGTAGAAGTGATCGTATCGCCTATGCCTATCTGTTAATTCCGGAAAACAAGGAATTAAAGGAAGCTTCAACCAAGCGTTTAGAAGCTATTAAAGAATTTGCAGCCTTAGGCAGTGGCTATAAGATTGCCATGCGTGACTTAACTATTAGAGGTGCTGGTGACTTATTGGGTCCTAAGCAGTCAGGCTTTATCGATAATGTTGGTTTGGACTTATATCTGGCTATGCTTAACAGGGCAATTCGAATCAAGAAGGGTGAGACTGTTGAAGAAGAAAAGCCTAAGGTCAATGTGAATATTCCGCTTGAGTCATATATTCCTGAGCATTTCTCGGATAATGACTATGAAAAGCTGACTATCTATCATGAACTGGATTTAATTGATAATAAGAAGGATCTTTTAAATTACTACATGAAGATCAGTGACGAATATGGTAAGCTGCCAGATGCGGTTGTTTCTTTATTTAATAAGAAGCGTCTGGAACTGCTTTATAATCTAAACTGTATTGAAAGAATTACAAATAAGGCTGGTGTTTTCACTATTGTCTTAACCAAGTCTTATTCAGACAATATAGATGGTGCCAAGTTATTTGAATACTGCAATACCCTGAGTAGAGACATTAAGATTGCCTATAAGAATATGCGTCTGGAATTATATGTCACAAATCAAAAGGATGCGGTTAATAAGATATTAAAACTGGTAGATAATTTAAGTGAGTTGGAAAAAGAATGAGAATAGATAAATATTTAAAGGTCGCAAGAATCTTAAAGAAAAGAACGGTTGGTAAAGAGTTGGCTATTAATGAGCGTCTTTTAATCAATGGCCGTCAGGCTAAGGCCAGTTCAGCAGTTAAGGTTGGCGATATTATTACCATTGAATTTGGGCATCGTACCTTTAAAGTAAGGGTTCTGGAAATCAGAGATAATGCGTCAAAGCAGGATGCTTTGGGCATGTACGAGGTTATTGAAGAACAAAATAACGATAAGGTATAATCATAGTATGTCTCAAATTAAGAAAACAAAGAAAAGAAGAAAGAGATTAAATAGAAAAACCTTAAGTAAGCTTTTGTCGATCATTATGATAATTGCTGCTATTGCGATTTTTTCTAATGTCGGCAAGCAGTTATATGCTGTATACAACTTAAAGGAACAGTATGAAATAGTTGAAAAAGAGCTTGAAGCCCTGCAGGATGAAAATGCTACCTTGGTTTCAACCAAGAATAAGCTTGAAGATCCGGCCTATGTCACTACCTATGCCAGGGGTGAATATATGTTTTCCAAGGGTGATGAGAAGGTCTTCTATTTACCATCAGGCAATACTAACAAATAGCTTCCAAGGAAGCTATTTTCTTTATACGGAGGTATTATGGATAAATATTTTAAGGCAATTATTGAAGCAGAAATTGTACCAGTGGTAGTCTGTGATTTAAACCACACCATCATTTATATGAATAAGGTGGCCATTGAAAGATATGCCAAAAGGGGTGGTGAAAAACTGATTGGCTATTGTATCAAGGATTGTCATAATGAACATTCTAATGAAATGATTGAAAAGGTTGTGGAATGGTTTAAGAAAGATGTGAATAATAACCGCATGTTTACTTTCCATAAGGAAAAAGACAATAAGGATGTCTATATGATTGCCCTAAGAGATGATAATGGAAAGCTAATAGGCTATTATGAAAAGCACGAATATCGTACACTTGAAAGTGTAGAGAATTATAGAGGTATCTAATAATGGAAAAACAGATAAGCAGAAAAGAAATCTATGATGGCAAGATCATCCATGTCGTATGCGATGAAGTAGAACTTGATGATGGCACAAAATCTAAAAGAGAAGTAGTCTATCACCATGGTGGTGCCTGCATCGCCTTAAAGGATTCAAGAGACAATAAATACTACATGGTTAAGCAGTACCGCTATTCTTTGGAAAAAGATATGCTGGAATTCTGTGCTGGTAAGATTGAAAAGGGCGAAAATCCTGATGAAGCCATTCTTCGTGAGGCAATGGAGGAAGTGGGCTATGAAGCAATCAATGTAAGAAAGCTTGGCACCATTATTCCAACCTGTGGTTACTGCAGTGAAAAGATTCATCTGTATTATGGTGAAACTGGTAAGGAAGTTGGCCAGCACCTGGATGATAATGAAAGAATTGATTTATATAAATATACATTCAAGGAAATTAAGGACATGATCAAGAGTGGTGAAATCGATGATGCCAAGACTATTTCTTTAATGTATTACGTAGAAATGGCAGGACTGGATGCTTAGTTTTGAGCAGATTCTGTATGAGGCAGAACCACTGGAAGGTGAAGACTTATTTGATTATTTAAATAATGTTTTTGTGGCGGAAAACTTCGATGATTATTTAATCGATAAAAGAGCGGATAGCGATGAAATCGAAAGTATCAGAATGATGTTTGACGATAACTGCAGCCTTAAAGAAAGAGCCAATATGATCTTAAGGGATGATCCTTATTGCATAGAAGCTTTCTTTGTGGCCTACAGTATCAATGAACCCCTGGTAGTTCACAGTATCCTTTCTTCCTTAGAAAACTACAGCTTTATGTTTGAAGAACTGACTGTCTATAAAAAGGAAGTTTATAAGTCAGAACTTAATATCTATATCCAGTATCTGACAGAGGTTCATAATCTAAAGAAGGCTATCAGAATTGTGAAGCTTCTGGTTGAACTGGAAGCTGTTTATTCAGTGCTTAATGTAAATAGGCTGATTTATCTGTATTGCCTGTTGGAAGATTTGGATTCGATGTATCAGTTATATGAAGATGTCGGTTTCTCTGATGCGATTTCTTATCTTTTGATGATGATTACCGCTATTAAGCTGGAAAGATATGAAGTGGCCAAGGAAGTATATAACGAACTGCTTTCTAAATATGAATATGCCAAGTATCTGGATAGACCCAAGGCTTTATTAAATATTGATGATGAAGAAGCCCGATATTTTTATAATGCGATTGAAATGGCTTCGGAAGAAATGCTGGCTGTGCCTAATTTCTTTTTATGGTGTGCCAACAATAGAGAAAGAAGAATGTTCTCTTAATGGAAAACAGTATTCATACTTTTAAAAATGAAGATGAAATCATTAAAGTTCAAATGATCGAATTTGATGATTTTAATAGTCTTCATTTTTTTAATATGAAGAAAGACCATCAGGCCTTTATTAATCTGTGTAACTTATATCAAAACTATATTGTTAAGAAATATAAAGAAATCTTTGGAACGCTGATACTGTTCACCTTACCTGATGATTATCCTTTGAATTTAGATAACAATACTGAATATGGAACTATATATTCTAAGGAAACCTTATTGAATATTTATTTTAGAAAACATATTTGTTTGAAGAATGGTGAACTGGTCTTTAACAATGAAAGAAGTGAAGAGATATTCAATGATTTAGTGAATAAGGATTGTCTAAAGATAGCTAAAGGTAAAAGAAAGTATCTGAAGTTTTTACCAGTATCCAATAAGCTTGGCTTTATAAGCGAAAGTCATAAAGATTCAATGCTTCGCTTCAACAGCAACTTTTTTGTGATGGATTCTTTTGATGTGGATTCTGTTTATGATGTCATTGGCACTAATATTGGTCTATGTATTGATGATGGAAAGATTATTAATCCGTCTTTCTTTGATAGAGAAACATTTATCTATAAAAAGGATGGAACATTTTTGATAGAGAAAACCAATATTAATGATTTAGAAATCATTATTGATAATAAGGTATTCAATAAAGACAATTGTCATATTTGTATGCGACCTGATTGTCTTTTCACTAAGGAATCGGTTATGGACTTAATCATTGTCGAAAATGAAGTGGTTTCTATTAAAAGGGGTGGCAAGACCAGAATACCAAGTGGAGGATTTGTCATTTCTTTAGATAAAGAAATAGAAATAAACGATAGAAAAGTATCTTATCAGGGCTATAACGATATCAAGTTTGCGGTTCAGGTGGGTAACAGTATACTTATCGACAATAAGGAAACTTTAGAATTTAAATCTTCTTTTTATAATTTCCTGAAGTTTTGGAAGGTGTCTTTTCCTCCTTCCATGTATCCTCTGAATTTTAAAAAGTCCAAGGCTCCCCGTATGATTCTTGGAACCAAAGACAATAAGGGTGTAGTACTCTGGATTGAAGGCAAAGGCAAATTTGGCTATCAAAATGGTCTTGATTCAGCTGGCGCTTCATTACTTGAGACTGTAAAGATCTGTAAGTCACTGGGGTTAAATAATGCCATACATCTTGATGGTGGTGGTTCGGCAGAAATCTATTATCAGAATCGGAAATTATTAAAAGTATCAGATAGAGATGAGAAAACTCTCGAGGAAATCGAAAGAGGATTGAGTCTGGGATTATTCATCTAGAGAAAATGTAACCATTTTCATTAAAAATGAAAACGTAATCATTTTAAAAAGTATTGTATTGAGTTTTTAATATCTGTATATTTTGAATATACCTGAAAGGGTATGAGGAGTATTAAAAATGAGATACGAATTATTTGGTGTTTCACCAGTTGGAAACCTGGAATTCCTGGGCATTTTCCACAAAGAAAATATCGCTTTAGATGCGGTTGATCATTTCACAGGTCTTGGCTACAAAAAAGTTAAGATGTGTGGCTGGAAAGTTAAATAAGAGTTAGAGATGCAGGGACAGTTACTTAATAGCTGTCCCTTTTTTATTGGTATAATCAAGATATGAATATTGATATTAAAAAATTAGAAAACATTAGTAAGGAACTGGCTGATTTAAAGAAAGATGATGTCATCTATGTGGATGAAGATGGCTCAAGCAAGTATGTCATTATGCCTATTGGCTTATATGAATCAGTGGAAAACAGTTTAATAGATGATAATGATACCCTGAATGCTGATCCACATATCAGAATAATTGGACCAGAGGGTTTCCAGCTTTCTTATGATGAATATGAAAGCGTAAAGAAGCAGATTAATGACGCTTTTGAAAAAGTATTTAAACCTAAACCGGAGAATCTTAACTAATGAAAAAAGGACTATTTATTGTACTGGAAGGACCTGATGGTTCTGGTAAAACTACTGTTGCGGACATCGTTTGTGACAGGTTATGTGAAAAGGGCTATGAAATTGTGCATACCAGAGAACCGGGTGGCATCGATATTGCAGAACAGATTAGAAGTGTCATTCTAAATCCAGATAATACGGCAATGGATGCTCGAACCGAAGCTCTTTTATATGCAGCTAGCCGAAGACAGCACCTGGTTGAAAAAGTAATACCAGCTGTTAGTAGTGGCAAGATTGTAATCTGCGAAAGATTTTTATATTCTTCTTTAGCTTATCAGGGTAAGGCCAGAGGTATTGGCTTTGATCCGATTATAAGTATTAATGAATTTGCGATAAATGGCACATATCCAGATGTGACAATATTCCTGGATGTTGATGAGGAAACTGGTCAAAAGCGTATCAATTCCCGTACCAGCAAGGATAGACTTGATGCGGAAAGCGTGAACTTCCATCGTTTAGTTAACGAGGGTTATCGTGAAGTTCTGGATAGATTTAAGGAAACCAAGATTGTCGATGCGACAAGAGATCTGGATACTGTTGTATCTGATACCTTAAAGCTTATTTTGGATAGTATTAATGATTAAGGACAAATTAAAAGAAAAAGAAACTGTGGCCTATTTAAGTCTGAAAAATGACTTAAATAGCGGCCATATTGCACATAGTTATTTATTGTATGGAGAGCTTAACCCCTTTAAAACAGAGGTGGCTTTTTTATTAGCGCAAAGTATTGTCGAAGGGAAGAATGACTTTGCCTGTGAGACTTGCACCACCTGTCAAAGAATCAGAGATGGCAAGTACTTCGATGTCATCTATGTTGATGGTCATAAGGAAACAATCAAGAAGGAACAGATTGATCACATCGTTGAAGAGTTCAATAAGACTTCTTTAGAAGCTCAGGAAAAGAAGATTTATATTATCGATAATATTAACAATTCAACTGATAAGGTTTTAAATATGATTCTAAAGTTCATGGAAGAACCTGGTAACAGTAATACCTACGGTATCTTTATTTCGGATAATATCGATACCCTTTTAGAAACGGTTGTTTCCAGATGCAAGAAGATTCCTTTTGTTTCCAAGGATTTTTCTTATCTGATTGAAGAATATGAAAAGCTGGGTTATTCAGCTATTGATAGTTATCTTCTAAGTCAGATTAAACATGAATTAATCAATGATGATGAACTTTTGGATAATTTTGGATTGGCCAAAGAATTTGTTTATAAAACAATTGATAATCTAAGTGATCCTGAATACCTGCCAATTTTATTTAATAGAGAATTCTATAATACAGCAGGCAAGGATAACTTTAAGGAATGCAGTGGTCTTTACTTGGATATAATGGCTTTACTTATTTCTGACAGCAATCTTTCTAAAGTGACGGCTGATGAAGAATATAACGCCTATTTAAGAACACTTGATAAGTATGATAAGAACCATTTATATGAAGTGATTTTAAATGCCAAGGACAAGTGCAATTTGCCGATTTCCCGCAGCCTCTTGTTTGACCAAATTGCTTACGAAATAATATCATAGATATATGAGTGAGACTTTAAAATACTTGTCTGTAAGATTTCAGACTACTAATAAAACCTACACTTTTTCGACAGTAGATCACTCTATTGTGAATGGTGATGCAGTCGTTGTGGAAACACAGCGCGGATTAGAATATGCTCGTGTAATAGCTGATCCATTTGATAAACCAAATATTTCAATGGAAATTAAGCCTATTACCAGAAAGGCTGATCAAAACGACTTAGCCCAGTATGAAAAGAATCTGGTTGATTGTGAAGAAGCTAAAAGACAGTGCCAGGAAGAAGCTGATAAGTTAAATCTTGGTATGAATATTGTTTCAGCTGAATACACACTGGACCGTTCAAAGATTACTTTTATCTATCTGGCTGATGATCGTGTTGACTTTAGAGAACTATTAAAAGTTTTAGCTTCTATTTTCCGCTGTCGTATTGATTTAAGACAAATCGGCACCAGAGATAAGGCTAAGATGGTTTCCGGTGTTGGTCCATGTGGCAGAGAATTATGTTGTGCCAAATACATTTCGGAATTTGATAGAGTATCTATCAATATGGCTAAGAACCAGTTACTGGCCTTAAATGTTCAGAAACTGTCTGGTCAGTGCGGTAACCTGATGTGTTGTTTAAAGTATGAAGATGAAGCTTATAAGGAACTTAGAAAAGGTTTACCAAAGATGAATGGTGTCGTTGAATATGAGGGAGAAAAATTCCGTCTTACTTCAATGAATGTCATCGCTAAGACTTGTAAGCTGGAAAATCATGACCATGCGATTTATATCACTTTGGATGATTTAAAGAAAAAGGGTGTTTACCAGAAGCCTCAAGATAAAGAAAGTGTGAAAGAAAGTGTCCCAGAATCTAAATAAGGTGACACTTTTTCTTGTCGCTACCCCAATCGGTAATTTAAGCGAAGCGTCACCACGAGTTATTGAAACCTTAAAGAATGTTGATATTATTGCGTGTGAAGATACCCGCAATACTTTAAAGCTGCTTACTCATTTTGATATTCATACCCGTATGATCAGCTATCACAAGTTCAATGAAGAAAAGGCTAGTCAGGACATTATTGCCTTTTTGGATGAAGGAAAGTCAGTGGCCTTAGTATCAGATGCCGGTTATCCATTGATATCTGATCCTGGTTACACTTTGGTAAATGAAGTAGCTGCCAAGGGCTATACTATCAATACGGTATCAGGACCTAATGCTGCCCTAAATGCTTTGGTGGCCAGCGGTCTAAATACCAATCATTATCTGTTTTATGGTTTTTTGAATTCTAAACCATCAGCTGCCCGCAAAGAATTAAGAGACTTAAAGGACTTCCCTTATACAATGATCTTCTATGAAGCTCCTCATCGTATAACTAAGACTTTAAGACTGTGTTTGGAAGAATTGGGTAACCGTAGAGCGGTAGTGGCCAGAGAACTTACTAAACTTCATGAAGAATATCTAAGGGGTACATTAGAAGAACTTTGTGAAATTGAGAGTTTAAAGGGTGAAATTGTCTTGCTGATTGAGGGCAAGGAAAAGGAAGAAGTCGAAGTAGACTTTAACGACTTAAAAGAAGAAGTCGATGAATTAGTAAAAGAAGGAATGAAGAAGAAGGAAGCTATAAGTCAGGTGGCCAGCCAGTACAAGGTTTCCAAGAATGACTTATATGACTTCTATCACAAGAGTTAGAGAATGAAAAAAATAGTTGGTATATTATTGGCTTTATGTGTCTTATTTGGCTGTTCAGCAAATAAGACTGAAAAAATAGAAGAAAGAGATTTAAAGATTGTGGCTCCTAATGGTGCACCAGCCCTTTCTTTATTAAGTATCATGGACAAGGAAAATCTTAGTCTTGATATCGTAGATGGTGCGGAAGTATTGCAGGCTGAATTTGTAAATGGTGAAGCTGATATCATCATCGCTCCTGTTAATTTAGGCTTAAAGCTTTCAGAAAAGACTGGCAACTATAAGCTGGCATCTGTCTTAACGTGGGGTAACCTGCATCTAGTCAGTACAAATTCTGATGGAAGTTCTAAGATTGCGGCTTTTGGTGAAGCAGCCGTTCCAGGCAAGGTAATTAACTTCTTAAAGGAAGAGTTAAATATTGAAGAAATTGAATGGTTTGCCGAAGTTAGCGAAACCAGTGCTGCCTTAATCAATGGCACAGTAGATACAGCTATCCTGGCTGAACCCTTCCTTACAATGACTAAGGGCAAGTATGAGGGAACAATCTATGAAATCATGGATGTTCAAAAGGTTTATGAAAACAAGACTGGTTACTCATCTTATCCTCAGGCTGCCATGTTTGTAAATGTAAATCTTTTAAATGATGAATATCTGAATGTTTTAAAAGAAGAAATTAAAGTAAGCATTGAAAACTACAACAGTGATTCTGATAAGTTAAGCGCAAGAATCGATGATGTTGATTTGAACATCCTGGGCTTTAAGAATGCTGATCTGATTAAGAAGGCCTATTCTAAGATGGCTTTGAATTATAAAGACGCCAAAGATGTAAAAGAAGAGATTACTTCTTTCTTAAATCTCTTTGGTATGGAATTAAATGAAGAATTAATTAGCGATTAACCCTCCAGCGAGGGTTTTCGTTTTGTCTTGTGTGATAAACTAAATAAGTATGGAAAATGTATTAGTAATTGGCTGCGCTAGAAGTGGCTATTGGGTTGCGAAACTCTTAAATAAAAAAGAATATAATGTGACAATCACTGATATGAGGGCTATCAAGGAAAAAGAAGAACTGGAGTCTTTAGGTATTAAGGTCTTTGATAATGGTCATCCTGATTGTTTAAAAGAAGAAAACTGGGCTTTTATTGTAAAGAATCCGGGTATCCCTTATACAAATGAATTTGTTAAGTATTTCAATGATAAGAAGGTTCCTATCTTAACAGAAATTGAAGTAGCTTTAAGATATCCTAAGCATTATGGTATTGCAGCTATTACTGGTACCAATGGCAAGACTACAATTACTACATTGGTAAATGAAATCTTAAAGGAAGAATTTAATTCTTTTGCCTGCGGTAATATCGGTACTGCTTTATCAGAAATCGTTTATGATCATGAAGATGAAGAGGCTAAGCTGGCTTTGGAAATCAGTGCTTTCCAGCTTTTGGGAGCACCAAGTTTCCATCCGGATGTAGCGGTTATCACTAATTTAACGCCAGACCATTTGGACTACTTCGCTACTCTTGATGAATACTACCAGGCTAAGAATCTTATTTATACCAACATGAATGAAAATGACTGGTATTTAAGAAATATTGATGATGAAGTAGTTTGTGGTTATATCAAGGATATCAAGTGTAAGGTTGTAGACTATTCACTTGAAAAAGAAGCTGACTTAATGCTGGATGGCGATGAAGTTAAACTGTTTGGTGAAACTTTATTTAATAAAAATGATTTAAAGATTATTGGCAGACACAATCTGCAGAATGCGATGGTAGCTGTTGCCATGGCTTATAAATTAGGTGCCAGTGTAAATAGTATTAAACATGTCATTTCAACATTTAAGGGTGTTGAACACCGTATTGAATATGTCGATACTATTGATGGTGTATCTTACTATAACGATTCCAAGGGTACTAATACCGATAGTACTGTTACAGCTTTAAGAGCCTTTGATCAGGCAGTTATTCTATTGGCTGGTGGTCATGATAAGCATACTGGTTTTAAGGCCCTGGAAGAATATGACAATAAGATTAAGAAGATTATTACTTTTGGCGAAACAAAGTATGAACTGGCTAAATTAAAGGATGATGCGATTATCTGTGAAGATATGAAAGAAGCTTTAAATAAGGCTAGAGAAATCGCAGTTGAAGGTGATGTTGTATTACTTTCACCAGCTTGTTCAAGCTATGACCAGTTTAAGAACTTTGAGGAACGTGGCAGAATCTTTAAGGACCTTGTCAGGGAGTTTAAATAATGAATTTAGGTATTTTTGATAGTGGACTGGGTGGTCTTACTGTCTTAAAAGAGATCTTAAAAAACAATACCTATGACAAAATAATTTTCTATGGGGATACCATTAATGTCCCATATGGTGAAAAGGATAGGGCTACTCTTTTTGAATTGGCCAAGCAGAACGTGGAATTCTTAAGAAAGAAGGGTGCCGATGAAATTATCGCTGCCTGTGGTACGGTTAGTTCTAATGTCTTGGAGCCATTAAAGAAAGAATATGATTTCAATATTCTGGGCATTATTGATGCAGCCTGCATTGAAGCTGAAGAGTTAACTCAAAATAGAAAGATTGGGGTTATCGCTACTAATGCGACAATCGCTTCTCACGCTTTTAAGAATAAATTAAAGGGCTATGAGGTCTATGAAATGCCTTGTCCTAAGTTTGCAGTTTTAATTGAACAGGGCAAGCTTGATACCAAGGTAATGGATGAAGCTATCGATGAATATCTGGCTCCTTTAAAGAAAGAGGGCATTGATACTTTGATTCTGGGTTGTACCCATTATCCAATTATTGCGGAAAAGATTGATAAGTATCTGGATGGCAAGGTTAAGCTGGTAAACAGTGGCAATGTGCTTTCAAGAGAATTGTCTAATGGCAATAAAAAGGAACCGGTACTGGAGTTTTATGTCTCTGGGGATGTGGATATCTTCAAGAAGAATGCCAGTATGTTTCTAAATGTTAGGGAATTAGAGGAAGTAAGCAATCATTAGCTTACTTTTTTAAATTAAAAGGTTTGAATTTGTTTCAAAATATCAGAAGTGGTATCCTTGAATAAATGAGGTAAATTTATTATGCATTTTACAGAAGATGTTAAGGAAGCATTAAATCATAAATACTCAGATATGGCAGATGAGATGAAGGCTCAGGGTAGAGACATCATTTCATTATGTGTAGGTGAGCCTGATATGAAGACACCAGAATATGTCATTGAAGGTATCTATGAAGCTATGAAATCAGGCAAGACAAGATACAGTAACTGTCAGGGTGTTAAGGAGTTAAGAGAAGCTATCGCCAACGATGTAAATAAGACTTATGGCTCAGATTATGATGCCAGTGAAGTAATGATTACACCGGGTGTAAAGCCAGCTTCTTATTTCGCTTTATGTTCATTACTTGAACCAAATGATGAAGTTGTTATCATTTCGCCATATTACTTAAGCTATCCAAGCAATGTAGCTTTGGCTGAGCCAACAGCTAAGATGGTTTATGTCTGCTTAAATGAAGATTTAACTTTAAATGAAGAAGCTTTAGATAAGGCGGTAAATGATAATACTAAGGCCATCCTTGTAAACTCGCCTAATAATCCGGCTGGATCAATGTTTACTAAGGAAGAAGTAGAGGTTATTGCCAGAATCGCTTTAAAACATCCAAATACTTATGTCATTTCTGATGAAGTATATGAAAAGCTGATTTATCGTGGACAGATTCATCATTCATTTATTTCTGTTAAAGAATTAAAGGACAGACTGGTTGTGGTAAATGGTTATTCAAAGTCACATTCAATGACTGGTTATCGTTTAGGTTATGCCTTAGCTAACAGTAAATTAACTAAGAAGATGGCTCTATATGCTCAACAGACTATCACTAATACTTCAACACCAATGCAGTATGGTGCTTTAGCTATCTATAATCATCCTTGGGATCATATTGAACCATACAATGATTATCTGGAAGAGAGAATGAATTACTTCCATACCGAACTAAATAAACACCCATATTTTAATGGTAAGTGCCCTAAGTGCAGTTTCTATTACTGGGTAGATATTTCGGCTTCTGGTAAGAAGTCTATTGAATTCTGTGATGATCTATTAGAAAAAGTAGGTATTGTAGCTACTCCTGGTGTTACTTTTGGCGAGGAATGGGATAATTACATCCGTTTCTCTATCGCTTCACCAATGGCTACATTAGAAAAGGCTATTGAAAGAATTAGAGATTATCGCTAAGACAAACATTTCAATAATACATAGAATGGGAAGGCCGTAATTAAATATGGCCTTTTTTGTTTTGTGATGAAAGATATACATGCCAAGTAATGATCCATAGGCTCCACCAAGCATAGCTAAAAGAAAGAGGGTCTTTTCGCTGGTACGCCATAATTTCTTAATGGCGCGATACTTATCCAGACCAAACATTAAAAAGGCGAAGATATTGATAAACAGTAAGTAATAAAACATGAATTCATTATAAAAAAGATGACTGGCATAAGCCAATCATCTTAGTCAATCGCATTAACAATTTCAAGAATTGCTTCTTTTATCTTTTTATTTACAGCCAATGCTTCTTCTCTACTGTTTTGGCAGGTATAGAAGTAGAACTTAATCTTAGGTTCAGTACCACTAGGTCTGATTGCAAACCAGCTGTTGTTGTCTAAGACAAACTTTAGAACATTAGAAGCTTCAATATCTTCATAACCGTTGATGTAGTCGATTAATTGCGTAACTTTATAGCCGGCAATTTCCATTGGCGGATTATTTCTAACAGCAGTCATCATTCTCTTGAATCTATTAGAACCCTCAACACCTTCAAGGATTAGATTTGGTTCATCTTCAGCGAAATAGCCATATTTTTCAAATAAAGATTCAAGAACCTGCCATAAAGTCTTACCCTGTTTGCGGTAGTAAGCAGCAGCTTCAGCTACCAGCATACCAGCAGAGATACCATCTTTATCGCGGATATCCTTGCAAGCACCATAGCCAACTGATTCTTCATAGCCAAATAAATAAACCAGATTGTTTTCTTCAAGATATGGGATACGTCCGCAGATGTTCTTGAAACCAGTTAAGGATTCAATCATCTTTACACCATAGCTTTCAGCCATGATAGTAGACATATTACTTGTAACAATCGATTTAACCATGGCGCCATTCTTTGGAAGAGTTCCTGCATCATGGTGACCTTCAAGAATATAGTTAACCAATAGATAACCAGTCTGATTACCATTTAGTGGGATATAGTTTCCTTCGTCATCTCTGATTTCAATAGCGAAACGGTCTGAGTCTGGGTCAGTAGCCATTAATAGTTCAGCACCTGTCTGTTTACCAAGTTCTTCAGCCATCTTGAAAGCTGCAGGGCTTTCAGGGTTAGGATAGCCAACAGTAGTGAAATCAGGATCTGGCATTTCCTGTTCCTTAACGATATGCCAGTTTTTAAAGCCTCTATCCTTCAGCATAGTTCTAAATGGAATAGAACCAGCACCATTTAGTGGTGTATAGACAAGTGGAATATCCAGGTCTAATTCATCGCCTGAATGGATGGCTAAGCCTTCGATACAATCAAGGTAAGCTCTGTCCATTTCTTCACCTAAGACAGTAATCATACCTGAGGCAATAGCTTCTTCATATGGCATGCCCTTAGCACCTTCAAAGAAATCTACTTCATTAATCTTGTCTAACATACCCTTGGCAACATCACTGGCAACCTGGCAGCCATCACTCCAGTATGCCTTATAACCGTTATAGTCTTTTGGGTTATGAGAAGCAGTGATATTAATACCAGAAGTACAGCCTAGTTTTCTAATGACAAAGGCCAGTTCTGGTGTAGGTCTTAGGTCTGGGAAGACGTAAACCTTAATACCATTGGCAGCCAGAATTCTCGCCGTAAGGATTGAGAATTCTTTAGAATAATGACGAGAGTCATAGGCAATAGCTACACCCTTGTCCATAGCTTCTTTTCCATGTTCAATGATGTAGTTGGCAATACCTTGAGTTGCACGGGCTACTGTATAAACATTCATACGGTTGGTACCGGCACCAATCTTGCCTCTAAGACCCGCAGTACCGAATGTTAAATGCTGGTAGAAGCGGTCTTCAATTTCGGCTTCATCATCTTTAATAGCTAATAGCTGTTGCTTAAGAGCGCTATCATCTTTAAGATAATTTAGCCATTCATTATACTTTTCTTTATAATTCATATGTTTTATCCTCGAATTTATTGTATACTAGACCCATACCGATAGAAGCAGTTTTGCGGGTCAAAAATAAAAATTTTAAAAAAATTAAAAAAATTTTAAAAAACCTATTGCAAAGTTCTGTGGATATGGTATTATTAATGAGCGCAGTAAAGTAGCTCAGCTACTTACAGCGTTGAAATATATGGGCCTGTAGCTCAGTTGGTTAGAGCACACGCTTGATAAGCGTGGGGTCGTTGGTTCAAGTCCATTCAGGCCCACCATAAAACTTGGGGCATTAGCTCAGCTGGGAGAGCGCCTGCTTTGCACGCAGGAGGTCAGCGGTTCGATCCCGCTATGCTCCACCAAGTTGAAATTTAAGGGTTCGAAAGAATCCTTTTTTTCGCGTTCTGGAAGGGCGGGATTGAACTAGTTAATTAATTCTTAATAATTGTCATATTCTTTTTTGGAGAAGTTTTGGAGAAGAATTTAAAACTTTTTATACTTTTTTCTTATAAAGTGAGGATTTTTAAAAGTATTTTCACAATAAAGAAGTATAGGAGGTGAATAGATGAATTCACAAGAAATGCTAGTAGATGAAAGAAGCAGAAATATCTTATCCAATAAAAGAGTACTGGCAAATGTAATGAAGGCTGTAATTCCTGAATATCAAAATCTAAGCATTAGCGAGATAGTAGAACTGATTGAAGATGGCGGTGATTCAAGAAATGTAAAAGGCATTCAGAACGAGGATATTAGGGTAGAGGGCGCCAAGATTATTTATGATGTCTTATTTACAGCTAAGTTACCAAACAGCGAAGATTCAATAGGACTATATATTGATGTTGAATCCCAGAATGTTGTAAATCCAGGATATCCCTTATTGAAAAGAGCAATTTATTACTCTTCAAGATTGATAGCCAGACAGAAGAATGAAAGTTTTAGTGGATCAGATTATGGAAAATTAAGGAAAGTATATACCATCTGGATTTGTTTTAATCCTGGTAAAAATAGTGAGGATACTATTAATCATTATTGCTTATCTGAGGAACATCTTAAAGGTGAGTATCATGAACATAAGGATAATTATGATATACCTCATATCATAATGATGAATGTTGGTAAAAAGAAAACAATGGATAGTTCCGCTTTTTATGACATCCTGGATATGTTTAGAATAATCTTTTTAGAGAAAACTCTTTTACCGGAATGCAAGATAGATATTCTGAATGAGAATTTCGATATAATGTTTAAAAAGGAGGATTCAACTAATATGCCAATAATTCTGGAAGAATGGAAAATTGCTGGTTATCAGTATGGGCTTGAAGATGGTGCCAGGAATGCGACTGTTGATAATGTGTTGAAGCTGGTTGAAACAGGTATGCCTGTTGAAGAGGCTTTAAGCAGGTTGGCTGTTGATGATTCTACTGCTGATTTGATTCTGGCAAAACTTAATGAAAATAAATAGTTTATGAGGCTTGTTTAGACAAGCCTTTGTTTTATTTTGTAGAATAATGTCATCAATAGGTGGGAGGATCCCCTGATGCATAATAATGGTTTATACAAGAAAATTCTAAGTTGTTTTTTAGTATTTGTTTTTATGATGTCTTTTTCAGTTAGTCTTAGCGCTAAGGAAAAGACCATTTCTTCATATAGTGAATTAAAGTCAGCTATTCAGGCAGCTAAAAGTGGGGATGTCTTGCTAGTGGGGGATATTGATTTTACGCCACCAGGTGATGTCTTTAATTCCTGGATGCGTATCGAAATCAATAAGAGTTTAACTATAAAGAGTGCTAATGATAAATCAGTATTTAAAAATGGAGCTTTTATCTTAAGCGGAGATAAGAGCGGTGCATCAATAATTGTTAATTTTGAGGGAATAGTCTTTGATGGTGGAGTTGATACAGCTAACTTATCAGATAGAGACTTTGACTGGCCATATGATGAAAATGAGGAAAGATATACTCATGATGAACCTTTGATGGCTCAACAGGCAATTACCTATAAGGGCAATGTTGATTCAAGTTTTAATAAGTGTGAGTTTAAAAACTATATGCATGAATATGGCCCAATTATGAATATTCATTATGGGGACTATACAAGTATTCCGATTTTAATGGAGATGTTTGGTGATTATTCTGCCTGTCATTTGAATATTGCGTTTGATGATTGTCTGTTTAGTGATAACGTTGCTAGATATGATGGTGGAGCCCTGTATATTGAAGGAAACAATAATATTGAATTATCTATCAATAATTCTACGTTTAAGGGCAATAAGAGCGGTGCTGGCCAGTTTAGTATGGGTGGTGGCGCTATTTACCTGTCAGGTTGCAAAACGCTTATTGAAGACTCTCTATTTGAAAATAATCTCAGCAATCATATTTTTATGGATGCCTATTTATCTGATATGGATACAACTAAGGGCGGAGCAATCTATGCCTATAATGGCGAACTAGTTTTAAGAAATACCTTAATTAGTTCTAATACATCTTCCATGGGTGGTGGCCTAGCCTTTACTAATTCAAATGGTGAGATTGATGGCTGTGTAATCAAAGATAATCGAGCTGAGGCTCATACGGATGGAACTTACGAAGACAAGGGTCCATGGTCCAATATGGCCCAGGGTGGCGCTTTGTATCACGAAGGAATAAATGGCTCCAAAATAAGTATTATCAATTCCAGTATTTATGGAAACAGTGCCGAAAATGCTTATGGTGGTATTTATTCTTACTATAACGAGGCTATGGAAGAAATGGATGTCACTTATCTGGAAATGAACCTTTCAACTTATATTGGCAATACCTGTGACAGTGAATATAACTATGTAAATCCCGACTTCTATATGCTTTGGGCATCTCATCCTGCTGATGTCTTCGCTATTCCACACTTTAGCTACAGTGGCAATATCATCATTGATGAGACTTTTGAAAAAGACTTTGCAAGATCTGATACTAGTAACTATAACTACCTGGCTTCACCTTCTAAGGCTAAAGAAGATGGTTTGGAAATTGATGTTGATAATAATCATTTAGTTATTAAATCTAAAGGAAATATTGATACAACAATACCGGCTGAAATTGGAATGAAAATGATTAATGGAAGATATAATATCAAGAAATTTGTTCTTGGTTCTAATTATGATGAAAGTCTATACAGTGGTAAATCCAAGGTAAGTATCAGTGTCTATGCAGTAATAATTGGCGCACTTGTGATGATTGGCTTCTTATGTTACAAAAACAAGGAAGGCTTTAAGGCCAATAATCAGAAGATTGTTAAGGCCTGGTTTAATGAAGAAGAGATAGAACGATTAAAGAATATCGATCCTAAGATTCAGACCCTGACCAATAGAGAATTTGAAGTACTGATGGAAATGCTTTCTGGTAAGAAACAAAAAGAAATCGCCTATGAACTGGGTATTGGCATTACAACGGTTAAGGATTACTATCGCAAGATCTATGACAAGCTGGATTGTGCCAATAAGGAAGACTTATTAAAGAAGTATTCGGAATTAATATATAAGAAATAAGGACAACACCTACCACTAGCCCTACCTGTGGTAGGTGTTTTAGCTTGCTCAATAATGGAATACTTTAGGTATAAATATTATTCCTGTTAGGAGGAAGCGAAATGAAAAAGATAATAATATTTTTGCTTACAGGCTTTCTGGCACTTAGCTTAGCGGCCTGTAAGTCTAAAGAAGAGATAAAGGAGGAAAAACCAAACACTTCAAGTGAAAACATCAACAACACATTAGACAGTAATGTTGAGATTGATGGTGATCCAATACAATACAGTATGGATTACTGGCAAGAGAAGTTCCCAGGCAAGAATATCTGCCCATTCTATATTGAAGAAAATGGTGTTGAATACCCATATTTCCTGGTAATGGAATTTGGCTGCACCATGAATGAATGGATTGAAACCGGCTTTAACTGGAATGGCTGGCATAAGCTGGGTGACGATATCGTCAATGGCGATGAGACTTTGAAAATAGTTAGCCAATGGGTTGGTGAAGAACCGGAATATAGCTTCTCAAGCAGCTGCACGGTTAATACGGTGCCAGTGGGAACAGGTTCGATGGATATTTATAACTTCGATGGCTATACCAACCAGGGTTCTTGGCCTAGTGCGGAAGAATGGGCTAAGTGGGGCATTCCTGATTTACATATCGAAGATGTTGGCTATATCGAAATCAGTGGGACTGACTGGATTGGTGGACTGGAAGCTGAAGAGGGCATTATGTATGATGCTGAACCGGAAACCAGTCATATCGAAGAATTTGTAAACATCTTAAATGAAAATGGCATCTATGGTGATGGTGACTTATCAAGTGAATACACTAAGAATTACATCGCTGATTATGAATTTAATGGTGAAGCGATGCGAATCACTATTCTTGAATTCCATGATGCATCACTTCAGATCTTGCTGGAATATCATCCAGCTCCATCAGAGGACTATTAGAGGAGAATAAAAAATGAAAAAGATTATTACTATACTACTGGCCATCTTACTGTGTGTAGGATTAGCTGCCTGTGGTTCTAAGGAAAACAACAATAACAATACAAATACCAACAATACAAACACAAATAACAGTTCTAAAAAAGTAACTGATACTGCCAAGAAAATCGCTGATAAATATGGTGTAAAAATCGATGCTATCTATAAAGACTATGCAGTATGTGAAGGTGAAGAAAAACCTGATAGAGATGAACTTTATTTCTTCCTTGAAGAAGGAAAAGATAATCAGGGTCGTTTAAGTGACATGCAGTCATTTGTTGATTACTTTAAGACTTTAGCAGATGATGGCAAGGTTTATACCAATGATGAATTTGATCAGGAATGGTTTGAAGAAGTTCTTGATAATGAACTATTAACTTACAATAAGTTTGCTATTAAAAAAGATGGCAAAGGCTTAGTTATCGTTCAAAATCAGTATGACAATAAGTGGAGCTCAGAAGCCCGCAAAGATATGTACACTTACAATCTGACTTTCTTTGAAGTAGAGGCAAAAACTGAAACAAGTGAACCAGTTATTATTGGTGGTGAAACATCAAAGTTTAAGGACAGCCGTGCTATTAAGTTCTACAGCCAGTTTGAAGGTGGCGAAATGTATATGGAATATGAAGTAGAAACCGATGATGAAAGTGGTTTAATGACCTTAGCGGTAAAGGGCACAAAGACTTATATAGATACTACAACCCAGGATGGCGGTGTAAAACTGATTATCGAAAATGACAAGATGTATATGATTTCCGATGAAAGTATGATGGTCTTTGAAATGGCCCTGCAGTCAGAATATGAAGGCCTATTACAGGCTATGCCAGTACAGGAAGACATCAATGAAGAAACTTTCAGGGTTGGCAGCAAGGAAGTAGAAGGCAAGGTTTACTATACTGAGTCTTGGGATGAACCAGAAGGAACTACTACACTGTGCTTTGATGGTGACACCCTGGTTTACATCATCACCGAAATTCCAGACAGTGTGAGCCGTATCAAGATTGTAAACTTCTCGTACAAGGTAGATGACAAACTGTTCGAAGTGCCAGATGGCTATACACTGTACAGTTATTAATAAGTAAAAGAAAAGGGATGCGTGCGCATCCCTTTGTGCTAGATAAATAACTGGAAGATGATAAAGGCAAAATAGATTACAAGAAGCGAAATACCCTGACTTCTTTTTAATTTGCCATTTAATAGTGCTGGAACAGTAAGGATTCCCATAACCGCTAGCATTACAGGAATATCAACCAGCAGTGAAGCATTCATTCCAAATAATGTTTTAGCACTTGGAATAGAGAAAGGTGCCAGAGTGATAGAAATACCACTTACTAAGACAATATTGAATAAGTTAGCACCAATGACATTACCAAGTGACAGAGAACCATGGCCCTTGGCTAAAGATGTAATAGCTGTAACCAGTTCTGGTAAAGAAGTACCAAGAGCTACAAATGTTAAGGCAATTACTGATTCAGGAACACCTAGAGCATTGGCGATGATGATACCGTTATCTACCAGTAAATCAGCACCGATCGCAATTAACGCTGCACCGATTAATAATAAAATAATATTCTTGCTTAGAGGCTTTTCCTCTTCTTCATCATCTTCTTGAGGCTTGTTCTTATTAGATAAAGCATCTTTTAGCTGTAAAGCAATATAAACTACAAAGATTACAAGGAAGATAATACCAGTAATTCTTGAGAAACCCTTAAAGATATAAGCATTTAAAGCGAAAATTGCAGCTGATACAAAGAAGAATGATACAGGTACATATAATTCTTTCTTATTGATAAGTGCTGGTGCAACAGCAATTGTAACGGCAGCAATCAAAGCGGTATTACAGATGATAGAACCAATCGCATTACCATATGAGATAGCACTGACACCCTTTAGGGCACCATTGGCAGAAACCATGACTTCTGGCAGTGTTGTACCGATTGATACGATAGTGGCACCAATCAGAATTTCAGGTACATGAAACTTTTTGGCGATGCCAGTAGCACCATCTACAAAGTAGTCACCACCCTTGATTAAACAGATAAGACCGATGACAAATAAGACAACGGCCTTAATGATATAAGAATTAAACATTAGAATACTCCTTTAATAAATATTTCAATTCCAATCGCAATTAAGATTACACCGCCAAGGATGCTGGCCTTGTTTGATAACTTGGAACCAGCCTTCTTGCCGATAAGTAAGCCAATTGCACAGATTACAAATGTTACTAGACCAATAATCACTGATTCCACTAAGGCTAAGCCTAAATTTAGTTCAGCAATCGTAAAGCCAACTGATAAGGCGTCAATGGAAGTTGCAACACCCTGTACCATTAAGTCGGTAAATGTTAAGGCTGGTGTTTCTTCTTCATCATTGCCTTTAATTCCTTCAATAAGCATCTTGCCACCAATATAAAGTAATAATATTAAGGCAATCCAAGGAATGAATTTTTCAAAGGCTTTAAATTTTTCTAAAAGGCTGTGAACACAGAACCAGCCAATAAGCGGCATAGCAAACTGAAATAGAGCGAATATGCCGGCAATGCCTGATAGCTTACTCTTTTTCATATCTGGTTCATTTAGTCCATTAGCCAAGGATACTGAGAAGGCATCCATAGCCAGTCCTACGCCCAGTAAAACAGCGTTTATTAGTAATAACATAATTCTTCTCCAACAAATAAAAAAACTTGTGTCATACACAAGCTACTTACCCATGTATGAAAATACATGAGTCTCGCGATTTAATGCAAGCCAGGTAAATACCAGGATGTTGACTTGCAACCAATAGGTTCGCTACTCCCTCAGTACACTAATGTTAACAAAGTTAACACTTATACGCAAGAATGATATGATTAATACGCAATGAGAAAATTCTTAATCCTAATAAGTGTCTGTTTGCTGAGCCTTCTCTGTCTGGCCTTTACCTATGAAGAAAAGGCAGACGAGGGAACATCTTTTAATATTAATGACTTCTATGATTACCAACGAAAGTTCAAAAGCGAAGACATTGAAGTCTGTGCCAGCAATGCGACAAAAACCTACATGGATTATCGTGCAGTAACTTCAAGATCAAGCAAACAGTACTGGTTTATCAAGGACCATTTGACCGTCGATGAGACAACTGGTTTTCTATATGATGAGGATGGCTTTGTAGCGGTAGCCCTTGGTTCATACTTTGGTGTTATCGGTGATAGATACTATATAACTTTGGATTCAGGGGTAGTTTTACCGGTAGTAAAAAGCGATGAAAAAGCTGATATTCATACTGACCCCAGTGGCTGCTACCATTCCCAGGATGGTTCCATCATTGAGTTTGTCATTCATAAGGGTTATGCCATGGACTACTTTGGTCGTTTATCTAATGACTACATTCTTAATGGTAACTACAACAATCATGAACTCTTTAGAGGCAAGATAGTCCGTGTTGAAAAAGTATTGGATGAAAGAAGAGATGACTACATCACTTTTGAAAAGGATAAGTTAAACAAACCGGCTGTCGATATTTTTGAATATGCCAGCGGATATTAAATAATTATGCAGAAAGTATTAGTAATAGTAGGCCCAACAGCGGCAGGTAAAACAAGTTTAGGCATTAAGTGTGCCAAGCTTTTTAATGGCGAAATTATATCTGGTGATTCTATCCAGATTTATAAGGGATTGGATATTGGCAGTGCCAAGGCTAATGAAGAAGAACTTAGTGAGGCTAAGCATCATTTAATTGATATTAAAGAAGCAAATGAAAACTACTCAGTTAAGGAATTCCAGGAACTGGGCAGACAACTTATTGATGACATCAGTAAAAGAGGGAAGCTGCCAATTATTGTTGGTGGCACTGGTTTATATATCAAGGCTCTTTTATATGATTATGAATTCTCTAATGAGACTGAAGAAGATAATCCATATGATGAATTAAGCAATGAAGATATCTATAAGATCTTATTAAAAGAAGATCCAAAGGCTTTAGAGAAAATCCATATCAACAATCGTAAAAGACTGGTTAGAGCCTTAAACATTTTAAGAAAGAATGGTGAAGGTATTTCTTCTATTAAAGACAGACAGGAGCACAAGATGCTATATGATGCTTATCTTGTTGGTGTAACTCTGGATAGAGAACTGCTTTATCAAAGAATTGATCAAAGAGTAGACAAGATGATTAATGAAGGCTTGTTGGAAGAAATCCAGGGTTTATTAGATAAGGGAATTAGCTTTGATAATCAGTCAATGCAGGGTATTGGCTATAAGGAATTTAGACCTTACTTCAATAAAGAAAAGTCTCTTGAAGAGTGTCTAATGGATGTTAAAAGAAATACCCGTCACTTTGCGAAAAGGCAGTATACCTGGTTTAATAACCAGATGCCTATTCACTGGTATGAAGATATAAATATGGCAATAGAGGATATTGAAAAATGGAAATAAGTATAAACAAACACAGCAGTATCAAAATCAAGTCTAATAAGACAATTTATTTTGATCCCTTTGAAATAAGTGTAGAGTGTCATGATGCAGATTTAATCTTTATTACGCATGACCACTTTGATCACTTTTCTATTGAAGATATTAAGAAGATTGAAAAAGAAGATACTGTCTATGTCATCCCTGATAATATGTATAACCTGCTGGGTGGTGAAAATGTTGTGGTCTTATGTCCTAATGAAAAGACTAATTTAGAGGGCCTTGATGTTAGAACTATTCCTGCCTACAATAACACTAAAAAGTTCCATCCTAAGGATAAGGGCAATTTAGGCTATATTGTGACTATTGAAAATCAGACTGTCTATGTAGCTGGCGATAGCGATATGACTGAGGACAACCTTTCTTTAAAAGTTGATGTGGCGCTGATTCCGGTTGGAGGTAGATACACCATGAACTTTGAAGAAGCTGCCAAGTTGGTAAATACCATTAAGCCTAAACTGGCTATTCCAACTCACTATGGCAGTGTAGCTGGTAATAAGGAAGATGGCCAAAACTTTAAGGATTTGGTTAATAAAGATATTGAAGTCAGATTATTAATAGAGGGTTAAGATGAAATTTAATGAATTTAAGTATGAAAGACTTGATTTAGAAGACATTAAAAATGAATATGGCAGTCTTTTAAATGAGCTAAAAGAATGTACTGATGTGGATTCTTTTAATGAAGTCTTTAAAAGAATAAATAAGTATCGTGCTCATTTAAATACCATGGTGCAGTTATGTTATATCCGCCATTCAATTGATACCAGCGATACTTTCTATGATGAGGAACAGTCCTATTGGGACAATACCTTACCTGAAGTACAGGTATATGAAACTGACTTCTTTAAGATCTGTTTAAATTTCAAAAAAAGAAGTGAATTAAAAATTCCGGAAGTTTTCTTTAAACAGGCTGAATATTCTTTAAAGACTTTTGATGAAAAGATTATTGAAGACCTGCAGGAAGAAAATCGTTTAAGCAGTGAATATGGCAAATTAAAGGCCAGTGCCAAGATTGAATTTAATGGTGAAGTTTATAATCTGGCTTCAATTGAAAGCCAGTTTTCAAGCAGCGATCGAAATATCCGTCAAGAAGCATACAAAGCTTATGCAAAGTTCTTTGAAGATAATGAAGACAAGTTTGACGATATCTACGATAAATTAGTCAAAGTAAGAGATAGAATGGCTAAAAAGCTGGGTTATGAGTCTTTTATTGAACTTGGCTATTTAAGAATGAATCGTTTTGATTACGATAAAGAAATGGTATCCAATTACCGCAAACAGGTAGTGGATGTCATTGTACCAATCGCTACAGAGATTTATGAAAAACAGGCCAAGAGAATTGGTGTAGATAGACTTGAGGCCTATGATGTCAACTATAAGTTTAGAAGTGGTAATCCAAAGCCGGTAGGTGATGAAAAGACTTTAGTGAATAAGGCCTTAAAGATGTATGAAGAGATGTCTAAGGAAACCGCTGAATTCTTTAATGTAATGGTTGAAAATGATTTATTTGATTTAACTACCAAGCCTCATAAACAGATGGGTGGTTATTGTACGGAACTGCTTGACTATAAGGTGCCATTTATCTTTTCCAACTTTAATGGTGAATCAGGTGACGTCAATGTTTTAACGCATGAGGCAGGTCACGCTCTACAGTCTTATCTGTCTTTAAAAGAAATTGATATTCCTGATCTGACTTTCCCTAGTATGGAAAGCTGCGAAATTCATTCGATGAGTATGGAATTCTTTGCCTTCCCATATCTTAATGATTTCTTTGGTAAGGATGGTGATAAGTACGCTTATGAAGAATTAAGTGGGGCCTTAACTTTCTTACCTTATGGTTGTCTGGTGGATCACTTCCAGCATGAGGTTTACGCAAATCCTGAATTAAGTCCAAAAGAGAGAAAAGAACTTTGGCGAAGACTGGAAAAGATGTATAAGCCACATTTAAGTTATGACGATATCGCCGTCTTTGAAAGAGGAGCCTTCTTCTTTAAGCAGGGCCACATCTTTGAAAATCCGTTCTATTATATTGACTATACTTTAGCTCAAGTTTGTGCCCTACAGTTCTATAAGCGTTTTGTGGATAAGGATGAAAATTACTTTAATGACTATTTACAAATCTGCAGACTTGGTGGTACAAAGACATTTGTAGGGCTGGTTAGGGAAGCTGGTTTAAAATCACCTTTTGAAGATGGCTGTCTTTCTTCAATTGCTGGCACTATCAAAGAAGAGATGGAAAAATATGAAAGTCTCTTAGTGGAGGAATAATATGACTCAATATAAAACTTATAATAATGATTTAACTTTTAATGAATATCTGGTAAAGACCTTTGTAGAAATGACTAAGGGTTTAACAATTACAACACTTGTAGCCTTTGTCTTTTCTTTCTTCTTTATTGATATTGTGATGTTTCTAAGAGGTGCATATACCTGGTTATCGTTTGGCTTATTGCTGGCTGAATTGTTCTGTGCCTATAAATTAAGCTCATCACTTAACAGCCTAAGCAATACCAATACTAAGGCTTATTATTATGGTTATTGTGTTTTAACCGGCTTATCACTTAGCAGCATCTTTGTATTATATACAGATGTAGTGCTT
Organism: Erysipelotrichaceae bacterium; assembly: GCA_030526485.1. Classification (GTDB taxonomy): domain Bacteria; phylum Bacillota_I; class Bacilli_A; order Erysipelotrichales; family Erysipelotrichaceae; genus Colivicinus. The sequence continues at coordinate 16,838 of JAUNCS010000002.1, read as the reverse complement.
TGGCTAAGCTTTGGTTTAACAGCTTTAATGTTTGCGACAATGGCCTTTATTGGTCATAATACCAAAACTGATTTAACTCAGTTTGGTGGTATTGTAAGAACTGGTCTTATTGGCTTAATTATCGCCAGTCTTGTGAATATGTTCTTTCAAAGCGATACTATGACCTGGCTTGTCAGTTATGCCGGTATTATTATCTTCATGTTTATAATCGCCTATGATATTCAGACTTTAAGAAACTACTACACTATGGGTTTCTACAGTAATGAACTTGGTGAGAAGGCTATGGTAATCGGAGCCTTCCAGCTGTATCTTGATTTCATTAACTTGTTCATTAGAATCTTACGCATTCTAAGCATGAGCAGAGATCGTAACTAAGTGGGGTAACCCACTTTTCTTTTTTAAAATAATTAGCACTTTAATATTGACACTGCTAATTAGAGTAGTATAACAGTAAGTGTAAAGAGAAATGATCAAGCCAATAACTTAACCATTCCCCTTGATAACATAGTTCATTATTGATGAACAGTGATTAGAAAAAGGAGGTATGTACTATGTTAGCACCTAGATTATTTACTGAAGATTTATTTAATGATTTCTTTAAGGGATTCCCTGATGTGGAACGCAAGCTTTATGGAAAGCACGCCAATCGTGAAATGTTGACCGACATTAAGGAACATGAAGACCACTATGATGTCTTAATTGACTTACCAGGATTTAAGAAAGAAGATATTTCTATTGAACTGGAAAATGGTTATCTGAACATTACAGCTGCCAAGGGCTTAAGGGAAGATGAAGAAAACAAGAGTGGTAAGCTTATCCGTCAGGAAAGATATTATGGTACTATGTCTCGAGGCTTCTATGTTGGTGACAATATTGGTAATGAGGACATTAAAGCTAAATATGAAGGCGGTGTCTTAAGTATTGCAGTACCAAAGAAAGAAGTAACTAAACAAATTGAGAACAATCGTATCATGATTGAATAAACTATGAACCTGTACATTGTGCAGGTTTTTCTTTGAAATAATTTCATTTGAAAAAATTTTCATATTCATATGAAATTTTTTCAATTATGTATTGTAATGAGAAAAAAAGAGAATTATTATAAAAACATATTTCTTATAGGCGATGATTGAGAAAAGTAATAACTGTTTCTATCAAAGAGAGCCGGTGTCTGGTGAAAACCGGTATAGGAATACTTATGAAAAGACCCTCATGAGCTGCGACTTGAACGGATACAAGTAGAGGAGCCGGATATCTTACGTTAGTAGAGAGATGGTTATTAGACCATTGAACAAGTGGCTTTAGGCAAAACAGGTGGCACCGCGGATTTAGTCGTTCGTCCTGACGATAGGATGAGTAGCTAAAAAAGGGGTGTTTTTTTATGAATACATTATTAAATGAAGCTTATGAACACGATAACTGTGGTATAGGTGCTGTTGTATCGATTGATGGAATTAAGTCTCATGGAACGGTTGATAATGCCTTGCATATTGTAGAAAAACTGGATCATAGAGCCGGTAGAGATGGTGAAGGAACAACGGGTGATGGTGTTGGTATTTTAACTCAGATTCCTGATGCCTTATTTAGAAAAGAAATGGACTTACCAGAAAGCTATGGGGTTGGTATGTTTTTCTTTCCAAATGGCGAAAAGAGCCGAAAACAGGACATGAAGCTTTTTGAAGTCATTTGTAAAAAAGAAGGTGTTGAATTCTTAAAATGGCGTAAAGTACCAGTTAATGAAAGTGCTATTTCCAAGAAGGCCTTAAATTCCTGTCCAAGTATTTATCAGGCCTTTGTAACAATCAAGGATATCAAAGAACCTGGCATACTGTTTGACCGTAAATTATATGTAGTCAGACGTATTTTTGAATCATCTACTGTAAATACCTATGTCTGTTCATTATCCAGTAGAACTATTGTCTACAAGGGCATGTTTCTGGTTGATCAGTTAAGAAGATTTTATCTGGACTTGATGAATGAGGACTACAGTTCAAGCATTGCGCTTGTTCATAGCCGTTTTTCAACTAATACTAATCCATCTTGGGATAGAGCTCATCCTAACCGCTACATCATGCATAATGGTGAAATCAATACGATTAAGGGCAACTCTGGGAAGATGCTTTCAAGAGAAGAAACCATGTCTAGCGATATCTTAAAAGATGATATCGATAAGGTTTATCCGGTAATCAATAATGCCGGTTCTGATTCAGCCATGCTGGATAATACTTTGGAATTTATGATGATGGCTGGTATTCCTTTGGAAGAAGCAGCGCTAAAGCTGATTCCTGAGCCTTGGCAGAATGAAGAAAATATCAGTGCCAAGAAAAAGGCTTATTACGAATATAATGCAACTTTAATGGAACCTTGGGATGGTCCTGCCAGCATTATCTTTTCTGATGGGGAAATCATGGGAGCTGTCCTTGATAGAAATGGTCTTAGACCTTCTAGATACTATATCACCAAGGATAATTATCTGATCCTTTCATCAGAAGTTGGTGTTCTGGACATTGATGATAATAATGTCTTATTAAAGGATCGTTTAAAACCAGGCAGAATGCTTTTGGTTGATACAAAGGAAAAGCGTATTATTTCTGATGATGAAATCAAGGATAAATATGCTTCTAATCATCCATATGGTGAATGGCTAAAGACCCATATGATCAAGTTAAAGGAACTTCCTTTGCCTAATAAGAAAACTGTTGAATATGGAAGCGAAGAACTATCTCATTTAAAGAAGATGTTTGATTACAGCTATGAAGATATCTATGACTATATCTATTCATTAGCTTTAACTGGCCAGGAAAAGGTTTTATCAATGGGCGCTGATATTCCTTTGGCTGTTATGAGTAAGAAACATCAGCCACTGTTTAATTACTTTAAACAGCTTTTTGCTCAGGTAACCAATCCGCCTATTGATGCGATTAGAGAAAAGATTGTTACTGCTACAAATGTTTATCTGGGTAAGGATGGCAATCTTTTGAAAGATGAGGCTGAAAACTGTCAGCTCTTAAAGATTGAAAATCCAATCTTATCTAATCTTGATGTTTTAAAAATTAAAAATATCAAACATGAGGGCTTTAAGGTAAGCGAAGTATCATTGCTTTACTATAAACATACACCAATTGATAGAGTCTTACAGAATCTGTTTAGAGAAGTGGATAAGGCACTTAAGAGTGGGGCAAATATTTTAATATTGAGCGATAGAGGCGTTGATGAATATCATGTACCATTGCCATCTTTATTAGCGGTATCAAGCGTCCACCAGTATCTTTTAAGAACAAAAAGAAGAATGTCTTGTGCTCTTATCTTGGAAAGTGGTGAGCCTAAGGAAGTGCATCACTATGCAACACTTCTTGGCTATGGTGCCAGCGCTGTAAATGGTTATCTGGCTCAGGATGTTATTAAGGAACTGGTTGATAATAATGTTTTGGATAAGGACTACTATGCTGCAGTCCATGACTATAATCTGGGTATTTTAAAAGGTATTGTTAAGATTGCCTCTAAGATGGGTATTTCGACTATTCAGTCTTATCTTGGTTCTCAGAATTTCGAAGCTATCGGTATTGATTTGAATCTGGTAAAAGAACATTTTGGCCAGACTATTTCCAGAATCGGTGGCATTGATTTAAAAGATATTGAAAATGAAACCGATAAGCTGCATGATTCAGCTTTCAATCCTCTTGGCTTAGACAGCGATCTGGTAGAAGAATCACGTGGCGAACACCGTGCCCGTTTTGAAAAAGAGGAACATTTATATAATCCGGAAGTTATTCACTTGTTACAGAAGGCCGTTAGAAACAATGATTATAAAAGCTATCTAAGTTACAGCGAGCTGGTTGATGATGAGGGCAGCAGAAGTCATCTTAGAGGTTTAATGGACTTTAATAAGACCAGAAAGCCATTGAGTATTGATGAAGTTGAATCAGAATATGAGATTGTAAAAAGATTTAAGACTGGTGCCATGTCTTTTGGTTCATTATCACCTGAAGCTCATAGAACCATGGCTATTGCGATGAATAAGCTGCATGGCAAGTCAAACTCTGGTGAAGGTGGCGAAGAGGATTCGAGATATCTTCCAGATGAAGAAGGAAATGACTGTTCAAGCCATATTAAACAGGTAGCCAGTGGGCGTTTTGGCGTTACTTCCAAATACTTGAATCATTGCGATGAAATCCAGATTAAGATGGCCCAGGGTGCCAAGCCTGGTGAGGGTGGTCAGCTTCCAGGTACCAAGGTCTATCCATGGGTTGCCAAGGCCAGACATTCAACAGCTGGTGTATCTTTGATTTCACCACCTCCGCATCATGATATCTATTCAATTGAAGACTTGGCCGAACTTATTTATGACTTAAAGTGTGCCAATGATAAGGCGCGTATTTCCGTTAAACTGGTATCGCAGGCTGGTGTTGGTACAGTTGCCAGTGGTGTAGCCAAGGCTGGCTCACAGGTTATCCTGATTTCTGGCTATGATGGTGGTACTGGTGCAGCTCCTAAAAATGCCATTTATAATGCTGGTTTACCATGGGAACTTGGTCTATCAGAAAGCCATCAGGCACTGATTGCCAATGGCCTAAGAGATAAGGTAACACTGGAAACCGATGGTAAGTTAATGACTGGTAGAGATGTCGTTATTGCTTGTCTATTAGGTGCAGAAGAATTTGGCTTTGCGACAGCACCGCTTGTTTCAATGGGTTGTGTCATGATGAGAGTATGTAATCTTGATACCTGTCCAGTAGGAATTACTACGCAAAATCCAGAACTTAGAAAATACTTCAGGGGTAAACCTGAACATGTTATGAATTTTATGTTGTTTACAGCCAGAAGAGTAAGAGAAATCATGGCTGAACTGGGCTTTAGAAGCATGGATGAAATGTGCGGTCATGTGGAAATGCTGAAGAAGAAGGATTATGAGGAAAGTGATCCTTTCAATAAGATTTCTTTGGAAAATGTCATTAATTATCGAAAGGAAGATATCAATATTTCTAAGAAGAATCTTTATAACTTTAAGCTGGAAGAAAAGCTGGATTCTGTTTTATTAAACAAGGGTTTAGAAAGAGCTATTTCAGATAATAAAAAGACCAGTGTTGATGTTCATATCGAAAATACGGATCGTGCCTTTGCTTCTTTGATTGGTTCAAGAATCACCAGAACTGGTTTAGACCATGAGGATAATACATTTGTGATTAATGCCAAGGGTTCAGCAGGTCAGTCTTTTGGTGCCTTTATTCCTAAGGGCTTAACTTTAAATCTATTAGGTGATGCCAACGACTATCTGGGCAAGGGCCTAAGTGGCGGCATAATTTCTGTTGCCTGCAATAAGGTTAAGGACTTCAAAGAAAGTGAAAATATCATTATTGGTAACGTTGCAATGTATGGTGCGACCAGTGGTGAAGCCTATATCAATGGTGTAGCTGGTGAAAGATTCTGTGTACGAAATTCTGGTGCTGATTGTGTATGTGAGGGATGTGGAGACCATGCCTTAGAATACATGACTGGTGGCACAGCTCTAATTCTTGGTAAGACAGGTAGAAATGTGGCTGCTGGTATGTCGGGAGGTGTAGCTTATATCTATGACCCTGATAACAGTTTATATACAAGACTTAACAGTGAACTGGTTAAGATGGAATATGTAGCTGATAAGGCTGATAAGGAAAAGATTGTTGATATGCTAATCAAACATATCCGCTATACTAATTCAACTAAGGCCAGAGAAATACTGATCAATATTGAAAATGAAATAAATAACTTTAAGACAGTAGTACCAGTTAAGTATCGTGAAATGGTACAGACTATCAAGAAGTTTGAGGCTATGGGAATGAGCCAGGAAAAGGCTGAATTTGAGGCTTTTGAATATATGAAAGGAGCTAAATAATGGGTATAAGTGATGCTTTCTTAAAGGTCGACAGAAAAGAAAATGTCGAAGTGGATGAATTAAGTAGAATTAAGAACTTTAATGAGTTTCATACACCTCTTAAAAGTGAAGAACGTAAGAAGCAGGCAGCTCGCTGTATGAATTGTGGTGTTCCTTATTGTGGCTTTGGTAATAGTATTGAGGGTATGACAGTTGGTTGTCCTTTGCATAATATGTGTCCAGAATTTAATGATGCTCTATGTAAGGGGCAATACAAACTGGCTCTTGAAAGACTCTTGAAGACCAATCCCTTTCCAGAATTTACTTCCAGGGTATGTCCTGCCTTATGCGAAAAAGCCTGCGTCAGTGGCCTTAATTTTGAGCCAGTTACTACAAGGGATAATGAATATGAAATTATTGAATATGGCTTTGAAAACGGCTTGATAAAAGAAAGAACTGATATCAGCCGTAATGGCAAGAAAGTCGCAGTAGTTGGTTCTGGTCCTGCAGGACTGGCTTGTGCTTACAAATTAAATTCTTTAGGCTATGAAGTTACAGTATTTGAAAAGAATGATGACTTTGGGGGTTTATTAATGTATGGCATCCCTAACATGAAACTGGAAAAGAAAATCATTAAAAGAAGAATTGATTTATTAAAGGCTGAAGGAGTTAACTTTGTAGCCAATTACAATGTCGATTCCAAGGAAAAAGGTAAAGACTTATTAAAGAATTATGATGCAGTTTGTTTAGCCTGTGGCAGTGAAGTTCCTCGTAAATTAAATGTTGAGAATGAAAATGCCAATAATATTTATTTCGCAGTTGATTTCCTTACAAGAACCACTAAAGCCTTAAAGGCTAATAAAGACTTTGAAGTAAATGCCAAGAACAAGAATGTCTTAGTTGTTGGTGGTGGCGATACCGGTAACGATTGTGTTGGTACTTGTGTGAGGATGGGTTGTAAATCGGTTGTACAGTTAGAAATGATGGATGAACCACCACTTGAAAGAGGGGCTAATAATCCATGGCCTTGCTGGCCTTTGGTCAAGAAGACTGACTATGGCCAAAAGGAAGCTATCGCTGTCTTTGGCAAGGACCCTAGAGTGTATAACACTACCGTAAATAGAATTATTACCGATGATAAGAATAATCTAAAGGAAGTGGAAATCGTTAAGATTTACAAGAAGGTCAAAGATGGAAAAGTAGTCTTTGAAAAAGATGAAAGTACCATCAAGAAAGTTCCTTGTGACTTATTATTGATTGCGGCAGGCTTTGTCGGCTTTAATGCAGAAATTAAAAAAGCCTTTAATCTTGAAGAAAACAGAGGCAGAGTACTGGCTCTTGATTATCAGATTAAAGACAAACTATTTACCTGTGGTGATATGTTAAGTGGTCAGTCATTAGTTGTTAAGGCAATAAGCAGTGGTTTACAGTGTGCTGAAAAAATAAATAATTTCTTAGATTTTGAATAAAAATAGCTTATGTCCAATATATTGCACATAGCATGTATTAGAATATGAACAACGGATACAAGAGTATTCGTTGTAAGTGTTGTGTTTAAGTAATTTGTTTTTGTTCCAATCGGTTAAAGGGCCAGCGATAAGCTGGTCTTTTAATTTATGTGTTCTATAAAGCAGAAAAAAAGCATACTTTCGTATGCTTGCGTTCTTTAAATTGGTGATCCCCTAGGGATTCGAACCCTAGACCCTCTGATTAAGAGTCAGATGCTCTACCAACTGAGCTAGGGGATCAAAATGGTGACCAGTACGGGATTCGAACCCGTGAATGCTGCCGTGAAAGGGCAGTGTGTTAAGCCGCTTCACCAACTAACCATCATATGGCGCCCGAAACAGGACTCGAACCTGTGACCTGCCGGTTAACAGCCGGACGCTCTACCGACTGAGCTATTCGGGCATCGCTTAATCATAATAACATATGATTTTTATTTGTGCAATACTTTTTTTCAATTTGTTATAATAATTTTGTGAATTATCTTCCAACGAAATTATTAAAGCTTAGAAAGCATTACAACTATTCGCAGTCTTACCTGGCAGAAGTGCTAGGAGTCGACGTAGTAGATTATATGGCATATGAGAACGGACGTAAAGTCCTAAATTTCAATCAATGCAAAAAAATTGCAAATTTATACCATATTGGGGTCGATGAGGTCTTCAAAAACAGCGAAAAGGTTACTTTATATGATGTTTCTAAGACAAAAACCGATGAATTAAATATTGAATACTTTTTGCCACCTAAGACTTTTAAGGATCACTCAAGGGAATTTGTCGAAAAGCATTCAATTCTTTTAGGCGTGATGTTTGGGGTAATTATTTTAGGAATAATTGTTATTAGTGTATTTGGTTCTGGTGGCAATACTGGTTTAGTAGATGTAATTAAGCTTGATGATATTAATAGACTGGCTGTTTCCAATACGACTGCTGTCTATATTGATGAATTAGGTTCGGTTAGAGGCAGTGGTGATAATGCCAATGGGCAGATTTCTAATCTTCCTAGCCGAAATGCTGTAAAGGTAGCAGAGGGTTCTACTTATACTGTTATCTTAAATAATGATGGAACTGTTGATTCTAAGGGTTTAACAGATACTTTGGCTGAAGGTTTAGCTGAACTTAAAGATATTATTGATATCGCTTCTGGTGATAACCATATTGTAGCGGTAGATATTAAGGGCAGAGTTTATGCCTTTGGTGATAATAAGTATGGCCAGTGTGAAGTAGATGATTACAGAAAAATTTCCAAGGTATATGCGACAAAGAATGGCACTATTCTTCTTGGCTATAATGGCGATCTTTACTGTAGAGGTGAATTTATTGGTTCTGGTCAGTTAAAGAACTACAACGGCATCCTGGATCTGGATACAAGTAATGACAATCTGGTTTTATTAACCAAGGATGGAACTGTTGACTATATTGCCAAGACCGCAAACTTCTTAAATATCTATAAGTGGCGTGATATTGTCGATGTAGCCTGTGGTGATAACTTTATTGCGGCTTTAAATTCTGAGGGCAAGGTCTATATCGATACTGCTGATATCTTAATGAAGAAGACGGTGGCTGAGTGGAACAATATCATTGCGATTGCTTCGGGTGATGAATATCTGCTGGCTTATGATGGTGAAAATATCTATGGTACAGGGAAGAATGATTATCATCAGTTTGAATCAGCTGGTATTGAATCAGTAAAACTTGCTCAGGTATCAGGTGTAAAGGTTACGGTAAGTTCTACTATTGATGTTTCTTTTGATAAAGTAATCAATGCTCAAGGATATGAAATTGTCTTAAATGTGGGTGAGGGCAATACTTATCGTGTAAGTTCTAATCAGACTGTTAGTTTCTATGTTGATGAAATGGAAGATGATAAGACTTATCAGATTACTATTACAACACTGGGCGATGGTATTGAATATCTTGATTCTTTACCTTTGGTAGTGGATTTTGCTTATCACCGTGAAGAAATTGTAAGTGATGACTATGTCGAAATTGATAGAGACTTTGAGACAATGACCATTGGTGAATTTGAGGCATATCTAAGATCAATTGGCGTCAATAATATGGTGGGAATAGAACAGCCTGTAGAGTGTGTTGGTGATAATACTATGATTATTTCCGTTGATGGTATCTCTAAGGGTCAGAAAATTTCAAGAAATGATTTAAGTAAAGCAGTTGTGACATATAATTATTGTCGTATTAGAGAAAGAGAACCCGATGCCGGTAATGAATAATAAGATTTGGACAGTCAGAGGAAGAAGTGATCACTATTCGGATGCTGAACTGATTAAAATGATTAAGGAAAAAGAAGTTGATGGTAATGACTTTATTACCAATACGGAACTAAAGACCTGGATGAGGGTTATAGATACTATTTATCAGTTTTATTTGGAGGAAGAAAATGAAAATTTATAATACTAAGACTTTAAAAGTAGAAGAGTTTAAGCCAATAGATGAAAATGAAGTAAAAATGTATGTCTGTGGTCCAACTGTTTATGACAATGTGCATATCGGCAATGTTAGACCAGTAGTTGTATTTGATACTTTAAGAAGAACTTTTGAGGCTTTAGGTTATAACGTTAAGTATGTTTCTAACTATACTGACGTTGATGACAAGATTATCAAGAGAAGTAATGAAAGAGGTATTTCAGAAAAAGAATTAACTGATGAAATGATTGAGGCCTACAACAAGGTTAGACATCAGTTAAATGCTGCTGATTTATATAAGACTCCAAGAGTTACGGAAACAATGGATGAAATCATCGCTTTCATTGATGCCTTAGTTGACAATGGCAATGCTTATGAGGCTGATGGCGATGTTTACTTTAGAACTTCTTCTGTTAAGGATTATGGTTCTTTATCAAACCAGAATATTGATGATTTACAGGTCGGTGCCCGTATTGAAGAAAATGACAAGAAGGAATCTCCACTGGATTTCGCTTTATGGAAGAAGACAGATATGGGTATTAAGTGGCCAACCAGATATTCAGTTGGTAGACCAGGCTGGCATACAGAGTGTGTCGTAATGATTAATAAGGAACTTGGTTCTTTAATTGATATCCATGGTGGTGGTAAAGACTTAAGATTCCCTCACCATGAAAATGAAAGAGCACAGTCAATGGCTCTAAATGGTTCATCTTTAGCTAACTACTGGATGCATTCAGGTATGATTGATATCGATGGTGTAAAGATGTCTAAGTCTTTAGGTAATTTCATTACTGCCAAGGATATCTTAAGCAAGGTTGACCCAATGGTTCTTAGATGGTTCTTATTAGGTACTCATTATCGCGCTGATGTGAATGTTTCTGATGAAATCATTGAAAATTCAAGAGTTGAATTAAACAAGGTTTTAACTCCATTAAAGCAGGCGTTAATTAAGCTGCAGATTGCTGATTACAGCTCAGATGAATATACAAAGGACTTATATGACAAGTTCTTATCTGCTATGGAAGATGACTTAAATACACCAAATGCTTATGCAGTTATCTTTGAAATTACTAAGACTATCAATCAGAAGTTAAGAGTAAGAGAAATTGATTACGCTGCTTTAAGCAGTGATGTGAATGCTTTAAAGAAGTCTTTAAATGTTTTAGGTATTGCATATCCTGAAATTAATTTAAGCGCTGAGGATAAAGAGCTATATGCCAAGTGGAATGAGGCTAAGGCTAATAAGGACTTTGAAACTGCTGATAAGTTAAGAGCTGAATTAACTGAAAAAGGAATTCTTTAATGAATATTAAGGAACTTAGTGCTAATTCTTTAAGTTTTATCGGTGATGCCGTCTATACTTTAAGAGTTAGAGAATTCTATATCGCAAATAAATACCAGAGTCCTAAGATGTTGCAGAAGCTGTGTACCCGCTATAACTGTGCCAAGGGACAGATGCATACTTTTGAAAGACTAAACAGTATGAACTTCTTTAAAGAAGATGAGTTAGAGGCTTTTAAGAGGGGCAGAAATGCGATTTCGCATATTCCTAAGAATGGTGATCTAATTTCTTATCAGATTGCCAGTGGCTTAGAAGCAATTACTGGTTATTTATATTTAACTGATAAGGAAAGACTGGAAGAATTTTTTACAGAAGTCTTTAAGGGAGGACAAGAAAATGAGTGAAATCGTATTCGGAAAGAATAGCTTTGTGGAAGCCCTTCAGAATGGCCGTATTATCAGGGCTTATTTAGCTAATAATGATAATATTGCCAAAAAGCTTCAGGAAAAGAATATCAGATACGAAATTGTCAGTCGCAGTAAACTGGATTCATTAACCAGAAGCGGTAATCATCAGGGTTATGTGGCTGAAGTAAAGGAATTTAAACTGTCTAAGGTTGAAGATATGATCAAATCAGAAAATGGTTTAATCGTTATGCTTGATGGTTTAAAGGATCCGCATAATTTAGGAGCTATCATCAGAACTTGCGAATGTGCAGGTGTTGATGGTGTCATCTATAAGAAACATAATGCGGTGCATCTAAATGATACAGTTGCCAAGGTTGCCTGTGGCGCAGTGGAATATGTAAAGGTAGCTGAAGTTAATAATCTGGTAAATACTATCAAGGACTTAAAACAGAAGGGTTACTGGGTAGTAGGTACTGATGGTTCAGCAAGAGATATGTACAACAAGATTGACTACAATATGAATACTGTTCTGATTATCGGTTCAGAAGGTGAGGGTATGAGCCGTCTTGTTAAGGAAGAATGTGACTTTATGGTGAAGATGCCAATGTTTGGTCATATCAATTCTTTGAATGCTTCAGTTGCTGCTGGCATTATGATTTATAACGTACTAGATAAGCGTGGCGCTTAGTTTTCCACACTTATCAAGTGGAAAATGATTGAATTTTGAAAGAAATCCGCTAATTTTGGATTTCTTTTTTATTTGATAATGGAGCCATGCAAGATAACGACTTAATAAAAAGAGTAAGAAACAATTTACCAGATGCTTATGAAGAACTCTTGAAACAGTATAAGAACATGATTTATTCCATTATCAATACTTATGAAACGGATTATGGCGATTATAAGGTGAATAGAGAAGACTTATTTCAGGAAGGCTGTATTGCCTTATATGATGCCTGCTTTAGCTATACCTTTGACCGCGATGTGAAGTTTTCAACCTATGTTTATGTACTGATTAAAAGAAGAATCAGTCTGGCTTATAAGAAGAGTCTTTTGACTTATCAGATGGAAACTTATTCTTTGGACAATATAAGTCTTAGTGATCATTGCAGTAATATAGCTACTCAATATGTTTGTGATAATCCGATTGCTTATCATGCAAGGCAGGAAAGAAATGAGGCTATTCAGGAAAAACTGTCCAAGTTAAGGGAACAGGATAGAGAAATCATTATGCTTAGAATCAATAACTACAGTTATGAGGAAATTGCTCAAAAGCTTAATATCAAAAAGAAGCGAATTGATAATCGTCTTTTCAGATTAAAGAAGCAGTATTTAAAAGAAAACAAACAGTTAATCCAACAAATATAACAAATAGTTGATAGAAATATTGTTATTTAGTATTAGAATATAAATAGATTTTCAGGGCAGGGTGTAATTCCCGACCGGTGGTAAACCCCACGAGCGAAAGCTGAACTTGTGAAATTCAAGTGGCGACAGTAAAGTCTGGATGGAAGGAGATTTTTTTTAATGAACAAGTCAAAGACCCAATTTCTAGTTAAGGTAGCAGTATTAGGTGCATTAGCTGCTGTCTTAATGTATTTTGAATTCCCACTACCAGTGGCTCCACCTTTCTACAAGGTTGATTTCTCAGATACTGCTGCACTTGTAGGTGCCTTCGCAATGGGCCCATGGGCAGCTGTCCTAATTTCCCTAATCAAAAACATTTTACATATTATCTTAAAAGGTACTTCAACAGCTTATGTTGGTGAACTAGCAAACTTTTTAGTTTCTTGTGCATTTACTTGTACTGCCAGCATCATCTATCAGAAGAAGCATACTAAGAAGGGTGCTCTTATCTCTTTAATTGCTGGTACTCTTGCTTTAGCTGCAGCTGGTGCCTTTGTAAACTACTTCGTAGTAATTCCAGCATATGTAAAATTCATGAATATCCCACTAGATGTTATTGTTGGCATGGGTGGCAAGATTTTCCCAGCTGTTACATCTTTATTCACTTTCGTACTTTTATGTACAACTCCATTCAATTTAATTAAGGGTGTACTGTTAAGTATTGTTACAATGATAGTGTATAAACGTATATCACCAATTCTAAAGAAATAATGAAAAAGCTATATCTATTAAGACACGGAGAAACAAAACTAAACAGTAAGGGCATTACCCAGGGCAGAATTGACGAGCCTTTGAGTGATGCTGGTTTAAATCAGGCCTATAAAGTTGCTGAAAATCTAAAGAAGATGGGTCTGGAGTTTTCAGATGTTTATTCATCTCCTCTTAATAGAGCAATAGTAACTGCCAGAATTGTTTCGGATCTTGAACCTGTTGTATATGATGAATTAATTGAACAGGACTATGGTTCTTTAGATGGACTTGATTATGAACTGACAAGACCTTATCACTTTGATTTTAGTGAAGTAGGTGGTGAGAGTCGTAAACAGGTTGGCGAAAGATACTATCAGCGTTTAATGGAAATTATGCATCAAAGCGGTGATATGGTACTTGTTGTTGGTCATGCTTCAGCTTTTAAGGCTTTTATCGAATATATTGGACAGGATGTTCCAAAGCATGTGCCAAACTGTGCTTTATTTGATCTGGATTATGATGGCAGTGGTTTCTTCTTTAATCAGTTAATATCTAAATTAGATGAATAAAGTTGACACCATTTACTTGCAGTGTGATAATAATTAAGAAGTTATTGGTTGGCAATAACTTTTTAAATACTCAAAATTATGAAAGATAAGAAAAGAATTATTTTAACTTGTAGCGAATGTTTATCTAGAAACTATTCTACTAATAAGAATAGAACAGGCGCTAAGGAACGTTTGGAACTAATGAAATATTGCCCTAAGTGCAATAAGCATACTTTACACAAAGAAACTAAATAGGAGGAATGTAATATGAAATGGTTTAGTCCACAAGCTATCTTCAAAGAAATTTCTAAGATCAGATGGCCAAAGAAAAAGGATTTAGCAACTAACAGTGTTCAGGTTGTTATTTTCACAGCTTTCTTTGCTGCCTTCTTCTACTTATGCCAATTCCTGGTATCTGTATGTCTTAAATTGATTGGAGTAATGAACTAATGAGCGACGTAAGTGAAAAGAAACAGTGGTATGTAGTTAATACATACGCAGGTCATGAAAACAGAGTAAAGGAAAACCTTGAAAAGAGACTTTCTACAATGGGTATTTCTGATAATCTATTCAGAATCGTTGTAGCTGAAGAAACACAGATTGAAGTTAAGAATGAAAAGACTAAAGAAGTTGTTAGAAACATCTTCCCTGGTTACTTATTCGTAGAAATGATTATGACTGATGAAGCTTGGTACGTAGTAAGAAATACTCCAGGTGTAACAGGATTCATAGGTTCATCAGGTGGTGGTGCTAAGCCAATTCCAGTTAAGGATCCTGAAATCGAAGCTATCCTTCGTCGTATCGGCCAGTCTGATAAGGCTGTTGAAGTAAGCTTCAAGGTTGGTGATATCGTTAAGATTCTTTCTGGTCCATTCTCAGGTATGGAAGGTACAGTTGAATCAATGAATGATCAGACTCAGATTGCAACTGTTCTAATCATCTTATTCGGCAGAGAAACTCCTACTGATATCAACTACGTTGATTTAGAAGTAGCATTATAATGACAAAACCTCGGGTTACCGAGGTTTTTATATGCATTGAGCTTTTGATAGAATATAAACAATAATATTAATCTGTAGGAATAATAATGAGGGCGGTATATGAAAGAAAAAGAATTATTATGTGAAGTTGCCAGATTGTACTATGAACAGGGTCTAACGCAACAGGATATTTCAAATAGATTATTTATATCAAGATCTTCAGTTTCTAGACTAATTAAGGAAGCAAGAGAAACGGGAGTGGTGGAAATCACGATCCATTATCCTTATGACCGAATGAGAATTTTAGAATATGAGTTTCAAAATCGATTCCATTTAGATGATATTCGCATTTCTGATTCAGAAAACATGGATGAAGATGAAGACTTTAGTGCGGTAACTAAGATGGGCGCTTCTTATGTTAATTCGCTTTTAAGAGATGATATGGTTCTTGGCGTAACTTGGGGCAAAAGTGTCAGTGCTACTCTAAAAGAATTAAAGCCGGTAAATTATTTACCACGCTTAAATGTTGTGCAAATGGCCGGTTCTGTTGATGCAAGCAATCCATCAATCGATGGGCCGGATATTGTGCATAGCGTAGCTAATAAATATGGAAGTAAGTATCGCTATATTCCGGTTCCATTAGCTGTAGAAAATAAACTTATTAGAGATTCTTTGCTTAATAATGTGAATGTCAAAGAAACATTACAATTAGCGGAGAATGCCAATGTAATGGTCACAGGAATTTATGGAATTTCTGAATGGTCTAGTTTCTTAAAGAAAGAAGAAGTTAAATATTTGAAGGACCATGGAGCGGTAGGCCATATTTGTGGACATTATTATGATGCAGATGGCAAACTGCTAGAAATGCCGGTTCTGGATGACCGCACAATTTGCGCAGGCAATAAAATATTTTCTGATATTTTATTCAGACTTGGGATAGCTGCTAATCCAAACAAGGCAACCGCTGTCTTAGCAGCATTAAGAGGTGGTTTGGTTAATGCACTGGTAACTAATACCAGCACCGCATATGAAATAATTCGTTTGGATGATGCTTCTAAAGGTAAAAAGAAAAAATAACATATAGTAGCCAGCATTAAATTGCTGGTTTTTTATTTGGAAAGGAACATTAACATAAATCAACATCATTAACAGAAATGAGTGTCATTAACATAAATTGATAACATTAACATTTTTATGTTAATGATGCGGAAAAATGTTAATGAGAATGGGAAAACATTTGCACTTATTAATGAGTTGCACTTACTATTAGAATAAATTGGAAAAAAATTGCACTTACTATAATACGAAAGTTTCCTACAACGATTTTTTGCTTTTATTAGAATGAAAGCGTAAACAAAGCAATAAGTTTTGTAAGGAGGTCATAATATGAACATTTTATTGGTATGTGCATGTGGTGCGTCTACATCTTTATTGATGCAGAACATGAAAGACAACTTAAGCGCAGATGAAGCAGATTGGAAGATTGAAGCTTTATCAGTATCTGAAGCTAAAACAAAGTTTGGCTTATATGATTACGTGCTTATGGCTCCACAGGTAAAGTTCCAGACTAATATGGTTAAAGAACTTTGCAAAGACATTCCACAGATCACTATCCTTAACGTTCCAGCTATTGATTTTGGTAGATGTAATGGTAAAGGTGTGTTAGATCTAGTTAGAAATGATTTAAAAAACAAATAATTTGAAAGGGAAAACATTATGTCAGAAAAGAAATCTTTAATTGACA
>JAUNCS010000062.1 GCA_030526485.1 Erysipelotrichaceae bacterium | reverse complement strand
AACAAATAATTTGAAAGGGAAAACATTATGTCAGAAAAGAAATCTTTAATTGACAAGATTGAAGAATGGTGTCAACCGTTAGCCACATTCTTCGGTACTGAACCTCACTTCTTAGCAATCCGTGATGGTGTAGTATGTTCACTGCCATTTACTTTCGTTGGTGGTGTTGCATTCTTAATTTATAAGTGTCCTTGGAGTGACACATCTTCTACAGGTGTTGGTATCTTTGATGCCTTCATGAATGCTTGGTGGTATTTATCTTGCAACTTCAAGCAGTTCACTTATCCACCTTATGCAGCAACAATCGGTATCTTATCATTATTCGTTTGTTTCGCAGTAGCATTCTCATTAGCTAACCACTATAAGAAAAACGCACTTAACTTCGCATTATGTGCTACTTCAATTTTCTTACTAGTATGTTCACCAGTAACAGTTGGCGGTAACTTAACTTATTCTAGCTTAGGTTCTGTTAACATGTTCCTTGCTATCCTAATCGCTTTAGGTGCAGTTGAAATCATGCGTATCGCAGTGGAAAAAGGTTGGACAATCCATATGCCACCTTCAGTTCCAAAAGTAATCAAAAATACATTCTCAACTATTTTCCCTTACGCTATCGCATTAATCGTGTTCTATGCTATTTCAGTTGTTTGCCAGGTTGTATTCGGTATGTTAATTCCTCAGATCTGGTCTTACATCTTCACTCTAATTTCATTTGGTGTTAACAACTCAGTTGCAGTAACTATCTTAACAGCATTTGAAAACTTACTATTCGGTGGTTTCGGTATCCATCCAACTACAGTTGTTGGTCCATTACTTGACCCTCTACAGTTAGTTACATTAGGTGAAAACGCTGATGCAGTAGTAGCTGGTTTAGCTCTAAGCGAATTACCAAACGTTTATACTCAGTCATTCTGGGCATACTACTCTTGTATCGGTGGTGCTGGTTCTACTCTAGCTCTATGTATCATGTGCTTAAGAAGTAAGTCAGAACAGTTGAAGTCAGTTGGTAAGGTATCTATCGTTCCATCTATCTTCAATATCAATGAACCAGTTATCTTCGGTTTACCAATCTTCTTAAATCCAACACTTGTTATTCCGTTCATTCTTGCTCCAACAGCTAATATCATTATGGGTTGGTTAGCTACAAGCATGAACCTAGTTAATAAGTCTTACATCTTCTTAACAAGTACTACTCCTGCTCCAATCGGTGCATTCATCGCTACTATGGACTGGAGATCATTCGTATTAGTTATTGCAATGTTCGTAGTTGACTGGGTAATCTACTATCCATTCTTCAAGAAATACGAAGCAACTTGTGTAGCTCAGGAAACTGGCGAATAACAGGGAGAGTAAAATATGGAAACAATGACCAAATTACAGGAATTATCATTCGAAATTATTGCTAATGTTGGCGAAGCTAAATCATACGCATTTGAAGCACTTAATGCAGCTAAACAATCTGACACAGCTTCATATGAAGAAAATATCGAAAAAGCCGAAGAAATGATGAATGCGGCTCATAAGATACAGTTCGATTTACTTGCGCAGGAAGCTCAGAATAAGCTTGAGGATGCTAAGTTTTCTATCTTAGTCGTTCATGCTCAGGACCATCTGATGACAACCTTAACAACTATCGAATTGATCAAAGAATTAGCACAGCTTTATTTGAAATAGAATATCGCTAAATACTTTAAATAAAGGCTAATGTTGTGCGACATTAGCCTTTATAAACAATAGGAGAACAAATATGTCAGCTTTTAAAGAAAATTTTTTATGGGGTGGCGCAGTAGCTGCCAATCAGTGTGAAGGTGCGTGGAAAGAAGGTGGCAAAGGAATTTCTGTTCCTGATGTCGACTGGCACAATCCAAATTTAAATAGAGCAGGAAAAAGAGATGAAGATTCTGAAATGACTTCTGCTCGTCTAGAAGAATTATTACAAATACAGGATGATGATCAATTCCCTAAGAGAAAGGGTATTGATTTCTATCATACTTATAAAGAAGACTTAAAACTAATGCATGAATTAGGTCTTAAATGTTTTAGAACATCTATTAACTGGGCTCGTATTTTCCCTAATGGCGATGATGCGGAACCAAATGAAGAAGGTTTAAAATTCTACGACGATTTAATTGATACAATCGTTGGCTATGGAATGGAACCAATCATTACTTTATTCCATTATGAATTACCTCTAAACTTGGTAACAAAATATAACGGATGGCAGGATCGTCGCGTTATTAATTTCTTCACCAGATTCTGTAAGGTGTGCTTTGAAAGATATCATTCTAAAGTTAAGTACTGGATTTTAATCAACCAGATTAACTTGATTTATGTTGAAGCTTTCAACTCATTAGGTATGCTTTGTGATAAAGTTGAAAACCTTGAAGAAGCAAAATATCAGTGCATTCATCATCAGTTTGTTGCTTGTTCAAAGGCTACTGCAGTCGCAAGAGAAATCGATCCAAATATGCAGATGGGTGTTATGATTTCTGATCATAACTGCTATGCGGAAACAGCCAAACCAGAAGATGTCTTCTATACATATCAGAAAAACCAGATGTCACAGATGTTCTATACAGATGTAAGAATTAGAGGTGAATATCCAGGTTATGCATTAAGATTCTTTAAAGACAATAACTTCAACATCGAAATGACTGATGAAGATCTTGAATTAATCAAGAATCATACAGCAGATTTCATGGCTTTCAGTTATTACTACAGCCGTTTAAATTCTTATGAAAAGAACAATAAGGGTTTAAATGATATTTCAAAGAATCCATTATTAAAAGCATCAATCTGGGGCTGGTCAATTGATCCATTAGGTTTAAGAAACTCATTGAATTTATACTACGACAGATATCTAATCCCAATGATGATTGCCGAAAACGGTCTGGGCGCACTTGATGAATTAACAGAAAACAATGAAGTGCACGATGAATACAGAGTTGATTACTTAAGAGAACACATCAAAGCTATGGAAGAAGCTGTTAAAGATGGTGTAGATCTATTTGCTTACTGCCCATGGGGCCCATTTGATATCGTTAGCTGTACAACAAATGAAATGAGTAAGAGATACGGTTTCGTATATGTTGATATCAATGATGATGGAACTGGTACTGGAAACAGATATAAGAAAGATTCATTTAAGTGGTATCAGAATGTAATAGCTACAAATGGTGATGTGCTATGAAACTAGCACTACTAATAGCGTTTTTGGTTATAAGTTTAACATTACCTGCGTACTATATATTTACTAATAGACAGGAAAACATGGTTACGAAGATAGTTGCTGGCGCAGCAATCTATCTTCTGGCCACTATCATCATGAATTTTTGCTGTAAGGCAATCGGCTTTGATGATCTGAGTGCAATGACAGATATGAAATACTATGTGGCATTGCTTGCACTTGTAATGACACTTGTCTTATTTATCTTTTCAAGAATCAAGGGATTGTATGGAGATAAGAAAAATGCAGCACTAATTTATAGTGGCTTCGCAATTGTAAATTTCTTTATATATAACATGAACTCTTATATGAACCTGTTGTATATTGGTATGAATAATTCAATAGAAAAATTATCTCAAAGATATCCAACAGAATTGGCAGAGAGTCTGTTAGACTACTACAACAAAATTAGTACAATGGACGTATTCCTTTTGTGTGTTGAACTGGTTATTGTATTCTTTATTCTTAAGAAACTGTTTGAACTGGTTACGCTAAAGGGAACCAAAATATATAATTATGTATTCCTGATGGTTGGAGTATTCTGCTTGTACACAATACAGTACTGCATTAATAACACTGTAATTTCGTTTGTACTATACTTCGTATTATTGGGCATATTGTTATATTCAAATAAAACTAATTATGGAAAACATTAAGCTGAAAATTATTGAATTGCTAAAAAGCAAACAAGTAGATGAGTATATGTCAGGTGAGCAGATTGCTTACTCTTTGAGCGTATCTAAAAGAACGGTGTTCTCACACATTAATACAATTAATGAAATTGGAGATTAACTATTAGAAATCAATAGTAAATTACCAAAATGTTTTAAAACA
>JAUNCS010000029.1:18505-27053 GCA_030526485.1 Erysipelotrichaceae bacterium | reverse complement strand
AGACAGGTATCTATGTGAACACTTCTTTTGGAAGTGAGCTTTCTAAATATAGCAAGTTCACAGATGTGCTGTCAACACATTTGTGCAATTATTCTTATTTAGAATATGTTCTTTCTAGACTCTTCGTATTCCTTAACTGTTTCCTCAAAACAAGCAAGAACTTTCTCAATAGTTAACTGACATCTGATTTCCTTTTTAAAAGTCTGTGGCTTAATATCCTTACATAAAGTACTTCCATAAACTGCATTTACTTTTCTTATGAATAATGTACAAACTGGACGGATATCAGTTGATAAATGAGCTCTATCTTCTACATATAGAAGTGACAGTACGGCAACACAAGCTGTAACAGCACCACAGGTATTACCACATTGCATACCAGCACCATAAGCAGCCATCATACGCATTGCCGTGTCATTTAGACCAAAATTATATTCATCATTGGCAGCTCTGATAATGCACTCAGCACAGTTATAGTTGCCAGTGAAATAGTATTCTTCATATCTTTCTTTTAACATTTCTTTACCCCTATAGTTTGTAATAATTTTCTAAAGCGTAAGTTATGCCATGTTCATCATTGCTTAAACTTACATATTCCGCTCTTTCCTTAATTGAATCTCTGGCATTGCTTGGGGCAATGCTGTGAATGGCATAGTCAAACATTTCAATATCATTATTGTCGTCACCACAGACAATCAGATCATCTTTATCCATTTGGTAGTAGTTTAATAAGAACTCAATGGCAGTTGCCTTTGAAGTATTGGCAGGCTTGCAAACTACAATCCCCTCGCTGGTATTTACAAATTCAATGTACGGATTATTGATTTCCTTTTCAAATGTTTCCATTAATCCTTTTACATCCTCAGTCTGGAAACTTATTTGAATAATCCCCGACATATCAAAGTCCTTATCTATATCCACTTCTTCTGGTATCACATCAGCACAGATATTTCGGATATGGATATCACCTTCTTTATATTTCTTGATAAAAGAATGGCCACTTGAAAGTAATAATCTACCCTTTGCCTGAAACATGGTGCGGTAATTATTTCTTAAAGCTATCTTGCAGATATCTTTGATAGTACTCTCTTCCATATAATTGGCAAATATCACTTCATCATTTAAGACGTCATAGATTAAAGAACCATTGGCAGTAATAATTGGACACTCGTTATAAATATCTTTTAAATACTTTCTTAAAGTTAAATAGTGTCTTGAAGTAGCCACTGTAAACAGATGTCCATCACTGATTAATCTTTGAATAATCTTAATATCACTTTCTGCTATTTCTTTCTTACTGTTAAACAATGTTCCATCTAAGTCTGAGACAATTAATTTTCTTTTCATAAACATATATATTTTAAACAAAATAAAGGCACAGTTTCCACCATGCCCTTATTAGTTATATTTTTATTTTTTAATTAATCTAAATCGTCGTCCTTTAGATCCTTAGCTGCCGCAGCAATTACTTTTTCCATAACTGGCTTAGGTGCTGGTTCATATCTATCAAATTCAATAACATATGTACCTCTACCCTTAGTCATAGAACGAAGTTCAGTTGCATACTTCATCATTTCAGCCATTGGAACTTCAGCATCAATCTGAGATTCACCAGGTTCACCAGTTGAACTTGTATCTAAGATCATACCTCTTCTCTTATTGAAGTCACCGATGATATCACCAGTATATTCATCAGGACAAACAACAGATACCTTACCAATTGGTTCAAGAATCATTGGATTAGCTTCAGGGATACCCTTCTTGAACGCCAGCTTAGCAGCTGCTTCAAATGAATTTGGCTTAGAATCTACTGGGTGGTATGAACCATCATATAGAGTAGCCTTAACATTAACTACCTTGCAACCAGCTAGAGGACCCTTAGCCATACAGCTTCTTAAACCTGCTTCAACAGATGGGAAGAAGTTTCTAGGAACTGAACCACCAAATACTTCTTCAGCGAATACAAGTTCTTCTTCATCTGGGTTATATTCAAATCTTACCCAAACATCACCATACTGACCGGCACCACCATTCTGTTTCTTATATTTACCCTGAACTTCAGATTTACCTCTGATAGTTTCACGATACTGAATCTTAGGTTCCTTAGTAACGATTTCAACCTTATATCTGTTCTTTAATTTAGACTGAACAACATCAATCTGCTGTTCACCTAAAGCATATAATACCTGTTCACCAGTTTCAGCATTTCTAACAAAGCTTAGAGATCTGTCTTCAGTTAATACTTTCTTGATAGCATCTGACATCTTATCTTCATCAGCCTTAGTCTTAGGAGAAACAGCTACACCAAGCATTGGTTTTGGATAAACGATTTCATTTACCAATACTGGTTTTTCCTTAGAACATAAAGTATCGTTTGTTTCAGTTACTGCCAGCTTAGTTAAAGCACCAACGTCACCAGTAAATAACTTACCAACGGCGATCTGGTTTTTGCCCTTAACAACGAAGATCTGACCAACCTTTTCAACCTGGTCCTTCTTAACGTTGTAAACAGTTGAATCGGTCTTTAGAACACCAGAAGTAACTTTTACATAATTGATACGACCAACAAATGGGTCAACGATAGTCTTAAATACTAATGCAGAAAGAGCTTCTTCTTCAGTAGTCTTTAACTCAACATCATTACCCTGTTCATCATGAGCAGTGAAAGACTGAATTTCCGCATAACTTGGGAAGTATTCAGAAACCAGGTCAAGAATTCTTTCAATACCTCTGCCCTGAGTAGCACTGCCACAGTATACTGGTTTGATTTCACCAGATCTTGCGCCAGCCTTTAAGCCCTTAGCGATATCTGTATCATCAAATTCTTCGCCTTCAAAGAATTTTTCCATTAATGCATCATCTGCAGAAGCGATAGCTTCAGCAAACTGTTCATAGTAGCCATCAACAACATCTTTTAGATCAGCAGGAACTTCTTCTGGAGTACCAGGATTAGCATAGTACCAAGCCTTCTTTCTGATGATGTTTACAGAACCGATTAATTTACCATTAACGATAATTGGATATTCAAACGGAATAACAGTATTACCAAAGTTATCTCTTAACTGAGCTAATACTTTATCAAATGAAGCATTTTCATCATCCATCTTATTTACAAAGAAAATAGTTGGAAGATGTCTTTGTTTAATTAGTTTCATTGCGCTGATAGTACCTGCTTCAACGCCATCCTTACCAGATACCACAACAAGTGCATTATCACCTACTGCTAAACCAGAAACCTTTTCACCTTCATAGTCAAGATATCCTGGTGTATCAATAAAGTTAATTTTCTTATCTTTCCATTCAACTGGTGCTAAAGCACAATAGATAGATAAACCCTTCTTAATTTCATCTGGGTCAAAGTCTACAGTTGAAGTACCATCTTCAGTCTTACCAAATCTTTCGATAGCCTTTGACTGAAGCAAAGAAGCCTCGATAAGAGAAGACTTACCTGCACCTGAATGTCCCAGTAAAACGACATTACGAATACTATCAGCTAAATAATCTTTCATATCGATCTCCTTACTTTAGAATGTCCTTTAAATCAGCAAGACATTCAGTTCTAACATAGTGAACAGCCTTATTACCGCGGTTGTCCAATACTTCTTTATCAGCACCCTTTAATAAAAGGTAATTAACTAAATCTGTGTAACCACCATAGCTGGCTCTCATTAGACATGTGCAACCTTCATTATCCTGTTTGTTGACATTAGCACCCTTAGATAATAAGTAGTGAATTACATCAACCTTGAAAGCTAATACTGCATCCATTAGAGCTGTACGACCCTTTTCATCAGTAGCGTCAACAGTTGCACCATTGTCTACCAGGAATTCAACAACGTTTTCCTGACCAAGGAAAGCTGCTCTCATTAAAGCTGTACGGCCGTTATTATCGTGAGAGTTTACATCAGCACCCTTATCAACCAGCATCTGGCAGATAGCAAGATAGCCGTTTTTAGCAGCACCCATTAGAGCATTCTTATTATTCTTATCTCTAGCACGAGTATCTGCGCCTGCTTCTAGTAGAGCAGCAACAATACCTTCATATCCTCTTTTTGCAGCCTTCATTAATGCGGTACGGCCATCACCGTTTGTAGCGTTAGCGCTAGCGCCATTAGCTAACAATTCTTTTGCTTTAACTTCATCTCCAGAACTACAAGCATTTAATAGTTCCATATCTAGTGTTTGATTCATGTATCTAATACCTCCTTATCAAACTTATAAAAAAACGAACGCATCCAAAACGTTCGCATAATTACCTTATGTATTTTTCGCAAGACCAAGGAAAGCAGCTACCCCTTGAGGTAGAACTACCCTGTTATTTACTACGTTTTGTTTATTATTATTCTTATACATAGATAACTTCCTTAACTTCATTCTAGACTCCCGTTTCTATATAAACAAGGGAATTCACTGCTAATTAAATGTTAAAAATGTAAGAGTTTACATTTTCTATGTAAATATTTAACTTGCTCTTGACAAGCCATATAAAAAGGACCTGAAATTTCAGATCCTTAGTTAATATTCATAACCCAATCAACTGTTGTATCAGCCTCGATTAAAGTATCAAAATTAAAGTTCCAAGAACCAGCTCCCTCGGCAGGAACCAGTGTTGGCTTACTTGCCTTTTGACCACTTTCAACCGTCTGCGTTGCGAAAGTTGAACCATTATAAGTGAAAGTTACGGTAAAGCTGGTAGCTGTCGTATTATCATCTGTTGTGCTATCGCTTCCTGATGAATCACTACCCGTACCACTATCACTTGTTGAACTGTTTGTATCAGTAGTGGTGTTATTAGTATTTGTATTAGTTACAGTATTAGTATTTGTGTTATTGTTTACAGATGTTTCTGTATTATCATCATTTCCACCATCACCCATATTGGCAATCAGCTTATTGATTTCACTTCTATCAATTTCAATGTCGTGGCCTCTATCAATACAGATACCCAAGAATTCCAATACTTCCCTATCAAACTGACTGTAGTCAATCTTGATACCACCTTCATCATAATCAGCAGTATCACTGTTACCCCACATGGTAATTGTTGAACCAGGTTCGGCAAATACTGAATTAGAATCGGTTGTGCCATCAGGGAAGATTAAACGACATTCGACCTTGCCTTCAAAAACTTCCAGTTTGGTGTGTGAGATGCCTTTTAAATCATATCTTACTTCAATTCTAAAGGCTGTACCTCTAATCGCCATGACAGAGTTAGGAGTCTTTACTTCATAATATGAATCAGAACTCAGTTTTTCCTTTACAGCCGTTGTGATTGCACCCTCTTCAAGATTAATACGAGTCTTAGAATCCTTGGCTGTACCTGAAGCCTCAATACTGAAACGGGTATTAGGTTCTACCAGGGCATATTTATCGCTATCTATCTGTAGTTCAATAAAGCTTTCATCATGACTTAGGAATTTGTCCTGATCCTGTAGCTGCATGTTGTTATAGACACTAAGGCTGCCAACATCTTTTCTTTCGACATCAGCACTACCCTTTTCAATTTCATAAACCTTAATACTGCGGAAAGTTTCTTTTTCAATATCACCACCAGTATTATTGTCTTCACCCTTTTTACCACAAGCAGCTAAAGTAAGTGCCATTAAGATACTGATTGTAATAATTAATAATTTATTCTTCATCTGGCACCTCCTTAACTAAATGTATATTCGCCATCTTCTGGTACATAGAAAACTGTACCAGCTGGATAAGTTGTATTATCGCCATTTACCGAAGTAACAGTTTCGGCCATTGTATACTAAACACCCTTTAATAAAGTGAAAGTACCCTTGCCTAAAGACTGTACCCAGTTGGCAGAGAAAGTAATACTGCTATCTTCACTACCATATTCATAAGTTAAAGTAGCACCAGGCTGATATTTTTTATAATCAACACTGTTTACCCAACCATCAAATACATAACCACTTCTTGATGGTGCAGAAGCTACAGTAATTGTAAAGCTTGTTTCATCAGAACTACCTTGAGTATAAGTCACAGTATCCAGATAATCCATTTCTGGCGCAAAGTAATTAACAGTAACGGTAACTACCTTAGTCCAGACTGCTGTATAAGTATAGTTTTCGCCAAAATCAAGGTAGACATTAGAACCAGCCTTAACCGGTGTATCACTTTCGTTTATTACCCAACCCTCAAAGATATAGCCATCTCTACTTGGATCAGTTTCTGGGAAACTTAACTTAAAGTTACCAGCCTCAGGATCATCCTGATAGAAAGTCAATGTTTCACTATAATCCGCATCAACAGCTGAGAAAGTTACATCAGATGAATCTTTTTCCTGCCATTGCGCAGTAAAGGTATAAGCTGCATTATCAAATGAAAGAATTAGTTCATCATCCTTTGTGTAAGTAGCAGAATCATCTGCATACTTCCAACCTATGAAGAATTTATCATCCTTGCTAGGATCTACTTCCGGGAACAATACATTAAATTCACTCTGATTAGCGCTAGACATTGAGAAATTTAAGTCCGCCACATATTTTTCACCATCGACCACAAAGCTGATAGTGCTGGTCTTCTTTTCAACCCAGACAGCTGTAAATATTACATTGCCACTGTCATATCTAAAGTTGCATCTGCCATTTACACCAAGAGTCATACCGCTGACACTGTCTTCCCATTCTTTAAATAAGAAACCTTCTCTTACTGGTGCAGTAGATGGAGCACTTACGATATATTCCAGTTCTTCCTTGTTTGGTTGTGTGAAAGTCTGTTCAGAATGATAATTAATCTCTGCTGAATTAAATTCAACAGTTGCACTCATCACTTCTACCCAAGTAGCATTAAATGTCTGATTGCCATCAAAATAGTCTAATTCTACTTCATCTCCTGCTGTATATTTAGTATCTGTGCCCAGTGTCCAGCCATCAAAGAAGTAACCTTCCAGACTTGGTTCAGCATCTGGGATAGTAATTGTATATTTTGAATTAGTTAAATCAGTCTGATTACTTGTAATTGAAGGAGCAGCGCCTTCAAAAGTACCATCACCCGGATCAAAACTTACAACAGCTGACATTGGATTAACACTTGACTTAACCCATTCACCCTGAATGACATTATCTATCGCATAGGTACCAAATTTACCTTCCTGATAATCAGTCCAGCCTGAGAAAGTATAGGCAAAGTCTCTTTGACCATTAGCGTCATGAGTATATACAACCATGTCTTTTGTATAAGTAGTATCGACAGAATAGGTGTCTAAATCATAGTATGCATTAGTATCTACCGGTAAAGTAACGGTTATAGGATTATCATCCGCATCATATAAAGTTAAACCATCTAAAGTAGTACCCCAGTAATACATATTAGATACTGAATACATAGTTTCCCATACCGGGTTAAACACATAAGTTGTTTCATTAGTATATAGATCGACTTTTTGTGTAACACTACTAGCATTTACTTCGCAAAGGTTATAAACAAGATTAGCGTCACTTCTTAAATATTGCTTATTCAGTTTAGGGAAATAATAAGCATTAGTAGAAGACATATTGGCATAAGTAGCTGTATCAGCATTTAATGTCCAGCCATATGAACGATACTTTGTTGTCTGTCCAGTTTGCATATCAACAGCTGTTTTATAAGCTGTAGGGAAATAAAGCTGGAAAGGACTATTATGAGTACCAGTGCAAGTAGTTCTTGGCTCACTGTCAAAAGTCATTGTTAAACCATCTTGATTAACATATTCAATATTGATAGTAATATCAACATTCCAGTCCGCATATAAAGCGACTGCACGTTTTACACCATCATCAACAACTGTCGCCTGAGTTTTAGTACCAGGTGAGAATAAATCAGCACCTAAATCACGTAATGGTGAAGTCCAGCCCTTAAAGCTGTATACACTGTCTGGAATCTCATCAACAGCCGGTAATTCTACTTCAACAGTCTTGCTGAAATAACCGGTTTTTGGATCATATTTAGCGCTTAATAATTTTGGCACCACTTCATTTGGGATATCAAAACCAAGTTCTTTTAAAGTCCAACCAGTTAAGCCACTATAGTATTCAACGACAACATTGCCGATATCCACTACTTCATAATTAGCGATAAAAGCTAACTGATGACCCTGTCCACAAGGAACTCTTTCGCCACTTGCAATATCAACTTTATCGAAAGTAAGATTTACCCAATGGCCTGCACCATAACCGCGACCTACATCAGTCGCTGGGAAAGTAATATCGCAATCATCATATAAAGCAGCTGTAATGTTATAAGGCTTCCAGCCAGTAAAAGCCAGTATTGTACCATCAGGCATTGTTTTGCTTGAAACTTCCACATCTGGGAAAGTCAATTCAAAAGTATTGCTGTTGGCATCATTTGCTTCAAATGAACTCAAGAATACGGAGCTTCCATTACTTGGTTCATAATCATAGAAACTAACCGTAACTGCATTATCGCCATTAGCCGCAAAGACCCTGACAGGACTGATGCCTAAAATCAGCATCACCGCCAAAAGAGTCTGCATTATCTTTTTCATATTTTTTGGCTTTTAATACTTTTCTTGTCCAGAAGGTAAGGAAAGTTCCGT
>JAUNCS010000029.1:0-18495 GCA_030526485.1 Erysipelotrichaceae bacterium | reverse complement strand
AATATCTTGGCTTTTGAATTTAAATACTCATTGTGTGGAGCATAATATATTTCTATATTTCCATTTTTTTCTATAAGTAAATCATCTATTAATAATTCATCTTTTTCATATTTATCTTTTTCATAATTCATCCTTTCAGATTACATCGAAATTATTCTTAGACATTTCATCGATTGTCTCATCACTTATATTTTCTAATGCCGCCTGCAAATACTCGACAATTCTTTTTTCCAGTTTACCCTCATCAGCCATCGAATTCAAAATAGCGAAAGCCTTAGCCCTAGGCAT
This sequence comes from Erysipelotrichaceae bacterium, assembly GCA_030526485.1. Classification (GTDB taxonomy): domain Bacteria; phylum Bacillota_I; class Bacilli_A; order Erysipelotrichales; family Erysipelotrichaceae; genus Colivicinus. Next base: position 18,207 of record JAUNCS010000029.1, on the reverse strand, counting down.
CGGCTCCTTATAAGGACGATCTCGACTGGTTAGGGCATCATAGATATCTACTACCGCCATGATGCGGGCCTCAAGTGGTAATTCATCACCTTTTAAGTGTTCAGGATAACCACTGCCATCCAGATATTCATGGTGCATTGACGCAAAAGTTGACACATTACTGTACAGTTCATTGAAATGAACATTGCCCAATATCTTTTTAGTCATTACGACATGGTTTTCCATAATGACACGTTCATCTGCTGTTAAAGTACCCTTTCTGATACTTAGACATTCCTTTTCTTTAGAAGATAGCCAGTATAATTCTCTACCATCTTCATAGATATATTTTTCCCTGCCTATTTCTTCAACCTTTAATAAGGCATCATCAGGCATAAAACCACTTTTTTCCTTAGCTCTGATAAATTCCAGATCTTCATTTAATCTGTTTAATGTATCAAGATATGTTTCTTCATCTATTAAGCCCTTATAGAAGTCTTTTTCATATAAGGCTTTCAATAATTCAAAACGACTTTCAATTAAAGGCATATCGCTTTCTAGGCGACTGGCCTTATTCATTACTTCTAATGGAACTATCATCTTGCCAATATCATGAAGAGTAGCCGCCAGAGACAACTGTTCTCTTCTGTTGTCATCAAAGTAATCTGAGCATTCACCCTTCTTATATACTTCATTAATATATTTAGCCAATATATTGGCATATACTGTAACCTTTCGGGTATGAGAACCATTGTAAGGTGTTCTTTCATCGACCGCTGAAGCAAAGGCTCTTACAAAAGAATGCATCTGTTCCTTGATTTCTTCTAACTGCCACAAATTAGTAACCGACATCGCCGCCATTGAACCCATAGATCTTAAAATAAATTCGTCATCCTCGCTAAAAGGAATTATTTTCTTATCTTCATCAAGTTTATTAATTAACTGTAAGACACCAACCAGTAAGCCTTCGGTATTTTCTAACGGTACCACCATCATTGAACCGGTACGGTAACCTGTCATCGCATCATATTTTTTCGGACCAGAGAAGTCGAATTCATCACTGGTGTAGACATCTTCAATGTTAATAAGTTTATGGTGAATAGCAGAAAAGGCGCAGACATTTTCCTCTTTTAATGGGACTGGTGGCAGATCAATCTTCTCACCATTTTCACCCTTGTTGACACCCATGGATAAAGTCTTCATGATTCTAAATTCCAGTTTAGAATCCTTGTACAGATACAGGGTACCTGCATCACAACTTACAATTTCCATGGCCTTATTAACCATTTCATCCCATAGTTTAGTTGGACTTTTTTCTGCTGTTAATTGAATACCGATTTCAACTACTGTCCTTAATTCGTTTGCACCTATCATAAGTTCACCCTTAATCTTTATCTGTTAAATGGATAAAGATGATTATTCTTTAAAAATTCAATTGATTTCTTCTGTCCCTCAATAGAAGTAACTTCTATTAAAACAGAAGGTTTTACTTCACTGGCGAAGTCACTGTAAGCCTTCCAGTCAACAATTCCTTCACCAACTGGCTTATGCTGGTCACTTAGACCATTATTGTCATTGATGTGCATATGACGGGTATAAGGCTTTAATTGTTCCTTAAAGTCCTTAATACCAAAAACTCTTTCATGAGCTACGTCAAAGCAGACTCCAAAGTTTTTAAGATCACTAAGTTGCTTAGCCAACTCAGCTAATAAGTCAGCCTCATCATCAAACATATTTTCCATATAGATATCAATATCCTGATATTTATTAGCCAGTTCTCTAAAGAACTGTTCATTTTTAATTAACCAGCCTCTTTTATAAAAATCTTCCTTAAAATTAGCGATAAAGTTGGTATGAAAGATTACACCCTTAACACCTAATTCCTTGGCGATTTCCATACACTTTACAATGCGCTTTTTAGATATTTCATAGATATCCGGATCATCCGAATGAATAGTAATATCATAGAAAGCACCGTGTAAGGTATCAGATGAACGGTCTCTCTTTAAATTCTTATAGAAAGCTATTTTTTCTTTAATCAGTTCATCATCTTTTAATACAGCCGGTTTAAAGAAATCATTATATTCAAAAGCCAGATTGTATTCATCGGCCAATCTGCATGATTCTTCAATATTTGCCATATCCGGAATAATATATAAATTCTTCATATTTGTCTCTCTTTATAAAACATCATCTAACTGATAAACACAGATTTCCTTGCTCTTACCCTTTAAAGGAATATAGCCAATTTCGGTAACCTTAATTCTTCCTTCAAGTCTTTTCTTAACTTCTTCAGAAATCAGAATCTGCGAAGGCTTGGCATTACTTTCAAGACGTGCCGCTGTGTTAACAGTATCGCCAATAGCGGTATAGTCCATTCTGAAATCACAACCAATATTACCAACGACCGCATCGCCACAGTTTACACCGATACCAAAGCTTACCGACTTGCCAAAGCGATCCATCAGTTTCTGATGAAGAGCTTCACTGCCCTTGGCGATATCTAAGGCTGTTAAAACTGCACGATAGACATAGTCATCCAAATCAATTGGGGCATTAAAGACCGCCATCGTCGCATCACCAATATACTTATCCAAAGTACCCTTATTCTTAAAGATAGCGTTGGTTGTTAGATTTAGATATTCATTTAAAATTTCCACTACTTCTTCAGGCTTCAAACCTTCAGACATTGGGGTGAAACCACGGATATCAACAAAGAGTACCGCGATATCTCTTTTTTCACCACCAAGGACAATATTGAATTCACCCTTCTTGGAAATCTCTTCAACAACCTGTGGAGCTACATATTTCTTGAAAGCTGAAAGAATCTTACGCTTCTTTAAAACTTCTGATAAATACTTGATTACCAGATTATAGGCATAGATAAGTGTTGCAAATATTGGTAGTTCAATCATATTGAAGACATAGCCCAGTGAATATAAAGTCTTATACAAGAAAATATCCAAGACAATCAATACCACCAGTAGAATAGTTGAAGGAACTATCTTTAGCTTATATGTCGCAAAATAGAATAGTCCACAGACAATAGCTACAAAAGTCGCATAGGTTCTTACATCCATCATGACGCCAGTATTATGATCCATTAAGGCATTGATGATATTGGCGTGAATTACTACTCCATAGACCTGTTCACCCTTAACGATTGGTGTATTGTAATTATCCTGCATACCTGGGGCATGAGCACCCACTAAAACAATGCAGTTTTTAAAAGCACGAGAATCAACATTTCCATTTAAGACATCAGCCATTGATACTGTTTCATAGGTATTGTTCTTGGCCTGATATTCAAAAGTAAATAAACTACTGCCATAAGTCTTAGGCACATAGGCATTTTTATTTACAGCTTCACAATATTTCTTATAGATGGTATATGAGAAAGAATAAAGTTTCTCCCCATTATTGTCACAACTTAATCTCGCATATCTTACACTGTTATCGCGATCAAGATAGGTATCACAAAGCCACTGTCGGTAGCCTTCTTTAAATCATTGAATGGATATTCCAGTAAATCGATATTTTCCTTATCGATACTTACCTTATCACCACTAAAGTCCACCTTGGTCTTATAGACAACATTAATAGCACTTACGACATTCTTATATTTCTTGCAAGCCTCAACAAATTCTTCATCACCTGCCTTATTATCGACAAAGAGTAAATCGAAACCAATTACGGCTGGACTGCTGTTTTCATTTAACTTATCCAATAGTTTTCCATAAATATCTCTAGACCATGATGAGACATCACCATATTCGGCAATAGTCTTTTCATCAATCGCAATTATCTTAATATTATTGGCTGGCACGCCATTACCCTGATAGAGCTTATCTGAAAAAATCTTATCGGTATTATAAAAAACCATACTGAGGGTAATAAAGAAAGCCAGGGCAGTGAAAAAGATACCCATGATTACCGGTAACAGTTTTTCCTTAAAAACTTCTTTATTTAACTTAGACATAGCCAGTTCCCCTTTAGGTCCGTTCTTACACAAATTATATCATTTGCCTAATACGATATAAAAATATGACCCCAAATCATATAAAAAGAGCAGATATTTGAAACACATCTGCTCTATTTGTCTACTTATTTTTTAAGCCATCCAGATAATACTGCAGTATTCTAACTGCTGCCTGCTGGTCAATAATCTTCTTTCTTTTCTTACGTGACATATCAATGGAAATCAGAAATTCCAGGGAATCCTTGGTTGTACAGCGCTCATCCTGCATAACTACCTTAATACCACTTTCCTTTTCCAGTTCTTCGCCAAAATCTAGGCACAGCTGGGCTCTTGGGCCAACATCGCCATTTTCTAAAAGAGGTAAACCCAATACAATCACATCGGGTTTTTCTACTTCAAAGTAGTCCAATAACATATCAAAACAGGCATTGTAGTCATCAGGTTTAAAGCGCATTGTCTTAACTGGCTGGGCAATCTTACCGGTATCACTTTTGGAAATACCGCAGGTTACACTGCCTAAATCTAATCCTATATATTTCATCTCTCTCCTTAATAGATACTTTTAATAATCTTTTTATAATCACTCATATGATATTCCAATACTTCATGGAAACGCTTGGAATGATTGGGTACGATAAAGTGTAATAACTCATGCCATAAGACCGCTTCTAAGCACCTGTCTTCAAAGTGAATCAGTCTTTCATTAATGACCACCAGATTCTTCTTGGTGTAGTTTACACCCCACATCGATTTTAACAGCTTAATTTTATAATCCGGCACTTCATTATAGCCATAGTCTTTCAAGATCTTTAAATATTTATCCTGCAGACGATAGATATCAGCAAGTATTTCTTTCTTACTTTCTTTATAGAAAACCTTTATCGCATCTTCCATTTCCCCACTGCGACAATGAATAGTAATAGAGTCTTTATCAATTTTAAGTGAAGCGTTACCCTTTAATACATTTAAAGGATACTTTTTACCCTTATAGTAAATACCGCTATCGATAACGAGTTTTGAAGTTTCCTGTCTCACTTCTCTTTTTAAAACTGTTTTATCAATCCAGTCTGCCTTCTGATTAATAAATCTTAAGACATCATCACGGGCTATGTTTCTAGGACAGGTTACTTCCAAGACATCACCCTTGACTCTTAAATAGATATTCTTATTGTTTTTGCGAATGATTTTTACTTCAAAATAACGCTCACCAATTTTCACCATACTACTATAATAGTATAAGCGAGGTATAAAAATGAACATTGCATTATTAGAACCAATTGGTATCTCTAAGGAAGAAGTTCTAAAGCTATCTAAACCCTTAAGAGATGCCGGACATAATTTTACATATTACGAAAACAAGACCACCGATATTGAAGAATTAATCAAAAGATCAATTGACCAGGATGTAGTAATGATAGCTAATAACCCGTATCCAAAAGCCGTTATTGAAAAAGCTAATAGATTAAAAATGATAGCGGTAGCCTTTACTGGTATTGACCATGTTGATGAAGCTTATTGCAAGGAAAGAGGCATTGAAATCCTAAACTGTGCTGGCTATTCTGATGTAGCAGTCAGTGAACTGGTAATTGGTCTTACTATTGAATTATTTAGAAAAGTTAAGCAGGGTGATATTGCTACCCGAAATGAAGGAACTTCTTTAGGGCTTATCGGTAATGAAATTGCCGGTAAGACTGTCGGTATTATTGGCTTAGGCCATATTGGCACCAAGACAGCTAAACTTTTCAAAGCCTTTGATGCCAGGGTCATCGCTTATAACAGAAGTGATAAAGCTGAATTTAATGAATTAGGCATTGAAAGAGTTGATCTTGATACATTATTAAAAGAAAGTGATATTATCTCTCTTCACTTACCAAACAACAGTGAAACAAAGGGCTTTATCTCCAAGGAAAAGATTGAATTAATGAAAAAATCAGCCATCTTTATCAACTGTGCCCGAGGCCCTATTGTTGATAATGTGGCCTTAGCTGAAGCCTTAAATAATGAAAGAATTGCGGGCGCAGCCATTGATGTCTTTGACTATGAACCACCTCTAGCTAAGGATTATCCATTAGTCAATGCCAAGAATATTATTCTTACACCACATGTTGCCTTCTTAACTAAGGAAGCAATGGTGAAAAGAGCTCATATCGAATTTAATAACGTAATCAGTTATGTAAACAAATAAAGTAGGCATTGCCTACTTTTTAAATAGATTATTAATTTTTGACTGGTCATAGAAGATTAAATCTTCACCGATAAGTTTAATATCACCATCATTTACTTCAATGATATTTAAAGCCAGATTATGGGGTACCCCTCCATGCCAGAAGTCCATCTTATCTTCATAGACATTATTTAAAAGAGCACGCATAGCTACACCATGACAGACTACCAGGATATTCTTATCAAGATATTCTTTATTGTTTACTACTTCCAGAAAGAAGTCCCTGGTTCTATTTAGAATATCCTCAGTGCTTTCCCCTTCTTCGTCATTTTCAAACTTAAACATATCGACATAAAACATTTTGAATCTTTCTGGCAGTTCAAAGTTTTTATCAGTAAATCCCTTTCCTTCCCATCTGCCAAAACTCATTTCAATGATTCGCTTATCAGTAATAATATCGGGAACATCATGTTTATTTTTGGAAAGTATTAACTCAGCAGTTTTATAAGCTCTGATTAAAGGTGAAGAAAAACAGACATCAAATTTAATGTCACTCAGAGCTTCTCCGGTAAGTTCTGCCAGCTTAACACCATTTTCATTAAGCTCACTGTTAGACTGACCCTGCAAGACTCCCTTACTGTTTAAGACGGTCTCGCCATGTCTTAATACATAAATTTTCATTAATTATATTATAATTAAATTATGCTTGGAAGTTTAATTATTGCACTAGCAAATCTATTATGTGCTGCACCGTTTTATTTACTAGGTTCTCCAGTTAAAGAAAATGCTGAACCTATTGTATTCTTTAGTGGTGATGACTCTTTAAAAGACAAGATCAAAGATATTCCCTCTTACAATAAGGAAATGTCTAAGTTGTATAAACAATATTCATTTATCTTTTTATTGGGAGCTATCTTCGCCTTTATTAAACTAGAAATCGGTACCATCATCCTTTTCTTAAATGTGATCCTTGGTACTTATCTGGTCTATAAAAGATATAAATCAATCTTTAAGAAATACTCGTAGAGAATTTTTATTAAATAAGACTTGCACATCTTAGAAACTTAATGTATTATTAATAAGCAAATGGCGGCCGTGGTGAAGTTGGTTAACACACCAGATTGTGGCTCTGGCATCCGTGGGTTCGAGTCCCATCGGTCGCCCCATTGTTAATTTTTACAAAAGCCTTTAAATAAAGGCTTTTTTATTTATATAGCTTAACAAAAGGCTTTTAGTTAAATCTTATTGCGTGTAATTGAAGTAAAATTCTATTGATTTAAGTGGATAAATTTTGGATTTTTTTTGGTTTTTTCGAAGATTATTGGAATTTTTTTGGATTTTTAGTTAACCCTATCTTATATATGATTTTTGAATGTATATAAGATGCTTTATCATTTCCTTTCGAACTAATTCCAATCCTTTTTCAATACCGTGGGATATTCTTTTCTTCCATGCTTCTTTCCTCATTTCTGACTTAAACAATAGTAGATGAAGTTTAATATTCTTCAATTCTTTTCATTAATGCCGTTTACTTTACAATGCTTCAGTTTATTAAATTGATACCTTTATATTCTTTATATAAATGCTATCGCTTATTGAAATTTACTATATAATCAATGTACAAATGGAGAATAATTATGAGCAGTATATTTTATGAAAGAATGGGTTTTATTTTTAAAAAGGCTAGAGAAGAACATAATTGGACACAGGCTGATGTTTCAAACATTATCAAAGTTAGCCGACCCGCCATCTGCAATTGGGAAATGCCAAGAGAGAAATCGACATTGAAACTTTTGGAAATCTTTGCAATCTATACGGGTTGGATCTAACTAATGTAATACGAGAATGTAGAAATGCAAAAAACAGATCAAAATAAACGGTTTTTAAAAGAATCTTGCTTAAATTAAACACAAACCAAAGATAATCGTTATTTACGGTTCATATTGGAAGCAACTTCTTTTTTTATTTATATAAGTTTAGCAATAAACATCAATGGATAAACCCACATTACAAGGTAAATAAAAAGGCGTTTAACCACGCCTCTTCATATCTTCTCTTATCAGTTCTTTAATGTAGCTACTTTTGTTAGATACAGTACTTAGAAAATCTATAATATCCTTATCTTTTTCAAGGTGCATATTAAGAACTTCTCTTTTTGTATTAGCCTTATTATAGTCAGTAGCTCTTTTGCTCATAACATTCTTTTTATCTATGTTTTCCATAAGCTAGTATCTATTTCTTAGCTAATTCCTTACTTCTTCTATTTACAGCTTCAATAGCCTTGATCATTGAATTTCTAAAGCCATTTTCTTCCAGTGCTTTTACACCTTCAATAGTTGTACCATTAGGTGAACATACTTCATTCTTTAGTTCGCTTAAAGCCTTATCTTTACTTAAAACAGTTTTGCCTGCACCTATTAAGGTCTGAGCCGCTAAAGTACGAGCTTCCTTAGCAGTAAGTCCTAATGAGATACCACCATCAATCATCGCATCCATCAGGATATACATAAATGCTGGACCACAACCTGAAATAGTTGAACCGGCATCAATCTTGTTTTCGGGTACTTCAAGTAAAGTTCCTGACTTTCTTAAAAGACTCTTGAATTCTTCCTTGTCTTCAACTGAAGCCAGATCATCATAGGCAATTAAAACGACACCTTCCTCAAGTCCTACTGGTAAGTTAGGCATGATTCTGATTACCTTGGTATCCTTACCAAGATATTCCTTGATAGTATCAATAGTTACACCGGCAGCCATAGAGACAACCTTATAGTCATCTTTGCGTTCTGAAAGTACTTCTTTGATTTCTTCCAGGACACTTGGATAAATCTGCGGTTTAACACCTAAAAAGACATATTCACTATCGCTTGCTACTTCGATATTGGTAGCCTGCTTCATTTTTAAAGATGTACAAGCCTTATGCAGTTTGTCATTTGAACGATTGCTGGCAATAATAGAGGCACCAGTCTTGGAAATAGCTTTTGCCAAGGCACTGGCCATATTGCCCATACCAATAAATCCTACTTTATTCATTAGCGCACCTGCCCTTCTCCTTTAATTATATATTTATATGTTGTCAGTTCCTCAAGTCCCATTGGGCCACGGGCATGAAGTTTTTGGGTAGAGATACCAATTTCGCAACCCAAGCCAAATTCACCACCATCAGAGAATCTGGTTGAAGCATTCACATAAACAGCCGCACTATCAATTAAATTAGTAAACAATGTCGCATTATTTTCATTTTCGGTAATAATGGCTTCACTGTGTCCAGTTGAATGTTCATTGATGTGATCTATCGCTTCATGGACATCTTTTACTACTTTTACTGCCAGGATGTAATCTAAAAATTCAGTATCAAAGTCAGTTTCACTGGCTTCAACACCATCAATTACTGTCTTCGATAATTTATCCAGTCTTAGTTCAACCTTATTCTTTTCTCTTGTCTCAACAAGTCTTTTCTTAAGTAATGGCAAGAATTCTTTATATACATTTTCATTTACCAGCAATACTTCTTCTGCATTGCAGACAGAAGGCCTAGATGTCTTGGCATTTTCAATAATATTTAAAGCCTTATCGAAATCTGCGCTTTCATCCACGTAAATATGGCAGATACCAGTACCAGTTTCAATAGTTGGTACTAAGGCATTTTCAACGCATGATTTAATAAGACCCTTACCACCTCTAGGAATCAGTAGATCAACAAGACCAACCGCCTTCATGATTTCATTAGCTGATTCTCTGCTTGTATCGCTTACTAGATTAATTAAACTTGTAGGCAGATTAACTTTCTTTAAGCCTTCATGCATTGCCTTAACAATGGCGGTAGCTGAATTAATAGCTTCCTTGCCAGATCTAAGAACAGCCACATTGCCACTTTTTAAACATAAAGATGCCACATCGCTGGTAACATTGGGTCTTGATTCATAGATTACTGCTACTACACCCATTGGTACTGACATCTTGGTGATTTTTAGACCATTATCTCTTTCTATTTCTTTAATTGCTTTATAGGTAGGATCAGGAAGTTTGGCTACATCTCTTAGGCCATTAGCCATACCTTCAATTCTTTCCTTACTTAATTTAAGACGGTCAATCATTACATTGCCCATCTTGCCTTCTACATTCTTTATATCAATTTCATTGGCTTTTAGAATATCTTCGGTATTTAAGATTAGCTGCTCAGCCATAGCTAAAAGTGCCTCATTTTTCTTAGTATTATCTAAGCTGTTTAAGACTTTCGTAGCTTCCTTGGCCTGTTTTAATAAGTCTCTTGTTTCCATTATTTTTTACCTGTAAATCGTGTACCGATATTCTTGCCTTCTAATAAATCGTATAGTTCATAAATCTTTTCACCATTGATGATGACCATATCACAACCCGCTTCTGTTACAATCTTGGCAGCCTTAAGTTTAGTAGCCATGCCACCAGTTGATAGTTCTGTGCCCTTGCCATCAGCCAAGGCCATAACTTCATCAGTAATTTCTTCAATTAAATCTATCTTTTTGGCATCTGCATACTTTTTAGGATTCTTGGTATATAAGCCGTCAATATCTGACATCAGAATTAATAAATCTGCATCAATATGGCTGGCTACAATAGCTGATAAAGTATCATTATCGCCAATGGTAATTTCATCAACCGCAATAGTGTCATTTTCATTGATGATTGGAATTGCCCCGAATTCCAGCAGTCTTTCAATTGTATTTTTAAAATTATTTACACGCTTTTCATCTTTGACATCATCAGCTGTCAAAAGAATCTGACCAACAGTGTGGTTGTATTCACCAAAAAGCTTGTCATAGGTATACATTAATTCACATTGACCAACAGAAGCAGCTGCCTGTTTGCCAGCAATATCGTCAGGTCTTTTCTTTAAAGACAGCTTACCAACACCCATACCAATGGCACCGGAAGAGACAATGATCAGTTCATGTCCACTGTTCTTGATATCCGAGAAAACACGACACATGTTTTCGACATGTCTGATATTTAAATTACCTGTTTTATAGGTAATATTAGAGGTACCTATCTTGATTACTATACGCATATTATTAACCACACTTTCTTTAGAAATTATTCTACACCTTCTAGTCTATAATGTCCTTATGGAATATCTAAGTCACCCCTTTAAACCTGTCTATGATAAAAACAGCGAGGTCTTAATACTTGGCTCTTTTCCCAGTGTTAAATCAAGAGAAAATGATTTTTATTACGGTAATAAGAACAATCGTTTCTTTAAGCTTTTATCAGAACTCTTCAACGAAGAATTACCATTAAGCAATGATGAAAAGAAAGACTTCCTCTTAAGACATAAGATAGCCGTCTATGATGTGATTAAGTCCTGTCATATTAAGGGATCAAGTGATGCCAGTATCAGTGATGTGATTCCAACCGACTTAAAAGAAATTATTGATAATTCAAATATTAAAAGAATCTATGCCAATGGTAAGAAAGCCTACGAGTTATATAACCTGTATCAGAAAGAAACTACTGGTATGGATATTACATTACTTCCTTCTACCAGTCCTGCCAATGCAGCCTTTAGTCTGGATAAATTAAAAAGAAGCTGGTCTTCTATTTTTGATGATTAGCTTCTTTTACATTTTTAGTGATAATTCTTACCGCATCCGCTAAAGCGAGATAACTAGGTACTGGCAGATTATTATTGCAGGAAAGCACATAATCAACACAGGTACCAAATAAGAGATTTTTAATGATACGCTTACAGTCTTCTTCCTCTTTGGCAGGAATTTCGATTCCTTCAAAGACAACCGCACAATAGGCATCAACCAGTCCCTGACAGGCCCTCATAATCTTACCTTCATAGACTCTGGTTGAATAAGAAATATATAAGTGATAAATCTTATTGCGCTTATAGTAAAGATATTCATAGATAGCTTTAAGAATTCCATCAAGAGTCTGCTCCTTTTTAGGATAGTAGTTCATGATTTCATTTAAGTCTTCGGCAATGATTTCTTCCAAAAGTGAAGGAATGTCGTCAAAGTGATAATAAAAAGAGTTTCTATTGATGCCACACTTTAAAACAATGTCTTTTACAGTAATTTTTGAAAATTCTTTTTCTTCCAGTAAATCATTAAAGGCGTCAATAATTGCCTTTCTAGTTGAATCTGCCATCTTCCCATTCTCCTAAAAGCTATGAATTATTTCTAGCGTTCTTTTATTTATTATACAAAGAAAAAGCCAACACTTTTTAGAAATGGTTGGCTTTTGGTCCGATATCTTTTAAAATCTGACTGTTTTTTAAACGTTTAGCAATCGCTAAGTATAAAACGGTTGAAATAATAACAGCTAAGATAGCGTTAGTCATTGTAGTAACCGCATTAAACTTCATAAGTGTGCTGGCAGCCTTTTCTGGCATATTCAAGATGAACTTGTAATAGAAATAGCCAAATAACGGTTCACCTGCCACATTAAACAACATACCGCCAAGAGCTGATAAAGCCACCTTAATAGTTAATTCCTTGCCCTTAAGACTTCTGATATTGAAAACCTTATGAGCTAAGAAACCAGCAGTAACACCAATCATGAATTTTAAAATCATAGTCTTTGGCGCTACCATGATGTATCTAGGGTCCATAATGTCCGCAATACTCATACCAATGGCACCAGCTAAACCACCGATTGGTCCACCCAGTAATAAGGCACCTAAAACACAGAAGGTATTGCCCAAGTGGAAGGCAGTGCTACCAGCAGGTGTTGGAATATTAATTTTTAAATATGTGAAAGCTACATAGCTCAAGCCTGCCAGTAAGGCAGTGATTGTTAATCGTAATACTTTTTTGTTTCCCATAAAACTATCTCCCTTTAAAACATCCTCAGTATATAATTGATGTGACATTACTAAAATAACCAGTTTTGTATTTTTTGATAGGACCAGATTTATGCTTACATATACTATTCCCGAAGATTTAAATAAACCACTATACCAGTACATCTATGAATGTATTGCCTTCGATATTAAAAACCATAACATTAAAGCCGATGAAAAATTACCAAGTAAAAGAACACTGGCCAAGCAGCTGGCCGTTTCTTTAATAACTATTGAAAACGCCTATGAACAGTTACTTTCCGAAGGCTATATCTATTCGATAGAGAAGAAGGGCTACTATGTAAGTGAGATTGAAACATTTCAGTCCAATAGAGAAGTCAAGGTAGAAAAAGAAGAAGAGCTAAGTAATCCCTACTTAATTGATTTAAGCAGTACCAACCTTAATTCTTCCTACTTTCCTTTTTCAACTTTCTCTAAAATCACCCGTAAGGTATTAAGTGAAGAAAGAGAAAGTATTTTAAGACCAGCTGAATATAATGGTGTTCTAAAACTTAGAGAAGCTATCTCCAAGCATTTAAATGAATATCTGGGAATGAAAGTAAGCAGTAAGCAGATTGTGATTGGTTCAGGCAGTGAACATCTTTATTCATTATTAATACAGTTTTTTGGCAAGAAGCACTATGCCTTGGAAAATCCCGGACACAAGGCCATTGCCTCTGTTTATCAAAGAAATGAGCTAAAGCATTCTTTTATTGATATGGATGATAAGGGAATTAATATTAAGGCTTTAAAAGAAGCTGATGCGGATATTGTCCATGTTTCAGCCAACCACCACTATCCTACCGGCATTACGATGCCAATAAGCCGCCGATACGAGCTTTTAAGATGGGCCAAAAATAATAATAAATTCATCATTGAAGATGACTATGACTCGGAACTAAGACTAAAGGGTAGACCTATCTCCCCTTTATTTGCCCTGGACAATAATGATACGGTCATCTACTTAAATACTTTTTCTATTACCCTGGCTCCTTCTTTTCGTATTGCCTATATGGTCTTGCCAGAAAGTCTTTTAAGTGAATATAAGGAAAAGATGAAAGTATATCATTGCACTGTTCCCGTATTAGATCAGCTAATACTTTCTGAGTTTATTTCATCAAAGGCCTTTGAAAGACATTTAAATCGTTCAAAGAAGAGATATCGTGACTTAAAAAATGAATTTTTAAATGAATTAAAGAATACTGCTTTCTATAAGGACTTAGACATTTCAGAAGCTGATTCCGGTTTACATCTTTTGATTAAGTATCCATATGAAATAAGCGATAAGAAAGCCAAGGAAATAGCCAAGAGTAAGGGATTAAAAGTAAGCATGCTTTCGGACTTCTACCAAAAGAAAAAAGACTCGCACACCCTTTTAATCAGATATGTGAGTCTTCACGAAGATAGTCTTCAAATTGCGATTTTAAGTTTGATAGATTTACTATCCGTTCTCTCTATTGCACGTCTTGAAACTCAATAGAAAGCTTTTTGCCCATAGTTTTAGCTAGCATTGATAAAGTGAAAGCAGTTGGCATGATCACACCATTTTCAATCTTAGAAATAGTAGACTGAGAAATTCCACTTAAATCTGCTAAATCCTTTTGAGACATAGACATTCTCAAACGATTGTAGATAAGGATGAAAGCACCTTCGTCCTTTTCATCAATGTCTAATACTAAACTTGGGTTTTGAATTTTCTTCTTCGCAAGCTTTTGTAGTTCGTTCATGTTCTTCCCTCATTAAAACGTACCATCATATATTAGCACGCTTTTATAATAAGGCAAGTTTAAAAAATAGCAATATGCTTTTGATGAATATTTATAATTTTAATAATAATTTTTGTATTACTTCAAAAGCCAAAGCCGCTGAACGATTTACATTAGTCATAAAATCAATACCACTGCCCTCTAAACTGTCAGAAATACACTTAATAGATACACAAGGCTTTTTGTTTAAGAAAGAAGTACGGGCAATAGCCGCAATTTCCATATCGCAGATTTCACAACCCAGTTTTGCCAGATTATTTTTATCCTCGATTTTTTCCACAAAACGGTCACCACTGGCTACATTGCATTCCTTAATATCTGGTTTAATAGTCTTCACCAGTTTGATTAATTCTTCATCAAGTGGGATATAAATATCTTTAAATTCTTCATACTGATGAGGCTTTAAAGGATCAACAGGCGAAACATCATAGTCATGATTTACCGCACCCTTTACCACAAATAAATCAGCCACATTTAAGTCTTTTACAATCGCACCAGTTACACCAAAGTTGATAATCACATCAACATCATATTTGGTAATTAAATACTGGGTAGCACAAGCCGCATCAATTTCACCACAGCCTGACTTAATCGCATAAACCGTATTGCTGTTTACACTGGTCTTATAGACTTCCTTATAGTCTTCCTTTATTTCTTCGACAATATAATCACTTTCCAAAAAAGCTTTTAATTCTTTAGCGATAGCTATTACAATACCAATTTTCATATCTGTCCTCTTTTCTTATGTATTATATCGTTTGCATAAACAGATTAATAATGTTAAAAAAGTTATATGAAAAAAATTATATGTATATTGTTATGCATCTTCTTAACAGGATGCCAGTCTAAACTGCCTCTGCCAGAAAAAGACAGTGGAATTCGCGGAGAGATGTTTGAAATCGATAAAAATATCAATGAAGCTACTATTGATAATTACTTAAATCGTAAAGACAGCGTTTATTATGATATGCGCATGCTTAAGGATGAAGCTAACTATGAAGCTATCGGCGGTGACTCTTACCTTTCAGGCTATATCAAGGGCTTTGAAGTCTTACCCTTCCCTTATATCTGTAATCCAGTAGGCTTACCAGAAGAAGTAGGTAATTCCTATAGTGGTAAAACCTTATTTACTTTAAAAGATGGCATCTATACAGCCAACTATAAGGAATCGGAAGATATCATCAACAAGTACTTCCCTAAGGATAAAAATATATTCCTAATATGTGGAGGTGGCGGTTATGCCTACCAGATGAAACAATTATTGTTGTTCTTGGGCTATGATGCAAACAAGATCTACAATGTTGGTGGTTTCTGGTACTACGAAGGCAAGAATGCTATTTCTACCAAACAGGAAGATGGCACATATGACTTTAGTTCAGTTGTTTATCATCAGATCAACTTTGACGCCTTAAATCCACTAAATGTTCAAGAGACAAACAACAATGTCAATATTACTGATAGAAATGAAACCAATATTAAGCAGTTATTTGATTTAAATTCACTTGTTGAATTAGAGAATAAAAGAGAAAACTTCTTACTACTGGTATATCTAAATGGCTGCAGCGCCTGCGCAAGCTTTAAACCAGTAGTTGAAGAATTTGCGAAAAGTGAACAGTTACCGATATATTCAATAAGCCTTGAACTGATTAAGACGCATATTCCAGAAATCAAATACACCCCTTCCCTTGTCGTCTTTAAGGAAGGTCAAATGCTGGATTACTTGGATGCCAAGGCGGATGAAGATATTGACTTTTATCGCAATGCCTACAATTTATCAAAGTGGATCAGCGAATACTTTGAAATTGATTTAATAAATGGCGAAGCAGAAAATGATCCGTCTTGTGAAGAAAATGCCTGCACATTAAGCTAAATTTAACCTCACTGATATAGAATGATATTAGTGAGGTTTTTTAATAATATGGCTTGGTATAATGAAGCGGTTTTTTATCATATTTACCCATTAGGTATGTTAAATGCTCCAAAGGTAAATGATTATAAGACTCTTGAACATCGTTTAAACAATTTAATTCCCTGGATTAAACATCTAAGGGAAGAAGGCTTTAATGCCCTCTATATTGGTCCCCTTTTTGAATCAGTGGGACATGGTTATGAGACAACCGACTATAAAAAACTGGATAATCGTTTAGGTACTAATGAAGACTTAAAAAACTTTGTTAAGGAATGCCACAATAATGACATAAAAGTAATCTTTGACGGTGTCTTTAATCATACCGGAAGAGACTTCTTTGCGTTTAAAGATTTAAAGAAAAACAGAGAAAATTCAAGATATAAGGACTGGTACTGCAACGTTAATTTCTGGTCTAATAATTCCTATAATGACGGCTTCTCTTATGAAAACTGGGGAGGCTATGATTTACTGGTAAAACTTAATCAAAGAAATTCGGAAGTAGTCAATTATATTACTGACGTTATCAGATACTGGGTGAGTGAATTTGATGTTGATGGCATTAGACTAGATGCAGCCGATGTCCTGGACTTTAACTTTATGAAAGAGTTAAGAAAAACAGCTGAAGAAGTAAAAGAAGACTTCTGGCTGATGGGCGAAGTAATTCATGGTGACTATGCAAGATGGGTAAATGACTCTACCCTTCATTCAGTTACCAACTATCAGTTACACAAAGCTTTATTCTCAGGTATGAATGATCATAACTTCTTTGAAATAGCTCATACAGTGAATAGACTTTCTCAGATTGGCAACCTTGATTTATATAACTTTGTGGATAACCACGATGTTGAGCGAATCATCACCAAGTTAAACAATAAGGAACACTTCCTGCCTGTACATATCATGTTGTATACCCTACCTGGTGTACCATCTGTTTACTATGGTAGTGAACTAGGTATTGAGGGTCATAAGTATCGTGGTGGCACCGATGATGATATCAGACCATATATTGAGATAGAAAAGTATCAAAACGCCGTTAATGATAACTATTACGCGCAGATTATTGCTTTATTAGGTAATTTAAGAAAAGAGAACCCGGTTTTATCTTATGGTTCATATAAACAGGTAGAACTACAGACAGCTTATTATTCTTATTTCAGGGAACTGGATAATGAAAAGATCATGGTTTGTGTATCCAACTCTAACGATGAACATGACTTCTATTTTGATACAAATGATACTTATATCGGTTTGTTCTCCAATGAAGAATACATTCCTGATAATAATCAACTTAGAGTTCATTTAAAGGGTAACAGTGGCGAAATTCTACTTAAGAAAGGTACTGACTACAAGAAGATAGAAATCAAGCTTCCTGAACCTGTTAAAGAAGTAATCAAAGAAGAATTAAAGAAAGATTTCACAGTTTGCAATAAAAACTATGAGGATATGTCTATTGAAGAACTGCAGGATGCCATTTTAGCCAAGATGGCCAAGAATGGCCCAATTACTGAAGGGATGCTAAAATCAGTAAGAGAAAATGTTTATCATAATTCTTTAATCAACTGGGTAAAATCATTCAGATAA